>NZ_JAGQBE010000022.1 GCF_024345475.1 Cyanobium sp. T1B-Tous
ACACAAAATCACTACAACACCATCAAAATAACAAGATCAATGCCTTCCAGCTCCAGTTGAAGCGCTCACCCCTCGTCGATCCCAACGGAGTGACGATGGTCAAAGCTTCCCGCGGGGCCGATGCCGCCAGTCCAGCTCCGGCAACGCAGGGACCGGTCGTTGGGCCGGTGAATTTTGAAATTGTTGTCAACTTCCGACCCCCGATCAGCCCCGCGGCCGAGAAACAAATTCTCACTCAGCTCGGGGCTGAGGGTCTCGTTCGCCGCTTGGATCTCTTGCAGAAGGAGGGACTGCTCTAATGACCAATCTTCAGGACGCTGCAAACCCCAAAACAACCACACTGCAGCAGCGCTTGCTGCTCGGCGTTCCGATTGGTATTGGAGTTCTGGTGACGGGATTGATCGTCGGCTTTGCCACCGTTCCCCAGTGGCTGCGGCTTCAGGCTGACAGCGAACGGCTGGCCCAGCTCGAGGAACTTCAGGCTCGGATCCCCATGCTCCGGGCCCAGATTGCCAAGACCTCGGCCGCCCAGAGCAAGGCCGAACGCAATCAGGCCCAGCTCCTGCAAATGATTCAGGGCAGCGGCGAGCTGGCCACCTTCCTGGCCCAGCTCGATCGGGAGGCCTCCCGTCTGGGAGTCCAGTTGGATCTGTATGAGCCGGTGGTTGCGCCACCCCCGCCGCCGCCGGATGCCGCCAAAAAGGGAGATGGGGCTCCACCCCCGCCGCCCCAGACCCCCCTGGAAGCAGCCGGTCTCCAGGCTCAGAAAGTGTTGATCACGGCCAAGGGCCCCTATCCGAACCTGCTGGCGTTCCTGCGGGCTACCGAGAAGCTCACGGTTCTGGTCACCCAGAGCAACCTGGCCCTGGCCGCAGTCGCCCTCCCCAGTGCTCCCCAGCCGGCTGCTGGTCAGCCAGCAGCGGCACCAGCGGTGGCCAAGACGGAGCTGAAGTTGCAGTTCACCTATTACCGAGCTGCTGCCCCTGGGGCCACTTCTACGGCTGCACCGAAGAACTAACAAACCCCAGCCCAGCTCTGGCCTTGGAGAAACTCTTTCGGTAAGATCCGCCCAAAGTTGTGGCATTGACGTTGGGCAGGCATCTTTGGCAGCGATTTGCTACGGCCGCGGTGGCCACAGCTGTTCCGGCGTTTGCTCTGCTTGAGGCCTCCAGCCAAGCGGCACCGCGTCAAACTGCAGCCGGGGCAGCGCCTGTCTCCAGCCCTGCAGCAGGCTCGCCACGGACCGCCAGCAGTGGGCCCCTGCAGCTCCAGGTGCGCCGGCTGGGCAATGCTGTGGAGCTCGTGCTGGAAGGTGCCGGCCCCGCCCCCCAGTTGCAGCAATCGTCCAGGGCTAACGGTTGGCAGGGCCAGCTCACCACGGCATCGCCCTCAGGCCTCCGCTCTGGCCCCCAGCGTCTCTCCCTGCCCGAGCTCGGCTTCCAGTCCGTCAGCCTGGATGGCTCCGGCACGAGTTACAACCTCTCCGTGACGCCGATGCCTGGCGTTTCCATGGCCCGTCCGGTGGTGAGTGCCGATGGGGTGAATTTGATCCTCACGTTCCCCTCCTCTCCCCAGGCTTCGCTGCAGACCAATCGTTTGGATCTCAGCCAGCCAGGAGCGGTGCCACTGCCCACCTATGCCCCGCCGCTGCAGCCCCGGGCTGTGGCACCGCCCCTCGGGGATATGGCCGTGGGCACCATGACGCTCCGGAATCCTGGTTACGTCAATGTGAGCGGCCCGCCGGTCACCATGACCCTTAAGAATGCGCCAGCCAAGGATGCCCTGATGGCCCTGGCCCAGCTGGGTGGCTATGGATTTGTTTACTTGGAAGATTCATCTCTTGCCGGACAAGCAATCCAGGCAGCCCCTGCTATTGGCAATGTGTCGATATCATTTCGAGGAGAAAGCTATTCTAGAGCGCTAAACTCTACTCTTCTTGCTGCGGGGTTGCAGGGTAAAAAAGAAGGCAATATGATTTTTGCAGGACGTAACGCTTTATCTAAAAGTTTTGGGCCGCAACTTTCCAAGGTTTACAGGCTCAATCAGGTTAATGCGAATTCGGCTGCCGATTATTTGGCGAATCTTGGTGCGTCAGTGACCAAGACGAATACTGTTACGACTGCTGTTACCCAAGGTGTTGCTCAGGGTGAGGCAGTTTCTTCGGCTGCGAACTCGCAAACGACTCAGTCGAGTACACAGACCACGGTTGAAGCTTATGGAGCTGCTTCCGGCCCGCTTGTTGGCCTGCGAGCTACCACGGATACACGATTAAGTACCATTACGCTTGTTGGCGATTCGTCTTTGGTAATTGTTGCAGAGCAGTATCTGCGCCAGCTTGATCTTCGCCAAAGGCAGGTTGCCCTTTCGGTTCAGATCCTGGATGTGACTCTTGAGAATGATTCGGCTATTTCTAACAGCTTTGCTTTTAAAGCGGGTAACTCATTCATAGTCAATGATGCTGGTAGTTTGATAGGCGCTACTGGAAGCTTCTTGCCTCCCACCGGAGATCAGTTTAATACTATCTCTGGTGGAGCTGGTAACGCCAAGCCGATATTTGGCGACACAGCTAATCAAGGTATAATCCCTCCCCTGGCGCCGGCTCCTGTTAATCCTGGAACTGCTTATTCGGCGGATAATTTTTATAATCTTGTCAAGGCTACTATTCAGTCTCGTAGTACTAAGATTCTCGCTAGTCCTACTCTCATTCTTAGCGAAGAAAGTGGTGAATTGGCTGGGGGTGCTGAGGTCGCTGCGACGGTTAGTCAGTCAGGTGGAGGTTCCGCCGGAGCTACTATCGGTCGCCCGCGGGCAAATGAATCATTTGTAACTGTTGGAGAGCAAGTTATAACAAACTATACAGTATCGCCGGGTCAAAATGGTGCGCCTAATTCTTGTCAGCCTCAGTTTGGCATCTCTGGGCTAACTTTGGGCGCAAAAGTGTTAAAAATTGATGACAATGGATTTGTTACATTTGCGATGTCGCCATCTGTGACTGCCTCGACGCGTACTCAGAGAGTTGAAAACTGTGGTTTCATTGATATTTTGGCGGTTCGCCGTCTTGATACTGGTAATGCGAGGATTAGGGATGGCCAGACTCTTATTTTGACCGGTGTAATTTCTGACAGTGATACCCAGGCTGTCCAAAAGTGGCCCATTTTGGGAGATATCCCTTTTATTGGCCAGTTCTTTAGGGGTAGCGCTGGTGGTAGGGACAAGCGCGAGCTTGTTATTATGGTCACTCCAAGAATTCTTAGCGACGGTGATGGGGGAGGATTTGGCTATGGATACCAACCTTCGACTCCCCAAGCCCGGGAATTTATGGGTTCATCTTCCTATTAAGGCAGCTTAAGAGTCATTCTGCTTGATTAAAGTGCTCTTAGTTACCCTATGAATACTTAGGCCCCGGTGCTTTCATGGCCGATCCAGAATCTTCATTGCCCGCAGAGGATTCTCTGCAGAGCCAACAGGCGATAGAAGATCTTGAGCGTCAAGTGGCGGAAGCTCAAGCTGAGCTGGAGCAATACCAAGGCCTGCTCAACGAACTTCCTGGCATTTACGAAGACAAATTCCGCCAGAGGGTCCGCAGTGTTGCTGAGGACATCCGCCATCTGCTCGATGAGCGCAAGGCTCTGCAAGAGCAGGTCTCCCGCGCCCTGGCGCAACCCAGGGTGCCTGAGGCCTTGCCTCCCGCCGCTGCAGTGCCCCCCGCTCCGGCCCCCAGAAGTTGGGCGGATGTGCGTTTGCCCCGCTTCCAGTCACCTCCCAGCGACTCTCCGTCCCGTCGCCGCTCGCGCCGGTCAGGGATTGTGTTTCGGTTCCGATCCCCCAAGGCTCGCCAGAGGTCCGTTGCTCTTGGCGCCGGTTTGGTTCTGGCCTTGATAGTGCTGGGCCTGCCCCAACTGCTGAGTCGTCGCTCCCTGCCTGTGGTCGACCGCTCTCCCGTACCCACCGTTGGCCAGCGTCCGTTGCCGGCCATT
The DNA here is from genome assembly GCF_024345475.1 of Cyanobium sp. T1B-Tous. Lineage (GTDB taxonomy): Bacteria > Cyanobacteriota > Cyanobacteriia > PCC-6307 > Cyanobiaceae > Cyanobium_A. The sequence goes on from NZ_JAGQBE010000022.1 coordinate 3,978, forward strand.
CTTGCCACGCTTCGCCTGGAGGCCCGGGGTGGACAGAGCTGGGTGCGGGTGGAGCGGCTTGAGGGGGAAAAGGTGCTCGATACCATTCTGGAACCGGGCCAAAGCAGGGAACTGGCCCTGGGTTCGGGGCTGAAGATTCGCTCTGGTCGGCCTGATTTGCTCTACGTGGCTGTGGGTACGAGTCGGCCCCAACCTATCGGAGGCGTCAGTGACCTCGATTGGTATGAGTTTCGGCCGTAACCGTTGCCGGGGGGCTTCATAAACCCAGCGGTAGAAGCCCTTTCATGGCGAGAGGTGCTAGGAACTGGAAGGCCGACAGCAGGCCTTCCAGCGCTTTGCTGCCGGCCCCGTTGCCGCCCTCGCCGTTGGAGTCGGCACCTTTGGCCAGTTTTTCGGCCGCCTGTTTCAGTTGCTCGGCTTGGGCCAACTCCCCCCCCTGGCTGTAGAGGCTGGCGGCGTAGTTGAAGTCGCTTGCGGCCAGTTGGGTTTTCCCCTGTTCGCTGCGGCAAATGCCCCGGGCTACCCAGCTGATGGCGGCATTCGGGTCCTTGCGGATCGCATCCCCAAAGAGTTGTTCGGCTTCCGGATAGCGCCCCTGCTGGGCCGCTTCAGCCGCGGCGTTGTGCAGCTCGGCGTAGCTCAGCTGCACGGCGGGGATGCCGGTGGCCCGCTGCCAGTGGCTGCGCGACAGGGCTCCTGGGTCCAGTAGGGCACCACTGAGGTCGGCCTGCCGTAGATCGGTGCCATCCAGTAGGGCTCCCCGCAGGTCGGCCCCCCGCAGCGAGGCGCCGGTGAGGCTGGTGAAGCTCAGGTTGGCCCCGGAGAGTTGGGCCCCATCCAGGCGGGCCTGGCCGAGGTTGGCCCGTTGCAGCTGGGCCTGCCGTAGATCTGCATCGCGCAGATCGGCATGCACGAGGTCAGCGTCCTGCAGCTTGCAGCTGCGGCAGTTGCGGGTGTCCAGCAGTTGGATCAGGTCGTTGGAACCCGCCCAAGTTGCCGGCAACGGCAGGCCGAGGCCCAGGGCCATCAGGACGGCAGACAGGACGCGCTTGGGCATGGCACTCACCCTGAATTCACGGCTTATAGCGTGCTTTTGGGGCTGCGTTGTAGGGAGCGCAGGGCTGTTCGCCAGGCGGCCCAGTGTCGAGCTCGCGCCGTTGGCTCGAGACGGGCAAAGCGCAGCAGCCTGTGGCATCGGCCCAGCTCCTGTAGGGCTTCCCTGCTGGCCGGGAGGCGTTCACCGGCCCGCAGGCACAGCTGCTCGAAGGTCTCGCCCGGAGCTGGCTCGATCCCCGCCTGCTGCAGGCGGCGGATCACGGCCCTGAGATCCCGGTCCAGTCGGTCGCCCCGGGCCGGTGCCTGGAGCCACTGCAGCCAGCCGATCCCCAGGGCCAGCAGGCTCCCGGCGCCTCCCAACAGCACCAGGCCCAGGCCCTGGCGTTGATCGCCAAACAAGCGTTCCAGCAGCGCCTCCTGGCTGGCTTGGTCGAACCCCAGCCACCAGCGGTTCCAGGCCAGATCCAAGCCCCACCACTGCCATTGCAGCCATTGGATGCCCCGGCGCCAGCCCTGCAGGTTGACGGGGCCTGCGGCGCTACGGGCCGCCCCGGCCGGGTTGGAGGCGCTGGCTCCCACCCAGGCGCTGGGGTCGACCCGCTGCCAGCCCCGGTTGGGAAGCCATACCTCGCTCCAGGCATGGGCGTCGCTCTGGCGGAGGTCGAGGTAGGGCGTGCCTCCCAGCGGCTGCACCCAGCGGCCGCCCAGATACCCGCTCACCACCCGGGCCGGCACCCCCGCCGCCCGCATCAGGGCCGTGAAGGCGCTGGCGTAGTGGCCGCAGAAGCCTTCGCGGCGTTCAAACAGGAACACGTCCAGGCCCTGGCGGGCTGGCAGGACGCCGGGGGTGCGGCTATAGCGAAAGTTTTGGCTTGTGAACCAGGCCTCGGCGGCGGCGAGCCGCTGCTCCGGCTGGGGCAGGGCGCGCCAGCGCTCCCCCAAGGCCTCCAGTTGGGGGTTGCTGCCTACCGGCAGGGTGAGGTCCACAAGGGTGGGCGGCCGTTGCTGCCAGGGCTGGGGCCGGTCGACATCCCGCAGGAGATAGGCCAGCCGTTCCCTTCCAGGCAGCTGCCGCCGCAGTTCCCCGCCCGGGCTCACCCGCAGCTGGCTGGGGCTGCCCTGGCCGGTTCCGGCCCAGGGCAGGGCCTGGACGGGACTGGGTTCCGCCAGCCACACCTGGCTGGGGGTTGCTGCACCCTCGGCGCTGCCGGGGGGGGTGGCCTGGGGCACAGCGGCGGTCGCCGGTTCGTCGAGACGGCTCCAGCGGCGGCCGTCGAAGCGCTCATGCACGATCACCCGCCAGTAGCGCCCTTGCGGGTCTGGGGGTGTGTTGCCGCTGAAGCTCACCCGGGCTGCCGGAGCCTCGTCGTTGGCCAGGCTGGCGATGCTGCCCGGGTCGAGGTCGGCACTCAGGCCCGTGACCGCGGCGCCGGAGCCCTGCAGGTTGGGCGCTGTCCAGAGCGGATCCAGCCGGGGCACCAGCAGAAACAGCAGCAGGGCCATTGGCAGGGCGGCCACCAGCACCGTCAGGCTGCGGCGCAGCAGGGCCCGCCAGCTCAGCCCTGCACCCACCTCGAGGGCAAGCAGGCCCGCCAGGGCCAGGCCGGTGCCCAGCAGCTGCAGAACGCTGGGCAGCAGCTCTGGCTGCTGGGCCCCCTGCACCCCGCAGCCGATCAGGGTGAGCAGGCTCACCAGCCGCCGTTCCTGCAGGCTGCGCGCCTCGGCCAGCTTCAGGGCCGCCAGCAGCAGCAGTCCGGCCGACAGCCAGCCCAGGGGTGCGCCGAAATCCAGGCCGGGCAGGCCCGCGCCCAGCACGGCCAGACCCAGGATCTGCAGCCAGCGGGCGGAGGGGCTCATGGGGTGCCGTGGGTGGCCAGGGCCAGCAGGCAGCGGTCGCGGTGGTCCGGCCCGGTGGCTGGAGCCAGGTGCGTCGAGCCCAGGTCCAGGCCGAAGGCTTCGCCGGCCTGGCTGCGGCGCCAGATCTCGGCACTGAGGTGCTCCAGCGCCCGCTCGATCGGCACCCCGGGCGCGGGGCTGAGTCGGGCCGCCGGAGGGCTGTCGCTGGCAAACACTTTGGTCTGCTTCCCCAGCCCCTGGGCCAGGGACCTCCAGGCCAGCCGGCCCAGGCCGTCCTCCGGGCGGTGGGGCCGCAGATCGTGCCACGACGCACTGCCCTGCTGGTGGGGGGTGGCGGCCACCTGCTGGTCACCGTTGCCCGAGGGCCCGGGGGCGGCGGCCACGGGGCCCGGCCGTCGGGCCGGGTAGACGGGCTGGGGAAGTGGTGGCTCCCACAGGCTCCAGCAGCGGAACAGCCCCAGCGGTGCAGTGGTTTGGATCCGGAGCAATCCGGGGGTCTGCAGGCCCCGGCGCGCGCTGTGCCAGGTGACGGTCAACACCGCTTCGCCTCCGTTGAGGCGCTGTGGCGGTGGGGGCGGTTGCCGCCGCGGCCCCAGCTGCACGGCGTCGCGGCTGCCGCGGCTGCGGACCAGCAGCCGATAGGCGAGGGGCTCGTCGGCGAATCCCCCGGTGGGTGGCAGGGCCTGGAGGTCGAGCCCCTGCAGGTTGAAGTGGGTGAGGGGTAGGGCCAGCAGCCACAGCCCCAGCATCAGGAAACTCAGCAGCAGGGGACCGTTGCGCTGGCTCTGGATCGCCACCAGCTGCAGCAGGCCACTGCCCGCCAGCCAGAGCCAGCCGAAGCGGGTGGGGAGGATGTAGAGGTTGCGCAGCCCCAGCCGCAGGTGCTCGCCCCGCTGGGGTTTGACCCACCGCTCCAGATCAAGTGGCAGGTCAGCGAAGCCCATCCACTCCGGCCAGCAGGGCAGCGGCATCCCGCTGCAGGCGATGGTTGGCCACGGCCGGCAGCACGGCCTGCACGTCGGTGGGGGTGACGTGGTCCCGCCCCTCCAGCAGCGACCAGGCCCGCGCCGCGGCCACCAGGCCCTGACAGGCCCGCGGCGACAGGCCCGGGCCCGGCTGGTCGCCCCGGCGGCTGAAGGCGGCCAGGTCGAGCACGTAGTCGAGCAGGGCGGTGGAGCAATGCTGGGCGGCGGCCTGCCCCTGCAGCTCCAACAGGCCGGCAGGGTTGCTGATGGGCTCCAGGCTGGCGGGTGGGAGGGCCGCGCCGCTCAGCAGCGCGCGCTCGGCCTCGCGGTTGGGGAAGCCCAGGCTGAGCCGCATCAGGAAGCGATCCAGCTGGGATTCCGGCAGGGGCGCCGTGCCCACCTGGTCGATGCCGTTCTGGGTGGCGATCACCAGGAAGGGCTGGGGCAGGGGGTGGCTCACCCCGTCCACACTCACCCGCCCCGCCGCCATCGCCTCCAGCAGGGCGCTCTGGGTGCGGGGGCTGGCCCGGTTGATCTCATCGGCCAGCAGCACCTGGCTGAACAGGGGGCCGGGTTGGAAGTGGAACCGGGTGTTGGCGGCGTCGAACACATTGATGCCGGTGAGATCCGCCGGCAGCAGGTCGCTGGTGAAACTCACCCGCTTGAAGCTGAGCCCGAATCCCCGGGCCAGGGCTTCGGCCAGGGTGGTTTTGCCCATGCCGGGCAGGTCTTCGATCAGCAGGTGGCCCCGGGCCAGCAGGCAGGCCAGGGCCAACTTCACCGGCTCTTCCTTGCCCAGCAGCACCCGGCCGATGGCGGTGATCAGCGGTTGCAGCGGTCGGCTGGCCACGGGGCCCGATCGGGGAAACCTGATTGTGGCGGGCTCGCCTGCCGGTGTGGCGGCTCCTAGGTTGCGACCATGACGACGGGCCCGTTCGAGCGCCATGGCGGCAACCTGGCTGCCACCGCGGCACGCCTGGGTTGTCGGCCCTCCCAGCTGCTGGATGCCAGCGCCTCCCTGGTGCCCTTTGGGCCACCGTGGGCCGCCCGCTGGCCGCTGCTGCAGGCGGCCCTGGGCCTTGCGCCTGGGGCATCGCTGCGGGGCTATCCCGATCGGGATTACGGCGCCCTGCGCACGGCCCTGGCCCAGTGCCATCAGGGGGCGGGTCTGGAGGCTCTGGGGCCCGACTGGCTACTGCCGGGCAACGGGGCGGCGGAGCTGTTCACCTGGGCGGCCCGGGATGGGGCCGCGGCCGGATTGAGCGTGCTGCCCCAGCCGGGCTTTGCCGACTATCCCCGGGCCCTGGCCTGCTGGGGCGGGGCCTGGCAGCACCAGCCCCTCCCGCTCCAGGCCGGTGTGGCACCCCAGGCCTTCCCCGATCCCCCTGCCGGGGCCGTGCTCTGGCTCACCAACCCCCACAACCCCACCGGCGCCCTCTGGAGCCGGGCCTCCCTGGAGCCGCTGCTGGAGCGCTTTGCCCTGGTGATCGCCGATGAGGCGTTCCTACCCCTGGTGCCCGATGGAGAGCGGCAGTCCCTGATCCCCCTGGTGCCTCGCCACCCCAACCTGGTGGTGATCCGCAGTCTCACCAAGCTGTGGTCGATTGCCGGGCTCCGGCTGGGGTACGCCCTGGGCCACCCCGAGCGCCTGGCCCGCTGGGCCCGCTGGCGGGATCCCTGGCCTGTTAACGGCCTGGCGGTGGCGGTGGCCGAGGCCCTGCTGGCCGATCCCGCCGGCTGGCGGCGTTGGACGGCCCGGGTGCAGGGCTGGGTGGCGCGGGAGGGGCCCTGGCTCACCGCCCAGTTGGCGGCTCTGCCGGGGCTCACGCCGCTGCCGTCGGCGGCCAATTACCTCTTGGTGCGGGGTGAGGTGTCCCTGCAGCCCCTGCGCGAGCGTCTGGAGTGCCGCCACCGGATCCTGGTGCGTGACTGCCGCTCCTTCGACGGGCTGGGGGAGCACTGGCTGCGCATCGGCTACCAGGGCCGTCGCGGCAATCGGCGTCTCCTCAGGGCTCTGGAACAGGAATGGGCCCAGGGCTAGGGCTCACCCCGCCTGGGAAACCAGCCTTGAGCCGCTGAGCAGGCCCGCCACCCGCCGATCGGCATCGCGCACCGCCAGCGCTTCCATGGCGGCGGCCATGTCCACCAGGGGATCACGGGCGGCGGCCGCACCCCGCAGCCGCGGCCCCAGCAGGCGCCAGAGGGCCTGCTCCAGCGCCGGCTCGCCGGGGGGGTGCTGCCACACGATCACGGCGGCCCCCAGTTCGGCGGCGGCGGCGGCGTTGGCATCCTGGTGGCGGTCGGCCGCCGCGGGGTAGGGCACCAGCACGGCGGGCGTACGGCACACGGCCAGCTCGCTGAGGGCGCCGGCGCCGCTGCGGCTGACGGCCAGATCGGCGTGCTGCAGCAGGCCCGGGATGTCGTCGCTGAACGGCCGCTCCACCACTCCCTCCGGCAGGACCTGGCCGCTCTCGGGGTCGTTGCTGCCGGTGAGGTGCACCACCCGCACCCCCGCCGCTGAAAGCCGAGCCAGTAGGGGCCGCACCATCCGGTTGAGCCCCACGGCCCCCTGGCTGCCGCCCATCACCAGCAGCAGCGGTCCCGGCCCCGCAGGCACCCAGGCGGGCAGGGGGGCAGGCTCGAGGAAGGCCTGCCGCACCGGCGTGCCCGTGACCACCGGCCGGCAGCGGGGCAGGCGGGCGGCGGCCTGGGGGAGACCCACCGCCACCTGGGTGCAGAAGCGGCCGAGCAGGCGGGTGACCTTGCCTGGCACGGCATTGCTCTCGTGCAGCACCACCGGCACGCCGCACCACCGGGCCGCCAGGATCGCTGGAGCCGCGATGTAGCCGCCGCTGGTGAAAACGGCTTGGATCTGTTCGCGGCGGATCAGCCGCCGCACCGAGCGGGTGGCCTGCAGCAGCTGCAGCAGGTTGAGCAGCTTGCGCAGGCCCCGCCCCTGCAGGCCTCCGGCCCGCACGGTGTGGAGGGGATAGCGACGGGGCACCAGTTGGGTTTCCAGGCGGTCGGGCACCCCCAGCCACTGCACGCTCCAGCCGGCGGGCATGGCATCGGCCACGGCCAAGGCGGGAAACAGGTGGCCGCCGGTGCCGCTGGCAGCGATCAAGAGCCTGGGCATGGGCGAGGGGGTTGGGCCGGATGGCTGGAGCGCGCCTAACTTAAAAGCGGTTTCCGCCGCCGCGATGCCGCGCCTTCAGCCCTTGCGCCGGGTCCTGCCCGGCTGCTGTGATCGAATCCTGGGGGTGGCTGCGGGGGGTGTCCTGGCGGCCGTTGGCCTGCCGGCGCTGGCGGCCCCTCCCACGGCGGCCCAGCTGCAGGCCCTGGAGGCAGCCCTCAATGGCACCGGTGCCCTGGCGTCCGTGATCGAGAACGGTCCGGGCCTCGACGTCACCCTGGTGGAACTGCGCCGCCGCAGTTTGTTGCGCCAATTCCCCGATGCCCGCTGGCAGATCGCTCCCGGAGCGCCCCTGCGCGATGGCCGCAGCACGGTGCAGCTGCAGGTGCGGGGCAGTCGGGAGGAGGGCCCCACCCGCTACCGGCTGGAGGCCCAGCAGCAACTGGTGCTCACGAGCAGCGGGGGGCTGATCAATGGCCAGACCGTGGTGCGGGAGCAGTCCTTGCTGCGCAGTGGGGAGACCGATTTGCCAGTGAGCCTGCTGATCCCGGATGCGGTGCTCACGGGCCAGCGCTACGACGTCGACGTGCTGTTCGACGAGCCCCTGGAGGGGGCCGTGGCCGCCGGGGGCCTGGTGGCCCTCACCGGCCAGCAGGTCAATGCCCTGGAGAGCCCCGAGCTGCAGCTGGGCGCCCTGGGCGGGGGTGGCCTGTTCAAGTCGGTGCAGGCTCCCTTCACCCCCGGGAGCCAGACCTGGGCGGTGCTGCTCGTGCATCCCAAGGGCATCATCAGTGCCACCAAGCGGGTGCTGGTGGTGGCCGACAAGGCCCAGCTGAATCCCTGAGCTCCTCTCACCATGCTCCCTCCCTCTTTGGTCCGCTGCCTGCCCTCCAGCTCTGGGTTGCTGGCCGGAGCTCTGGCGCTGCTTTGCAGCAGCCCGCTGCTGGCCCAGACCCAGACCAAGACCCAGCAGCAGTGGCGCAACCCGGAGCGCCGCGAGGCGATGCAGCGCCAGCAGGCCGAAGCGATGAGTCGCCTCAGTGCCAGCCAGCGCCGCCAGTATTTCGCCGCCCGCCGCGACCTGGAGCAGCGCAGCGCCCGTCAGCGCCTGGAGCAACTCAGCCAGGCGGAACGCTGCATCGTGCCGGCCCCTGACCTGGCCGCCGTGGAGCGCTGCCAGCGCACCCAGCTGCAACAGACCATGCAGCAGCGGCGCCAGCAGATGGCGGATCTGGTGGAGCTGCAGCGCCGCTTTGGATTGCCGAGCGGAAATCCCGGCCCCCGCCCGCCGCAACAGGGGGTTTAAGCCCCCTGTTGGCTCTGGTCAGAGCACGCTCTGATCAGGCTTCACCCGAATCAGGCTTCATCCAGGGCGGCCACGCCGGGCAGCACCTTGCCTTCCAGCAGCTCCAGGCTGGCGCCGCCGCCGGTGGAGATGTGGGACATCTGGTCGGCCACGCCCACCTTCTCCACGGCCGCCACGGAGTCGCCGCCGCCGATGATCGTGATGGTGCCTTGGGCGCTGAGGGCGGCCAGGGTGTGGGCGATGCCGTTGGTGCCGGCCGCAAACTTGTCGAACTCGAACACGCCCATGGGGCCGTTCCAGATCACGGTCTGACAGTCGGCCAGGGCCTCCTGGAACACCTTCAGGGAATCGGGGCCGATGTCGAGGCCCATCCAGCCATCGGGAATGGCCTCAATCTTGGCGATCTGGCTGTTGGCGTCGGGGGCGAAGTTGTCGGCCAGCACCACATCGGTGGGCAGCAGGAACTGCACACCCTTGGCGGCTGCCTTGGCTTCGAGTTCCTTGGCCAGCTCCAGCTTGTCCTCTTCCACCAGGCTCTTGCCCACCGAGAGGCCACGGGCCTTGTAGAAGGTGAAGATCATGCCGCCGCCGATCAGGATCTTGTCGCACTTGTCGATCAGGGCCTCGAGCACGCCGATCTTGGAGCTCACCTTCGAGCCGCCCACGATCGCCGCCAGCGGACGCTTGGGCGCGTCGATGGCGCCCTGCAGGTAGGCGAGTTCCTTCTCCATCAGGAGGCCCGCCACGTTGGGGCTGAGGAACTTGGTGACCCCCTCGGTGGAGGCGTGGGCGCGGTGGGCGGCACCAAAGGCGTCGTTCACGTACACCTCAGCCAGGGCGGCGAGCTGTTTGGCGAACTCGGCTTCGTTCTTCTCTTCCTCGGCGAAGAAGCGCACGTTTTCGAGCAGCACCACACCGCCGTCTTCCAGGGCGGCCACCTGGGCCTCGGCATCGGCGCCGATGCAGCTGTCGGTCTTGGTGACGGGCACACCCAGCAGGTCGCTGAGGCGGGCGGCCACCTGGGTGAGGCGCATGCCCTCGTTCACCTGGCCCTTGGGACGACCGAAGTGGGCCGCCAGGATCACCCGGGCGCCGTTGTCGCGCAGGTGGGCGATGGTGGGCAGGGCGGCCCGGATGCGGGTGTCGTCGGTGATGGCACCGGCATCATCGAGCGGTACGTTGAAGTCGACCCGCACCAGCACGCGCTTGCCGCGGAGCTCATCGGCTGAAAGGCTGGCCAGGGAGCGCTTCGCCATGGGAGGTATGGGAAATACGGAATTGCCGGGGGAGATTAGCCCCCGCGGCTCCTCCGGCCCCCCACCTTCGGATTTCCCCCAATCCGTCCTGCTGGCCGGATCCCAGGCCGCCCTCCAGACTGAACCTCCAGCCCCCCATCGGCCCTGCCCGCGGTCCTTGCTCCATGTTTGACACCGTTCTCTTCCCCATCGACCGGAGCCGCCAGGCGATGGACACGGCGGCAGTGGCGTTGAAACTGGCCCAGCAGCACGCCAGCCGGTTGGTGCTGCTGTCGGTGGTGGAGCCCGGTGAGGACGATCCCGCCGCCGTGGCGGAGCTGCTGCAGCAGGCCCGGACCCGCTTTGAAGAGGCTGGCGTGAGCTGCCAGGTGATCGAGCGGGAGGGCAAGCCCGCCTTTGTGATCGGCGATGTGGCCGACGAGATCAATGCCGATGTGATCGTGATGGGCACCCGCGGCATCGCCATCGAGAGCGACCAGCAGAGCACCGCGGCCCGGGTGATCCAGCTGGCGCCGTGCCCGGTGCTGGTGGTGCCCTGATGCCCCAGACGCTGCCGCTGAGCGTCAATGCCCCGGCGATTCAGTGGTATCCCGGCCACATCGCCAAGGCGGAGAAGGCCCTCAACGCCAACCTGGCCAAGGTGGATCTGGTGATTGAGGTGCGGGATGCCCGCATTCCCCTGGCCACCTCCCACCCCCGCTTGCAGCGCTGGATCAGCGGCAAGCAGCACCTGTTGGTGCTCAACCGGGTGGACATGATTCCGCCGCCGGTTCGGCAGGCCTGGACCGCCTGGTTCCGGGCCCAGGACCAGACCTGCTGGTGGTGCGACGCCAAGGCCGGTACCGGCGTGAAACAGCTGCAGCAGGCCGCCATCCGGGCCGGGGAGGCCCTCAACGCCCGGCGGGCCGGGAGGGGCATGAAGCCGAGGCCGGTGCGGGCCCTGATGCTCGGTTTCCCCAACGTGGGCAAATCCGCCCTGATCAATCGGCTGGTGCGCCAGAAGGTGGTGGACAGTGCCCGCCGTGCCGGTGTCACCCGCAGCCTGCGCTGGGTGCGGCTGGGCCAGGACCTGGACCTGCTCGATGCTCCCGGCGTGCTGCCGCCCCGCCTGGACGACCAGCAGGCCGCCCTGCGGCTGGCCCTCTGCGACGACATCGGCCAGGCCGCTTACGACAACGAGGCCGCCGCCCTGGCCTTCCTGCAGCTCCTCACCCTGCTGGAGGCCCAGCCCGCCGCCGGGGTGGCCCCCGGCCTGGTGGAGAAGCGCTACGGCATCCCCCTCGGCGCCCTGGGCGGCGGCGGCCCCGACGTGGAGGGTTGGCTGGCAGCGGCCGCCGATCGCCACACCAGTGGCGACAGCCTGCGCATGGCCACCAAGGTGCTCGACGACTTCCGCTGCGCCCGCCTGGGGGCCATTGCCCTGGAATTGCCGGCCCTCGAGCTGCCCTCATGAGTGGCTTCGGAGAGGGCGAGGGGGAGTTGCTGACGCTCACCTATCCCAAGCCGCTGCCGATGCGGTTGGACCGCTGGCTGGTGAGTCAACGGCCCGAGCAGAGCCGCGCCCGGATTCAGAAGTTCATTGATGCCGGCTATGTGCGGGTGAACGGGATCACCGGCCGGGCCAAGACGCCGTTGCGGGAGGGCGATGGGGTGGAGCTGTGGATGCCGCCGCCCGAGCCGCTCCCCTACCTGGTGGCCCAGGCGATGCCGCTGGATGTGCTCTTTGAAGACGCGCACCTGATCGTGCTCAACAAGCCCGCCGGCCTCACCGTGCACCCGGCTCCGGGCAACAGGGACGGCACCCTGGTGAACGGCCTGTTGCATCATTGCCCCGACCTGCCCGGCATCGGCGGCGAGCTGCGGCCGGGGATTGTGCACCGGCTCGACAAGGACACGACCGGCTGCATCGTCGTGGCCAAGAGCCAGGAGGCCTTGGTGAAGCTGCAGGTGCAGATCCAGAAGCGGATCGCCTCGCGCCAGTATCTGGCGGTGGTGCACGGCCAGCCGGCGGCCGACTCCGGCACGATCGTGGGTGCGATCGGTCGTCACCCGGCTGACCGCAAGAAATACGCCGTGGTGCAGGACGACAGCGGCCGCCACGCCTGTACCCACTGGCGCCTGATCGAGCGGTTGGGGGACTACGCCCTGCTGCGCTTCAAGCTCGACACCGGCCGTACCCACCAGATCCGGGTGCATTGCGCCCACATGGGCCATCCGATCGTGGGCGACCCGGTGTATTCCCGCTGCCGCAAGCTGCCGATCGAGCTGCCTGGCCAGGCCCTCCATGCGGTGCAGCTGGGCCTCGATCACCCGATCACGCGTGAGCGCCTGGTGTGTGAGGCCCCCCTGCCGGAGGTGTTTGAGCGGTTGCTGGAGCTGTTACGCCGGCGCCGGTAGCCGCGGGCAGGCCTCCACCAGCTTGCGGGTGATCGCGGCCTGGGGATCGCGCAGCAGCCGGGCACCGGGGCCCTCCTCCACGATCGTGCCGCCCTCCAGCACGATCACCCGGTGGCAGAAGCCACTGGCCACCGAGAGGTCGTGGGTGACGAACAGGATGCCCAGCCCCAGCCCCTCCTGGAGCTGGCGCAGCAGGGCCAACACGTCGGCCTGCACCTCCGCATCGAGCATGCTCACGCTCTCGTCGCAGAGCAGCACCTTGGGCTCGAGCACCAGGGCCCGGGCGATGGCCACCCGTTGCTGCTGGCCGCCCGAGAGCTGGCGGGGCAGGCGGTTCTCAAAGGCCTCGGGGGGGGTCAGCCCCACCGCGCTCAGGAGCTCCCGCGCCCGCTGGCGGGCCTGGGGGCGGCTGGCCAGACCGTGGATCAGCAGGGGATCGGCAATCGCTTCCCCCACAACCATTTGGGGGTTGAGGCAGGCCAGGGGGTCTTGAAACACCATCTGGATGCCGCGCCGCGCCTGCCGCAACGCCCCGCCGCGCAGGCTGAGCAGGTTGCGGCCCTCCAGGCGCACGCTGCCGCCCCGCACCGGTGCCAGGCCCATCAGGGCCCGGCAGAGGGTGCTTTTGCCGCAGCCCGAAGCCCCAACCAGGCCAATGGTTTCGCCCTGCTGGAGCCGCAGGCTGACGCCATCCACGGCCTTCAGCCAGCGGGACTGCCAGGGCAGGGACGGCAGGGGGTGCCAGCTGCGCAGGCCCTCCAGTTCCAGCAGGGCCGGTGCCGGTGCCGGCGCGGGGCTTTCGGCTCCCTCCCGCTCCCGCGCCTTGGCCACCAGCCGCTGGGCCAGGGGGGAGGCCGGGGCGGTGAGCAGCTGCTGGGCAGGGGCCTGTTCAATCAGGTGGCCCTGGTCGAGGACGGCGATCTGGTCACACCAGCGGCCCGCCATGGCCAGGTCGTGGCTGATCAGCAGCAGGGCGCTGCCCGCTTCGCGGCAGAGGTCCGTGAGCTCCGCCATCACCTGACCGGCCACGGCCACATCCAGGCTGGTGGTGGGTTCGTCAGCGATCACCAGGGGCGGCCTGAGGGCCATGGCCAGGGCGATGGCCAGGCGCTGGCGCATGCCACCGCTGAATTCATGGGGGTAGCTGCCGTAGCGCTTCGGGTTGATCCCCACCCGCTCCAGCAACTGCTCAGCCCGTTCCCGCACTTGGCGCCGCCGCCACTGGGGTCGGTGGGCCGCCAGGGTGTCGCCCAGGTGATCTCCGATGGTGAGCAGGGGATTCAGCCGGGTCATGGGGTCCTGGAACACCAGGCCCACCGCTTCGCCGCGCAGCTGGCGCAGGGCCGACCGCCGCAGCCGGCTGGGGTCCTGCCCCGCCAGCAGCAGCCCACCGCTGCACTGGCTGCCAGGGGGCAGCAGCTGCAGCACGGCCCGGGCCACGGTGCTCTTGCCGCAGCCGGAGGGACCCACCAGGGCCAGCCGTTCGCCCGGACTGAGGCTGAGGGTCAACCCCTCGAGGGTGGGGCGCTCCGCATCGGGGTAGCGCACCACCAGGTTGTCGATTGAAAGCACAGGGCTGGCCATGGGCCCCAGCTTGGCGGCTGCTGCATACGATGGAAGCATTCCGCAGGGTGGAATGCTCAGGGCGGTTCCTGATCTGGACGCAACCGCCGGGGCTGTTTCAGTCGCGGTGCCTCCAGCTGCCCCCCTGCGCCGGCCGATCCGCACCCCCGCCGATTACGGCGTGCCCCTGCCCGAGTGGCTGCAGCGCTGCATCGAGCACGTGCCCCCGGGGGACGGGGAGAGTTGCCCCACCGACGCCGAGGCCCTGCTGGCCTCCGCCTTTGATTTCGCCTTTCAGCTTCATGAGGGCCAGTTCCGGGCCAGCGGCGAGCCCTACATCATTCATCCGGTTGCCGTCGCCGACCTGTTGCGCGACATCGGCGCCAGTGCCGGTGTGATTGCGGCCGGCTTCCTCCACGACGTGGTGGAGGACACCGAGGTCACGGCGGAGGAGATCGAGCAGCACTTCGGCGCCGAGGTACGGGCCCTGGTGGAGGGGGTGACCAAGCTCGGCGGCATCCACTTCACCAATCACACCGAGGCCCAGGCCGAAAACCTGCGCCGCATGTTCCTGGCCATGGCCAGCGACATCCGCGTCGTGCTGGTGAAGCTGGCGGACCGCCTGCACAACATGCGCACCCTCGGCGCCCTCAAGCCCGAGAAGCAGCTGCGCATCGCCCGGGAAACCCGGGAGATCTATGCCCCCCTGGCCAACCGTCTCGGCATCGGCCGGCTCAAGTGGGAGCTGGAGGATCTGGCCTTCAAGATCCTCGAGCCCGAGGCCTACCGGGATGTGCAGCAGCAGGTGGCCACCAAGCGCAGCGAGCGGGAGGAGCGGCTGGGGGTCACCGTGCAGCTCTTGCGGGATCGCTTGGCCGCGGTGGGGCTGGCCCATTGCGAGGTGAGCGGTCGGCCGAAGCATCTCTATGGCATCTGGAGCAAGATGCAGCGCCAGCAGAAGGCCTTCCACGAAATCTTCGACGTGGCCGCCCTGCGGATTCTCTGCCCCAATCTCGAGAGCTGCTACCGGGCCCTGGCGGTGGTGCACGACACCTTCCGGCCCATTCCCGGGCGCTTCAAGGACTACATCGGCCTGCCCAAGCCCAACGGCTACCAGTCGCTGCACACGGCCGTGATCGGCCGGCACCGACCGATCGAGGTGCAGATCCGCACCACCGACATGCACCAGGTGGCCGAGTACGGCATCGCCGCCCACTGGAAGTACAAGGAGGGCGGCTCTCCGGCCGCCTCCGGCGCCGATGCGGAGCGCTTCAACTGGCTGCGCCAGCTGGTCGACTGGCAGAAGGACGACGGTGGCACCGACAGCAGCGATTTCCTGCGTTCGATCAAGGAAGACCTCTTCGATGAGGAGGTGTTCGTGTTCACCCCCAATGGGGATGTGGTGGGTCTGCGCAAGGGCTCCACGGCCGTGGACTTCGCCTACCGGATCCACTCGGAGGTGGGCAACCACTGCCAGGGCGTGCGCATCAACGATCGGCTCTGCCCCCTGGCCACCCCCCTGCAGAACGGCGACTTCGTGCAGGTGATCACCGCCAAGACGGCGCACCCGAGCCTCGACTGGCTCAAC
The DNA here is from genome assembly GCF_024345475.1 of Cyanobium sp. T1B-Tous. GTDB lineage: Bacteria > Cyanobacteriota > Cyanobacteriia > PCC-6307 > Cyanobiaceae > Cyanobium_A. The sequence continues at coordinate 19,099 of NZ_JAGQBE010000022.1, forward strand.
TTCGTGGCCACCCCCACGGCCCGCAACCGCATTCGCCACTGGTACAAGACGAGCCATCGCGAGGAGAACATCCTGCGGGGCACCGAATTGCTCGAGCGGGAGCTGGGGCGTGATGGCTTTGATGCCCTGCTCAATGGCCAGGCCATGGCCAAGGTGGCGCGCCGCTGCAACCTCACCGGCACCGAAGACCTGCTGGCCTCCCTGGGCTTCGGCGGAGTCACCCTCCACCAGGTGCTCAACCGTCTGCGGGAGGAATTGCGGTTGGCCAGTGCGGCCGCGGCACCGGTGCTGACCAACGAGCAGCTGGCCGCCAACGTGTCGGCGGCCCGCGGTGCCCAGGCGGAGGCCCAGGCCGCATCGGCGGGGGGAGCCAGCCCGATCCTGGGCCTGGAGGGCCTCGACTACCGGCTGGGGGGCTGTTGCAGCCCCCTGCCAGGTGAAGCGATCCTGGGGGCGGTGGCCCTGGGCAACCACGGCATCACGATCCACCGTCAGGACTGCTCCAACGTGGTCCAGGTGCCGGCTGAGCGGCGCCTGCCGGTGCGCTGGAATCCGGCGGTTGAAGCCCGGCCGCGCCGCTACCCGGTGCAGCTGCGCATTGAGGTGCTGGACCGGGTGGGGGTGCTCAAGGACATCCTCACCCGCCTCTCGGATCACCGCATCAACGTCAGCGATGCCCGGGTGCGCACCAATCCCGGCAAGCCCGCCCGCATTGATCTGCGGGTGGAGCTCGAGAGTGCCGGCCAGCTCACCAGCACCATGAACCAGATCCGCTCGATGGCGGATGTGCTCGACATCGCCCGCACGGGGATTGGCTAAGGCAGGGTGAAGCCCGAGGTGTTGAGGTGCTTGAGGTCGAGCATCACCAGGGTGAGCCACACCAGCAGGCCCACGCCGCCGATCGAGCCCAGCACCAGCAGCAGTCCGGACAGTGCCGACCGGGAGGAGTCCTTGCCGTCAGCCACAAGCGCCAGTTGATGGGTTCTGATCTTCTCACCTCTGGCCGCCGCTTCTGCGTGAGGGTCTGAGCACAGGCCCCTGCCACCGTGACGATGGCTACTGCGTCCGGCGGAGGCCCCTTCTACAAACGGCCCATCCCGCGCGTGCCATGCCATGACCTCCGAGCAGGCGGCCCAGCTGATCGATGAGACCCTCGACCTGGTCCATCAGCGCCTCCAGGACCTCCAGGCCCAGTGCCTCCCCCGGGAGCAACACGCCCTGGCCGAGGAGTTTCGGGAGTGGCGTCACCCCGAGGGCGGCCACATCGACCTGATGGTGTTTCCAGGCCTGGCGAACCCCTGATCAACCCTGGCGTTTGCCGCGCCGGTGTTCCCGCTCCAGCCACTGCCAGTAGAGCCAGCCTCCCAGCAGGGCGCAGGCCACTCCCACCAGGGTTGAACCCAGCAACAGGCGGCTGACGAAGCCCCCGCCGCTGTGCCAGACGCGGCCGGCCTGCAGGTCGTCGAGGCCGGGCCAGCCGGCCCCAGGCCCGATCAGCCAGCAGCCCAGCTGGTAGTTGAACCAATACAGCGGCAGCGAGGTGAACGGGTTGCTCACCCAGGTGCCCGCCGCCGCCAGCAGGTGGTTGCCGCGCACCGCTGAAGCCAGGGCCACGCTGAGCAGCATCTGCAGGCCAAAGAAGGGATAGCAGCCGCAGAACAAGCCGGCAGCCAGGCCCCGGGCCCGCTGGCCGTGGCTGCCCTCCTGGTGCCACAGCCAGGCCAGCAGACGCCGCAGTCGGCGGCCCAGGGCGGTGTGGGGCTGAAATGGGGGCATGCGTGTAGACGACTCCCAGACCACGGACACCATTGCGGCCATTGCCACGGCCGTGGCGCCGGGCGAAGGCAGTGTGGCGATCGTAAGGATCTCCGGCCCGGAGGCGGAGGGGATCGGCCGGCAGCTGTTTGCGGCGCCTGGCCAGCAGGTGTGGGAAAGCCACCGGGTGCTCTACGGCCACGTGGTGGATCCCGCCTCGGGGGAACGGGTGGATGAGGCCCTGCTGCTGCTGATGCGGGCGCCGCGCAGCTTCACCCGCGAAACCGTGGTGGAGTTGCACTGCCACGGTGGTCTGGTGGCGGTGCAGCGGGTGCTGGAGCTGGTGCTGGCGGCCGGGGCCCGCCGGGCCCTGCCGGGGGAATTCAGCCAGCGGGCCTTCCTCAACGGCCGGCTGGATCTCACCCGGGCCGAGGCGATCAGCGAGATGATCACGGCCCGCAGCCGCCGGGCGGCCCAGCTGGCCATGGCCGGCATCGACGGTGGCCTGCAGCAGCGCATCGGCACCCTGCGGGAGCGCCTGCTGGATCAGCTGGCGGAACTGGAGGCCCGGGTGGATTTCGAGGAGGATTTGCCGCCTCTCGATGCCGCGGCCGTGGTGGCGGAGCTGGAGGCGGTGCGGGCGGCCCTGCAGCAGCTGGTGGCGGAGGCGCGTCAGGGGGAGCTGCTGCGGCAGGGGCTGCGGGTGGCGATCGTGGGACGCCCCAACGTGGGCAAATCCAGCCTGCTCAACCTGCTCAGCCAGCGGGAAAAGGCGATCGTGACCGACCTGCCCGGCACCACCCGCGACCTGCTCGAAAGCGAGCTGGTGCTCGATGGGGTGCCGCTCACCCTGCTCGACACCGCCGGCATCCGCCCCACCAGCGATCGGGTGGAGCAGCTGGGGATTGCTCGCTCCCGCGAGGCCCTGGCGGCAGCCGATGCGGTGCTGCTGTTGTTTGATCTCAGTGCGGGCTGGACCGCCGAGGACGCGGCGTTGCGCGCGTTGGCACCGGAGGGATCCGTGCTCCTGGTGGCCGGCAACAAGGCCGATGCCGCCGCGCTGCCCGTGGGCCTGGTGCCGCCCGAGGATGGGGCGCGGGCCCCGGCGGATGTGAGCTTCAGCGCGGTCAGCGGCGCCGGCCGGGACGCCCTGGTGGCCGAGCTGCTGCGCCGCTGCGGCGCCGGTTCCCTGGAGGGCGTGCAGGTGGCCCTCAACGCCCGCCAGCGGGATCTGGCCGGCGCGGCGGCGTTGAGCCTGGAGGCTTCCCTCGAGGCTGCCGCCCAGCAGCTGCCCTGGGATTTCTGGACGATCGACCTGCGCACCGCCGTGCGCTGTCTCGGGGAGATCACCGGCGCGGAGGTGAGCGAGGCGGTGCTCGATCGGGTGTTTTCGCGGTTTTGTATCGGCAAGTAGGCGGCTTGCCCCACCTCAGCGCTGAGGCCGGAGGCGCCAGCGCGCGGCGAGGAACACCAGGGCCATCACGGCGTAGCCGAGGGCCCAGCTGCGGCCCACCCCCCAGCCCAGCTGCAGCACCGTGTCGGCACTGGTGAACTGCCAGGCGTGGATCACGCCAAACCAGGCCAGCACGGCCGCGATGCCGGCGCAGGCCGCGGCCGCCAGCAACCGGGCCTCGATCACATACACGAGCATCCCGGCCAGCAGCATCGCCGTGATGATCTGGCCCTGTTCCAGGGCGAAGGCGCCGGCTGCCCACACATCCGCCTGGGCCAGGGGCGCCAGCAGCTGGGGGCCAAAGGGGTTGGCGGCGGTGCCGCTGCCGCCAGCTCGTAGCCCCGCCTTGAGCATCAGGGCCCCCCAGCCGGCCAGCCCCGGCAGCAGTCCGAGGGCCACGGCCGGGGCATGGCGCGGGGGCGTGGCCTGGAAGGCCTGGGCGGCGATCACCAAGCCGATGTAGAGCACGATGGCCATCCCCGCCTCGATCGGCACCAGCTGGCCGATCACCCCGAACAGGCCCAGCAGGCAGCCGGCGGCCATCACCACGCCGTTGAGCCAGGAGTAGCCAATGCGGGCGCCCATCGCCTTCCAGCCCGGATGGCCGATGTAGATCGTGGTGGGGAAGCACGAGCCGAGGGTGGCGGCGGCCAGGGTGCCGATGCCATTGATCAGCATCGAACTGCGCACGGGGTAGCGATCCCCCGCCGCCTCGGCGCTCTCCAGGTTCTGCAGGGAGCCGATCACGTTGAACAGCCCCATCGGCACGATTACCCCCAGCCAGGGCACCAGCTGGCCCCGGGCCTGCCAGAGCTCCGCCAGCTGCAACCGGGGCAGATGCAGCCCAATCAGGCCGGTGCTGCGCTGCCAGCTCACCGGATCCATGTCGATCAGGCCATTGGCCCAGGCCAGGGCGATGCCCAGCAGCACCGCCACCAGACCAGCGGGCACGGGCCAGCGCACCGGGGCGTAGTACCCCACCAGAATCACGGCCAGCACCGCCAAGCCCACCACCGGCTGGGCGTAGGTGCGCAGCAGGAAGCCCAGGGCGATGTAGCCCAGGGCAATGCCCGCCAGGGTGGAGAGCAGGGCGGCCCGGGGCAGCCAGCGCTGCAGGGCGTTACCGATGAAGGCGCCGGAACACTCGATCAGCCCCGAGCCCAGGCAGGCGATCAGGCCGGCCTGCCAGGACAGGGTCACGGCTTCGGCCTCGCCCAGTCCCTGGCTCAGGGACACCAGTTTCACCGGCAGCATCACCAGGAACACGTAGGCGAACAGGCTCACCGTGTTGATGCCGTAGGGCAGGGCCGTGCGGTCGTCGCGCCCCTCCCGCAGGTCGAGTTGAAAGGCCTGGCGGGCATAGGCCAGGTTGCCCACCACCAGGCTGATGCCGGTGGCCGGCAGGATCGTGCCGAACACCAGGCTGTCGGGGTAGCCGAGCACGCCCCGGCACAGGGCCACGATCAACAGGATCTGGATCAGGTTGTCGAGCCCCAGGCCGAGGAAGCCGTCGAGGTCACCGCTCGTCCACCAGCGGGGTTGGGTCATGCTGGTCTTCCGGATCAGCGGATGGCCTCAGGTTGCCATCCAAATCAGCCGGGTCGATCCCCCCCATGCCATCCGAGGGTGGCTCCCTGCCCATCATGGGAAGGCCCGGACCGGAGGGGTGATGCCCGCTGCCCACTTGCCCACCACCCCGGAGCTCGAGTCCCAGCTGCGCGCCTGGTTGGCGGAAGATCTCGGCCGCGGCGATCTCTCGGCTGTTGCGCTGGCTGGCTGCAGGGGCCGGGCCCACTGGTTGGCCAAGGCGCCGGGGCTGTTCTGCGGTGGCGTGCTGGTGGAGCCGTTGTTCCGGTTGCTGGATCCGGCGGTGCAGGTGCGGCTGTTGGTGGCCGATGGCGAGCCGGTGGTGGCGGGGCAGCGCTTGCTGGAGTTGGAGGGGCCTGCGGCCGCGCTGGTGGCGGGGGAGCGCACGGCCCTCAATCTGGCGATGCGGCTCTCCGGCATTGCCACGGCGACGGCAGCCCTGGTGGCGGAGCTGGAGGGTACGGGGGTGCGCCTGGCCGACACCCGCAAGACCACCCCGGGCCTGCGCCGGTTGGAGAAATACGCCGTGCGCTGTGGCGGCGGAATCAACCACCGCCTGGGATTGGACGATGCCGCCATGCTCAAGGAAAACCACCTGGCCTGGGCCGGCGGGGTGGCGGCGGCGCTGGCCGCGGTGCGGGCGGCGGCGCCCTGGCCGGCAGCGGTGATCGTGGAGGCCGAAACCGCCGCTGAGGCCGTAGCCGCGGTGCAGGCCGGGGCCGATGGGGTGCTGCTCGACGAAGTCCCGCCCCAGGAGTTGCAGGAGCTGGTGCCCCAGCTGCGGGGGCTCGCCCAGGGCCGGCGGCTGGTGCTGGAGGCCTCCGGTGTGCAGCCTGCCCAGTTGCGGGCCTATGCGGCCACCGGCATCGACCTGATCTCCACCAGTGCGCCGATCACCCGCAGCACCTGGCTCGATCTGAGCATGCGCTTTGACGCCTGAGGAGAGGCGCGTTGGCAGCGGAGCCGACTGTCTCCATACTTCCAGGAGTTCATGCCGAGGCTGGGTGGCGACACAACTCCACAGCGCACGCTCCACCCCGGGAATCACGCCCTGGCGATGGCTGAGCCGCCCCCTGGCGGTGGCCACGGGCACGCTGGCCCTGCTGGCCGCGATGCCGGCGGCGGCTCTGGCCGAGGGCACCGTGCAGCGGGCGGCGCGCACCGGCCAGCTCGTGCTGAGCGGCTTTGCCAATGTGCCCCCCCTGATGGTGGTTGGTCCCCAGGGACAACCCAGCGGCTACGGCCTCCTGGTGGCCGATCGGATCGCCGCCGAACTCTCCCAGGCCGTGGCCAAGCCCGTGACGGTGCGCTTTGCGCCGATCGCTGACCCCGCCAGCCTGGTGGGCAGCATCACCAAGGGTCAGGCCGATCTGGCCTGCGGTGTGCCGTTCAGCTGGGAGCTGGACATGCAGGTGGATTTCTCGCTGCCCATCGGGCTCTCAGGCTTGAGGCTGCTGGCCCCGGCCGGTCGCTTCGATGGCAGCGCGGCGGCTCTGGCCGGCCGCAAGATCGCGGTGGTGCGCCAATCGTTGGCCCAGACCGAGCTGAAGGGCATGCAGCCCAAAGCCACGGCCGTCCCCTTCGACAACCTGCCGGCGGCCGTTGCGGCCCTGAAGGCCGGTGGTGTGGATGGTGTCGTGGGAGACACGCTTGTTCTGGCTGGTCTGATGCGCCAACAGGGGCTGCAGGGGCTGGCCCTCACCCCCGAGTTCCCCTACGAGGCCTACGCCGTGAGTTGCGTGCTGGCCGAGAACGATTCGGCCTTCCGCAATCTGGTCAACCTGGCGATCGCCCGGATGTTGCTGGGCTACCTCGATGGCCAGCCAGACACCGTGGCTGCCGTGAACCGTTGGCTGGGGCCTGGCAGTGCCGCGGGCCTGCCCGAAGCCACGATTCGCGCCAGCTTTGAGGCGGTGTTGCTGGGGGTTGAGACGATCCGTCCGATTCCGGCAGACCAGGCCGCTCCCACCGCCCGCTGAACCAGTTCGCTGATCCCCCTTCTCCGTTGCTGCCATGGCGTTGTTCAACCGCTCCCATCTGTTTGGCCTGTTGCTACTGGCCTCCCTACCGCTCGATGGCGCGGCGGCGCTGGCCCTGGCCAGCGTCCAGGAAGCCCCAGTTGAGCGCAGCACTCCCGAGCGCAGCATTGAGGAACGGCTGAGCCGGATTGCCGCGGCTGTGCAGGAGCGCGAGGGTGCTCTCGGTGCGCCGGAGGGCTCCACAGGCGTTGGTGACGACGCCCTCTCCTACATGTTCGTCAACGGCTCCGGGTTGGGCTGGGCGAACGGTGGGTTCAACAACGGCGGCTTTTACAACGGGGGTTTCTACAACGGTGGGTTCAATAACGGCGGCTTCTACAACGGTGGCTTCCGCAATGGCGGTTTCCGTAATGGGGGCTTCCTCAACGGAGGCCGCTACTGGCGTTGATGACGGCTGCGGGTGCTGACGTGATGGTCGAGGCGGGCCCGAGTGATGGCCCGGTGAGGTTGCTGGTGGTTCAACCCACCCCCTTCTGCAACCTCGATTGCGATTACTGCTATCTGCCGGATCGGGGTGATCGCACCCGGATCTCGTTTGCCGTGCTGGAGGCGGCCGTGGAGCGGGTGCTGGACAGCCCCTATTTCGGGGGGGCGTTCACCCTGCTTTGGCATGCGGGCGAACCGCTGATGGCGCCGATTGCCTTCTACGACGAAGCCACCCAGCGGATCAGCCGGCTGTTGGAAGAGCGCGGCTTGCCCCCCACCACGATTGTGCAGTCGTTGCAGACCAATGCCACCGTGATCGATGCGGCCTGGTGTGACTGCTTCGAACGCAATCGCATCCATGTTGGTGTGAGCATGGACGGGCCCGCCTTCCTGCATGACGCCCACCGGGTCACCCGTACGGGTTTATCCACCCACGCGGCAGTCATGCGCGGCATCGACTGGTTGGCCCGGCGGCAGATTCCCTTTCAGGTGATCTGCGTGCTCACGGCCGATGCTCTCGACCACGCCGATGCCATCGCCGATTTCTTTCTCCAGCACGGCATCGTTGAGGTGGGCTTCAACATGGAGGAGACGGAGGGGGCGAACAGCCACTCCAGCCTCGATGCTGGCGGTGCCGCCCAGGCGGCCCTGGAGCAGCGCTATCGCGCCTTCATGGGGCGGCTGTGGCAGCGCAGCCGCGAGCAGCCAGGCCGTCTGTGCATCCGCGAATTTGACGGCATCGCCAGCATTGCCTGCAGCCAGGCGCGCATGGTGCAAACCGACATGAACACGCCGTTTGTGATTGTCAATGTGGATGCCACGGGCCAGGTGTCCACCTTCGATCCCGAATTGCTGTCCGTGAAGACAGCCGAGTACGGCGACTTCTCCTTCGGCAATGTGCTCGAGGACAGCTTGGAGTCGCTGGCCGGCACCGAGAAGTTCCGCCGGGTGGCCGCCGAGATCCGCGCCGGGGTGGAGCTGTGCCGCGGCAGCTGTGAGCACTTTGGGCTGTGTGGCGGCGGTACTGGCAGCAACAAGTATTGGGAACACGGCCGCTTTGACTGCACCCAAACCCAGCACTGCCGCTACCGCATCCAGTTGGTGGCCGATGTGGTGCTTGGAGGCCTGGAGCAGGAGTTGGGCCTGACGGCCTGACCCCTAGGCAATGCGGAGGCAGACGGCCTGCGCGGGATGATCAAAGACGAACCTGCCCTGGCACCAGCCCCATGCTGCGCATCGCCCAAACCCTGAACGGCCAGTTGCTGGCAGCCATGGAGCGGGCCTTCCCGGCAGCGGCTGAGCAAGCCCGTGCGGCCGGTCAGTGTCTCGATCCCCAGCTGGCGCCGGCCTCCAAGCCGGAGTTCGGCGATTTCCAGGCCAATGGGGCCCTGCCCTTAGCCAAACCTTTGGGCCAGCCGCCCCGGGCCATCGCCACGGCGATCGTGGAGCAGCTGGCGGCCGATCCCGCCTTTGCCGAACTCTTTGAGCCGCCCCAGATTGCGGGCCCTGGCTTCATCAATCTCACCCTGCGGCCTGAGCGGCTGGCCGCTGAAGTGCAAGCGCGGCTGGGGGATGGACGCCTGGGGGTGCCCGAGGTGGAGCAACGGGCCCCGGTGATCGTCGACTTTTCCAGCCCCAACATCGCCAAGGAAATGCACGTGGGGCACCTGCGCTCCACGATCATTGGCGACTCCCTAGCCCGGGTGCTCGAGTTTCGTGGCCATCCGGTGCGGCGGCTCAACCATGTGGGCGATTGGGGCACCCAGTTCGGGATGCTGATCACCCACCTCAAACAGGTGGCCCCCGAGGCCCTGATCACCGCCGACGCGGTGGATCTGGGCGATCTGGTGGCCTTCTACCGCCAGGCCAAACAGCGTTTTGACGACGATGAGGCCTTTCAGACCACCTCCCGGGAGGAGGTGGTGAAGCTGCAGGGCGGTGATCCTGTGTCGCTGAAGGCTTGGGGCTTGCTCTGCGATCAGAGCCGGCGCGAGTTCCAGGCGATCTACGACCGGCTGGACATCGCCTTGTGCGAGCGCGGCGAATCCTTCTACAACCCCTACCTCGCCGGTGTTGTGGCCGATCTGGACGCGTTGGGTCTGCTGGTGGTGGACGACGGCGCCCGCTGCGTGTTCCTTGAAGGGGTGAGCGGCAAGGACGGCAAGCCCCTGCCGGTGATCGTGCAGAAGAGCGATGGCGGCTTCAACTACGCCACCACCGATCTGGCGGCGATCCGCTACCGCTTCGCTCCCGCGCCCGGCGGCGATGGGGCCCACCGCGTGATCTACGTGACCGATGCCGGCCAGGCCAACCACTTCGCCGGCGTGTTCCAGGTGGCCCGGCGCGCCGGCTGGATTCCCCCCTACGGCAGCGTGGAGCATGTCCCTTTCGGCCTGGTGCAGGGGGAAGACGGCAAGAAGCTGAAAACCCGCGCCGGCGACACCGTGCGGCTGCGGGATCTGCTCGATGAGGCGGTGGAACGGGCCGAGGCCGACCTCCGCCGCCGCCTGGTCGAGGAGGAGCGCAGCGAAGACGAGGCCTTCATCCAGCACGTGGCCACCACCGTGGGTCTGGCGGCCGTGAAGTACGCCGATCTCAGCCAAAACCGCACCACCAACTACCAGTTCAGCTTTGATCGCATGCTGGCGCTGCAGGGGAACACGGCCCCCTATTTGCTCTACGCGGTGGTGCGCATCGCTGGCATCGCCCGTAAGGGCGGCGATCTGCAGTCCGGTGGCCCTGCCGCACTCACCTTCACGGAACCCCAGGAGTGGGCCCTGGTGCGGGAGCTGCTCAAGCTCGATGGGGTGATCGCCGAAGTGGAAGAGGAGTTGCTGCCCAATCGGCTGTGCACCTACCTGTTCGAGCTCAGCCAGGTGTTCAACCGCTTCTACGACCAGGTGCCGGTGCTCAAAGCCGAAGATCCCGCCCGAAGTTCCCGCCTGGCCCTCTGTCGCCTCACCGCCGACACCCTCAAACTGGGGTTGGGTCTGTTGGGCATTCCTCCGTTGGAGCGGATGTGATGCAACTCCCCCTCAGCGCCGGACTGGGGTCGATGCTTCTGGGCCGGAGTCGTAGTGAGCTGCGCAGTACTTGAAGAACACTTCTAAAGCGACGAGCAGGCTGTACAAGAACCCTTCGGCACCACTAAGGAATGAGAGCTTGACGAAATAAAGATTCAGAAAGCGTGGCACGGCATGAATGAGTCCGGTAGCTACGCCAAGGTGAGATTTTGAGTTCCGCAGTTTGATGGCGGCCAGCTGAGAATATTGCGCAAGTTTTAAGAGGCTTTGGTGAATAGACCTGCGGGAGTGATGAATCAACCTTGTTTGGAATAGGAGTGTTTGCGGCGCTGCTCGCAGGATCGCCCCCTCGTGAACTTGGCCTTCAAAGCCAGCTAAGTCACTCAGCTTGAATAGGCGTGCGATTCCCTTCGTTTGATGAATTCCGTGTAAGCGTTTGCCAAAAACGTAATCTTCCCAGCGTATAAGCCCCCGATTGATTGTACCTTGGCCAACTGCGACGCGGATCTCGTCGGCTAATTTTTGGGGGATAACTTCGTCGCAATCAAGAAAGAAAATGTAATCGCATTTGCAGTAATTTAGCGCGCGATTCCGTTGGATCGCGAATCCCTGCCAGTCCGGGTGGTGGTAAACCTCGGCCCCGAGGGACTCTGCAATGCTGGTGGTTGGGTCGGTGCTGCCAGAATCGATGACGAGGATCTGATCTGCAAATTGAGCTGAGTTTAGGCAATTAGAAATTGTACTTGCTTCATTTAAGGCAAGTATCGCAATGCACAGGCTGTGTAATGTTTGCATTTTTGTTGCTGCTGAGCAGGTTTATGGCCTAATTGCTCGATGGTTCTTTTGTTCGAGTGTCCAGTGGCCTTCGGGCTTATCGATATATTGAAAGAATTTGTTCGTGAAGTTTCCCTGTAGGCAGGTGTGCTGGGAGAAGCGCCAGTTGTGTTCGTGCTCTGATAGCACGGCTTGGAACACGGCAGGGCCAGTTATTTCGTATATGTTGTTGCCTTGAGAAGTCTCAATGCGATGCAGAACTTCGTTGATTAGAGCTTTGATGACCGGGTTTTCAGGCTTGCTTGCTATGAAGTAATTTGTTGCAGCACCATCTTTGTAGCGAAGGAAGAGCTCGGTGGCGCCTGTGGGGATAATTCGACTAAGCGGCCAAATTAGATGTGCGTCTATATCCATGTAAATCCCGCCGTATTTATATAAGACAACTAGGCGCCAAAGGTCAGCTTGAGCGGCCCCAATGGTGAGACGACTGTACAGTTCTGCAATGCGGCCAGGAAAGTGCTGCTCTATAAAGGCCGAGCGCTCTGAAGTTGTCTGAAAGTGGTAGTCGTAATCTTGGCTTAGCAGGCGATTCCAGCACCAGGCGCTTTTTAACGGCAGCGTTACCTTGTTGGTGTAATTTGTTTGCCAAATTCTCTTCGGGATGACATCTGGCTTGGCATAGGGGTTGAAGGGCCCTCCAGGCTTGGATGCAGCTTTGTGGCTGGTATTTTTTAGGTAAAAGCGTTGGTTGGGGAATAGCCAGTGGTGCAGATAAAAGACGGGGCGGAGGCTGTTCGCTAGGAGTTTGATTAGGCGGCCAGCCAGATAGGAGAGTGCTGTATCGCGCCTCGATTGGCAGGACAAGCAAATCATTTGCGTAAGATTTCCAGTCTATGGGCACGCTTGACGATGACCCCTGGTGCTCCCCAAGCCCGCCCTGAAGTTGAGGCCCTAAGGGCCTACAGCGCTCCTCTCGAAGGTCGCCGGGGCCTGCTGCGACTCGACTTCAACGAAAACACCGTGGGGCCGAGCCCCCAGGTGGTGGAGGCGATCCGCTCCATCGCCGCCGATCAGTACGCCGTCTATCCCGAGTACGACGGGTTGCGGGAGGCGGTGGTGGCCAATCTCGCGGCAACCGGCCTGGGCCAGCCGCTCACCCCCGAGCAGGTTGGCCTCTTCAACGGCGTCGACGCGGCACTGCACGCCCTCTTTCAGGCCTACGGCGACCGTGGCGAGACGTTGCTCACCACAGCGCCAACCTTCGGCTACTACACCCCTTGTGCCCAGATGCAGGGGATGGCGATCGAGGCGATTCCCTACCGGATGCCCGATTTCCTGTTTCCCCTGGAGGAGATCCGCACGGCCTTGCAGGCAAGCGGGAGTGACGGCCAGGTTGACGGGCGGGGGCCACGCATCCTGCTGATCTGCAATCCCAACAACCCCACCGGCACTCGCCTGGCGCCGGAGCCGATCCTGGAGCTGGCCGCGGCGGCCCCGAACACCCTGGTGGTGGTGGATGAGCTCTACGAGGCCTTCACCGGCGACAGCGTGCTCCCCGTGGCCGACTTCGCGGCGACGCCGAACCTGCTGGTGTTGCGCTCCCTGGCCAAGACGGCGGGCTTGGCGGGCCTGCGCATCGGTTTTGCGATCGGTTCCGCGGCGGTGGTGGATCGGATCAGCCGCGTCACCGGCCCCTATGACATCAACAGCTTCGCCGTGACAGCGGCCCACGCGGCCCTGGCTGATCAGCCCTATGTGGACGGCTACGTGACTGAGGTGCTGCGGGCCCGCGCTTGGCTGGTGCAACAGCTGCGCCAGGCTGGGGTGCGCCACCATGCCGAAGGGGGCAATTACCTGCTGATCTGGCCCGATCTGCCACCTGAGGAGGTGGAGCGGCGACTGCGGGACGACGGCATCCTCGTGCGCTCAATGGCCGGCAAGCCGTTGATCGAAGGCTCTCTACGGGTGAGCATTGGCACCACCGAGCAGATGCGGCGCTTCTGGAGGACCTATGTGTCTATTTGTGGATGAGAGCAATAGCTAGCTAGTTCCCGAGGATGTTATGCATTCACATCTCTCGCAAAAGCCATTTTCCCCGTTCGCCATAGGCCAGTTCCCGTCCTGGCCTGTAACATGCGTATTCCCATTGGCGCTTTATGGTGATACATGCGCGCAGGCCAAAAATAGGTATAGTTTTTTATGGAATACCCAGGTCGGGAAGGATTGCGTTTCCGATTATCAGCGAAAAAATCATAGCTCCCGCGCTCGCTGTCGGAGATGTTGCTGTCAGATATCACTTTTTTAATCAAAGTAAGGTTGTCAGCGCGACATCTGGAGAAAACGGCGAGATCCCTGTCGCTGACTACGAAGTGTTCCGTGCCTTTAAGGGAGAGCTGAGTGATCCGGGAATAATTTATAATCGCTTTGATGTAGGCAGGATTCTATCCTGCGGCGACGCCTGGGCGGACGGCAATGTCAGCACTTGCAATTTGCTGAAACAGCTTTTTCCCCTGGAATGTGTAACAAATCAGATTCTCGAATGTGAGCCTGATCTGGTTATTTTTGCGCGACCTGACCTTGTCTATCATGATTGCTTCGCTCAATTGATTCTAAAAGCGCTCCAAAATTCTCGTGAGGCGGTAGCCAGGATTCCTTCCTGGCAGTGGGCGACAGGAGGGTACAATGATCGGTTTGCCTTGTGTACAGGCCGCGCTATTCGCGCGTATGGATACAGGAGTAAAATGATAACCTCCTATCTTATTGAAAAGGAAGAGCCTCTGCATTCTGAGCGGCTTTTACGGTATTCCCTTGATCATTCTTTGTCTTTTGTCCGCCACTTTTCCGCCGCGGCTTCGAGAATACGTGTTGATGGCCGAGTGGTAAATGAGCGATTTGCGCCAGTCAATGGAACTAGGGCGGTCAAATATTGGATTCGGGAGGCATGTAAGTCTGTTTTGTCTAGATTGTGATTGACGTTTTCGTCGCTTTGCGATTTGCGATCCTGGTGCGCTCGATGGCCGGCAAGCCGTTGATCGAAGGCTCCCTACGGGTGAGCATTGGCACTACCGAGCAGATGCGTCGCTTTTGGGCTGCCTACGCCGCCATCGAGGTGCGTTAGCGCATCACCTCGATCGCCATTCCCTCGCCCAGCTTCCCGGGCAGGCTCAGGGTGCGGCCACCGCGCTTCACCGGGGTGCCGGCCATGGCGTCGAGGAAGGGCTGCACCGAGGTTTGGTCGCAGTCCTTGGGGGTTTTGCCGCTGACGTACTGCACCGGGATCACCCGGCGGGGCTTGAGCTCGCGCACCACCTCGGCGGCTTCGGCGCCCGTGTACACCTTGGCGCCGCCCCCCACGCCGATGATCAGCACGTCGGGACGCCCCAGCATCACCTTGTCGGAGGGGCTGAGCTTGGCCGCTGTACCGCCCAGGTGGGCGATGTCGAGGCCGCCCTGTTTCCAGCGCCACAGGGTGGATTGGCCAAAGCGGCGGCCGTTGACCCGGTCGTGGGGGCCGGCGATGCCTTCGATCGCCAGGCCGCCCACCTTGTAGGAGCCCGGCTCCACCAGCATCTTGCCGCGGGCCACCGGCGCACCCTCATCGAGCAGGCGGCTGCTGGCCAGCACCACGGTGGCGCTGACGCGGGGTTCGGCCAGGCCGGCGGCGCAGGCCACGGCCTTGAACGGGTTGACCAGCACGGAGGCACCCCCACCGCTGATCAGCAGGGCGCTGTGGCCGTAGCTGGTGATGGTGACGCCGCCGCCCGCGAGGGCCGGGCTGGCGGCCAGCAGGGCGGTGCCCAGGCCAAGAGAGCTCAGGCTGAGAGCGCCGAGGGTGGGCAGCAGACGCATGGTGGGGCGGCAGTCGGCGTGACGCTAACCCAGCTGGGCCGGGCTGCTGGCCTGGCGCAGGAAGTTGGCGAGCAGCGCATGACCCTCCTGGGTGAGCACGCTCTCGGGGTGGAACTGCACACCCTGGAGGTGGGGGAAGCTGCGGTGGCGCAGGCCCATGATCGTGCCGTCCTCGAGCCAGGCGGTGATCTCCAGGCAGTCGGGCAGGCTCTCGCGCTCGGCGATCAGGCTGTGGTAGCGGGTGGCGGTGAGGGGGTTGGGCAGGCCCTCGAACACGCCCTGGCCGCTGTGGTGCACCGGTGAGGTTTTGCCGTGCATCAGCTCCTTGGCCCGCACCACCTTGCCGCCGTACACCTGGGCGATCGACTGGTGGCCCAGGCACACGCCCAGGGTGGGGATGGTGGGGCTGAGTTCCCGCAGCACCTCCAGGCATACCCCCGACTGGTCGGGGTCGCCGGGGCCCGGTGAAATCAGGATGGCGGCGGGGGCCAGGGCGCGGATCTGCTCGAGGCTGAGGGCGTCGTTGCGCTCCACCCGCAGGTCGGCGGCAATGGGATGCTCAGCCGCCAGCTCGCCCAGGTACTGCACCAGGTTGAAGGTGAAGCTGTCGTAGTTGTCGAGAACGAGAAGCATCGCCGCGCCTGGCCTGCCCCCATTCAAAGGCCCAGCCGGTTCAGCAGCGGCGGCACAAGCAGCAGCAGGGCGATCATCAGTGACGACAGGGCCGCCACCAGCACCGCAGCGGCGGCGCAGTCCTTGGCAATCCGGGCCAGGGGGTGGAACTGGCGGCCGATGGCCAGATCCACCACCGCTTCGGTGGCGGTGTTGAGCAGTTCCAGAACCAGCACGGCCGCCACGGTGAGCACCAGCACCGCCAGCTGGGCCGTGGGTAGTTGCAGCCACACCCCCAGGCCAAAGACCACCGCTCCGGTGATCACATGGATGCGGAAGTTGCGCTGGCTGGCAAAGCCATAGGCCAGCCCCTGGGCGGCATAGCGGAAACTTGCGGGCAGGTCACTGGCCACCGTCCAGGCCCGGTCCCTGAGGCGGCGCCCACGAGTTTCTGGGGTCGGTAAGGGGCGCAGATTGGTCATGGCTCCGCTGGCACCTTAACCAGCTCTTTCTGGCGCGCCAGCATGGCGGCGAGGCTGGCTTCGTCGGGGTGGTCCCAGCCCAGCAAGTGCAGCAAGCCATGGCTGGCCAGAAACAGCAGCTCCTGCTCCAGGTCGTGGCCATGCTCCGGCGCCTGGCGTGCTGCCGTTTCTACGGAGATAACGATGTCGCCCAGCTCCAGGGGCTCCGCCTCCCCGGATGCCGGCATCGGCGGGGCGCCATCGGTTGCTTCGTCCTGGGCGGCGAAGGCCAGCACATCGGTGGGGCCTTCCTTCTCGCGCCAATCGGCATTGAGCTCGGCGATTTCGGCGTCAGCCACCAGGCTCAGCCCCAGGCTGTAGGCGGGCGCTTGCAGGGCGGCTGGAAGCTCCGGGGCCAGCTGGTTTAGCCAGGCGCTCAATCGTGTCTGCCAGTAATCGGCATCTGACAGCAGCGGGGCCACTTCCAGATCGGGATCAGCCAGATCGGGATCAGCGCTAAAGGCCAGGTCAAGATCGGTCGAGGCGGCCATCTCAGCCTCCGGGCAGTTGGGGGCGGCCGAGCCAGGCGATCAGCACCAGGAAGCCCATAAGCCCCAGGGCCGTAAGGCCGAAGTGAAACAGGCTTTGGCGGCCCTTGCGCACCATGTTGCGCATCGCCAGCTTGATGAAGCTGGGGTTTTCGCTGGGCTGGGGCACACTTTGAGAATCATTTTGAATTGGCTCAGTCATCGCTGCCGCCTCCAGCTAGCTCGACGCCCGCATGCAGCAGGCTCTGGATGAAGGGATCGAGATCGCCGTCCATGACGCCCTGCACGTCGGTGGTTTCCTGCTGGGTGCGCAGATCTTTCACCATTTGATAGGGGTGAAAC
>NZ_JAGQBE010000023.1 GCF_024345475.1 Cyanobium sp. T1B-Tous
TCCTTCAAGGACCGGGGCATGACCATGGCCATTTCCAAGGCCAAGGAAGCGGGCTCGGAGGCGGTGATCTGTGCCAGCACCGGCAACACCTCCGCCGCCGCGGCCGCCTATGCCCGCCGCGGCGGCATGCGGGCCTTCGTGCTGATCCCGGATGGTTATGTGGCCCAGGGAAAGCTGGCCCAGGCGCTGCTCTACGGGGCCGAGGTGATCGCTATTCAGGGCAACTTCGACCGGGCCCTGGCGATCGTGCAGGACGTGGCGAACCAATACCCGATCACCCTGGTGAATTCGGTGAACCCCTACCGGCTACAGGGACAGAAAACGGCGGCCTTCGAGGTGGTGGATGCCCTGGGTGAAGCGCCCGACTGGCTGTGTATCCCCGTGGGCAACGCGGGCAACATCAGTGCCTACTGGATGGGATTCAACGAATACAAGGCCGCAGGGCACTGCCGCCGGCTGCCACGCATGATGGGGTTCCAGGCGGCTGGCTCTGCCCCCTTGGTGCTCGGCCACACGGTGGAGCAGCCCGACACCATCGCCACCGCCATCCGCATCGGCAACCCGGTCAACCGGGATAAAGCCCTGAACGTCCGCACTGAGAGCGGTGGCGGCTTCATGGCGGTCACCGATGCTGAAATCATCGACGCCTACAAGCTGCTGGGCTCCGGTGAAGGGGTGTTCTGTGAACCGGCCAGCGCCGCTTCCGTGGCCGGTCTGTTGAAGCGCCGGGACGAGGTGCCCGCCGGAGCCACCGTGGTGTGCGTGCTCACCGGCAATGGCCTCAAAGACCCCACCACCGCGATCGAACACAACGACGCCCGCTTCCACACGGGCCTGGAAGCGGATACGGCGAAAGTGGCTGCCGTGATGGGCTTCTAAACCGGCCGTCCCCGACCAACCAATGGACAAAGCGTCTGCTGGAAGCCTGGGGAAAACCAGCCCGACCCGGGGGACAGGCAGCCCACGCCGTCGCCTCGCCCAACTCGGCCGGTTTTCCCCATGGACTGGAAAGAGCGGAAAACGGCGCGCTCCCCCCAGATCACTGGCACCAAACCCCAGCAGATCAGACCAAAAAACCCTTGTGCTGACTACTGTTTTTGAGGTTTTCCCCGATTCCCCCAGCCCCTACGACGACGGTTTGTTTTCTTCTCTTGAAATCCTTTAATCCGATGATCGAACAGGGCCTGGGGGACGGTTCACCGGCGTTGCGCAATCAGCCCGCCTGTGGAAGCTTGGGGGCACCGTCCTCGCAGCCGTCAGGCCTGCCAGCCCAAACGCCATGAAGCTGGTCTGTTCCCAGTCCGAACTCAGCACCAGCCTGCAGCTGGTGAGCCGGGCCGTGGCCAGCCGCCCCACCCATCCGGTGTTGGCGAACGTGCTGCTCACGGCCGATGCCGGCACGGGCCGGTTGAGTCTCACCGGCTTTGATCTGAGCCTCGGCATCCAGACCAGCCTGCCCGCCAGCGTGGAAACCAGCGGCGCCATCACCCTTCCGGCTCGCCTGTTCGGTGAAATTGTCTCCCGCCTCTCGAGTGACAGCCCGATCACCCTGGCCTGCGCCGAAGGTACTGAACAGGTGGAGCTCACCAGCCTCTCGGGCAGCTATCAGATGCGGGGGATGCCCGCGGAGGATTTCCCCGATCTGCCCCTGGTCCAAAGCGGCACGCCGATTCGCCTGGAAGCCGATGCCCTGGTGAAGGGCCTGCGGGCCACCCTGTTTGCCAGCAGTGGCGATGAGGCCAAGCAGCTCCTCACCGGCGTGCATCTGCGCCTCGATCCGGCCGGGCTCGAATGCGCCGCCACCGATGGCCATCGCCTGGCCGTGCTGTGTCTCGCCCACGCCAGCGACCCCACGGCCGCCGCTGACGGAGAGCCCTTCGCCGTCACCGTGCCGGCCCGCTCCCTGCGGGAGTTGGAACGGCTGCTCTCCGGTCGCCAGTCGGACGAACCCCTCAGCCTCTTCTGCGACCGCGGTCAGGTGGTGTTTCTCTGGGCTGACCAGGTGCTCACCAGCCGCAGTTTGGATGGCACCTATCCGAACTACCGGCAGCTCATCCCTGAGAGCTTCAGCCGCACGATCAGCCTCGATCGGCGTGCCTTTGTCTCGGGTCTGG
This sequence comes from Cyanobium sp. T1B-Tous, assembly GCF_024345475.1. GTDB lineage: Bacteria > Cyanobacteriota > Cyanobacteriia > PCC-6307 > Cyanobiaceae > Cyanobium_A. Next base: position 2,115 of record NZ_JAGQBE010000023.1, read on the forward strand.
AGCGGGTGGCGGTGCTGGCAGACCAGCACAACAACGTGGTCAAACTCAGCGCCGAACCGGCCACCGGCCAGCTGGTGATCCAGGCGGATGCCCAGGACGTGGGCAGCGGCTCGGAAGCCCTGGCGGCCACCATTGAGGGCGACGCCATCCAGATTGCCTTCAACGTGCGCTACCTGCTCGATGGTCTCAAGGCCATGGCCTGTGACCAGGTGCTGCTGCAGTGCAACGCCCCCACCACCCCGGCGATCCTCACGCCCGCCGATGGGGCCCAGTTCACCTATCTGGTGATGCCCGTTCAGATCCGCAGCTGACGGTGGCCGCTTTCCCGGAGCAGTTGCTGCTGAGTGAGCTGCTGCGCCGGCATGTGCGCTGTGATCAGGGGCTGGACCACGGCGCTGGACTCCAGGTGTGGATGCATCCCCCCGTGCACCGGGTGCTGGGCTGGGTGTCCAAGCCGTCGGCCTTCGGATCCCGCCGTCTGGTGTGGCGTCTCAACCAATTGCGGGGGCTCACCGATCTGGAGGTGTTGGCCCAGGGCCCGCCGGCCGAAACCGAGCAGGCGATGGTGGACCGGTTGCCCTGCCTGATGGACGCGGCCGTGCTCGATCGCCAGCAGCAGGTGATTGGCACCTTGGCCGATGCCGCCATCGAGCTGCGCACGGGCAGGATCGTGCACTACCTGGTGAGCCGCAGTGATCCGCGGCTGCCCGGCAGCAGCCGTTGGCGTTTGAGTTTGGATCGGCTGGTGGATCAGCAGCCCGGCCAGGTGTTCACCGGCCTGGCCAGCCTGGATGAGTTGCCCCTGGCCCGGGCCAGCGTGCGTCAGGAGTTTCTGCGTCGGTCGCGGCGCTGGCGGGATCAGGTGCAGGAGGCCGGCAGCCGTTTTGAGGAGCGGCTCGAGGGCTGGCTGGAGGAGCCGCCCTGGCAGGAGGAGCCGCGCGGCGCCAACGAAGCCGACGAATGGGACACCTGGCCCGAGTCGTTTCCCGAGCCGGCTCCTGACGACAGCCGTCGTCAGCGCCGGTCCGCACCACCACCCAACGACGAGGATCCTTGGTTCTGACCAGTTGGACTGCGGCCGAATTCTGTACAGCCCGTACGGAATTGGGGAGAGCGCTCCAGCGGGTGCCGCCCGCCCGCCGCAAGTCCACGGAAGCCCGGTGAGCCGCTCGGCCAGACTGGAACCAACTTGCCCAGTCGTCCGTGGTTGCTGCTTCAGAGTTCGCCCCCCCCGACTATTCGGTGCCCGAGGCGCTGAAGAAGGAGAACCTCAGCCAGGCCGACTACGACGAGATCTGCCGCCGCCTCGGCCGCGCCCCCAACCGGGCCGAGCTGGGCATGTTTGGGGTGATGTGGTCGGAGCACTGCTGCTACCGCAACTCGCGGCCGCTGCTCCAGGGTTTCCCCACCACCGGCCCCCGCATCCTGGTGGGCCCCGGTGAGAACGCCGGTGTGGTGGATCTGGGCGAGGGCCAGCGCCTGGCCTTCAAGATCGAAAGCCACAACCACCCCTCGGCGGTGGAGCCGTTCCAGGGGGCGGCTACGGGCGTGGGCGGCATCCTGCGCGACATCTTCACCATGGGCGCCCGGCCGATCGCCCTGCTCAACGCCCTGCGCTTTGGCCCCCTGGAGGACGAGCGCAACGTGGGTCTGATGGAGGGGGTGGTGGCCGGCATCGCCCACTACGGCAACTGCGTGGGCGTGCCCACCGTGGGTGGGGAGGTGGCCTTCGATGCCAGCTACTCCGGCAACCCGTTGGTGAATGCCATGGCCCTGGGGCTGATGGAAACCGAGGAGATCGTCTGCTCCGGCGCCGAGGGCGTGGGGTACCCCGTGGTGTACGTGGGCAGCACCACCGGCCGGGACGGCATGGGCGGCGCCAGCTTTGCCTCGGCCGAGCTCACCGAGGCCTCCCTCGACGATCGGCCCGCCGTGCAGGTGGGCGATCCCTTCCTGGAGAAGGGCCTGATCGAGGCCTGCCTGGAGGCCTTCCAGAGTGGTGATGTGGTGGCCGCCCAGGACATGGGCGCCGCTGGCCTCACCTGCAGCTGCTCGGAGATGGCCGCCAAGGGGGGCCTGGGCATCGAGCTGGATCTCGACAAGGTGCCCGCCCGTGAGGCCGGCATGACCCCCTATGAGTTCCTGCTGAGCGAATCCCAGGAGCGGATGCTGTTCGTGGTGAAGCCCGGCACGGAGCAGGCCCTGATGGCGCGCTTCACCCGCTGGGGCCTGCAGGCGGCCGTGGTGGGCCGGGTGCTCGAAGACAACATCGTGCGCGTGCTCCAGCACGGTGCCGTGGCCGCTGAGGTGCCCGCCAGCGCCCTGGCCGATGACACCCCCATCAACCACCACACCCTGATCAGCGAACCCCCGGCCGAGATCCAGGCCCACTGGCGCTGGAGTGAGGCCGAGTTGCCCGCCGAGTTGCCGTTCAGCTGGAACGACGCCCTGCTGGCCCTCCTGGACGATCCCACCATTGCCTCGAAGCGCTGGGTGTACCGCCAGTACGACCACCAGGTGCAGGCCAACACGGTGGTGCTTCCGGGCGGTGCCGATGCGGCCGTGGTCCGGTTGCGGCCCCAGCAGGGCGAGGGCGCCATGGTGGCGGCCACGCGCGGTGTGGCCGCGGTGGTGGATTGCCCCAACCGCTGGGTGGCCCTCGATCCCGAGCGCGGCGGCATGGCGGCGGTGGCCGAAGCCGCCCGCAACCTCAGCTGTGTGGGCGCAGAACCCCTGGCGATCACCGACAACCTCAACTTCCCCTCCCCCGAAACCCCCACCGGCTACTGGCAGTTGGCCCTGGCCTGCCGCGGCCTTTCTGCGGCCTGCTCGGCCCTGGACACGCCGGTCACCGGCGGCAACGTGTCGCTCTACAACGAGACCCGCCTGCCGAACGGCACCATGCAGCCGATCCACCCCACGCCCGTGGTGGGCATGGTGGGCCTGGTGCACAACCTGCAGCACGTGCGCGGCCTGGCCTGGCGGGAGGCGGGCGATGCGATCTGGCTGTTGGGGGTGCCGCTGGAGGGGGGAGACACTCCCGCCGATGCGCGCCTGGGCCTGGCCGGCAGCAGCTACCTGGAGCGGCTCCATGGAGCCGTCACGGGGCGCCCGCCTGAGATCGACCTGGCGCTGGAGCGCTCGGTGCAGGCCTTCCTGCGCCAGGCGATCGCCCAGGGTCTGGTGGCTTCCGCCCACGACCTCAGCGACGGCGGCTTGGCGGTGGCCGCAGCTGAGGGCTGCATGGCTTCGGGTCTGGGTGCCCACCTGGAGCTTCCCGCCAGTGCGGCCCGGCTGGATCGGCTGCTGTTCGCCGAGGGCGGTGCCCGCATCCTGGTAAGCGTGGCGCCGAGCCAGGCGGCAGCCTGGCTGCAGGCCCTGGATCAGGCCCATGCGGCAGCTCCTGGCTCCGTGCCGGCCCAAGCGATCGGCAAGGTCACGGCGGCCCCGTCCTTCACCATCACCCAGGCCGGCAGCGTCGTGATCGAGCAGGCCGTTGCCGCCCTGCAAACCTGCTACGAGCAGGCCATTCCCCGGCGCATGGGGGCGCTGGTGCAGAATGAATTTTCACCGTGATTGTTGATGGGCCTGTGGTGGTGATGCATCCGGACCCCAGCGCCCAGGCAGCAGATCACGACCTGGACCAGCGCCCCGACAAGCCTGAGGAGGCCTGCGGCGTGTATGCCGTGCTGGCACCCGGCCAGCCGGTGGCCAACCTCACCTATTTCGGCCTCTACGCCCTGCAGCACCGCGGCCAGGAATCGGCCGGCATTGCCGTCTTTGACGCCGACCGCAAGGTGCGGCTGCACAAGGACATGGGCCTGGTGAGTCAGGTGTTTGACCAGTCCGTGCTGGAGCGCTTGACGGGCGATCTGGCCATCGGCCACAACCGTTACTCCACCACTGGCAGCAGCAAGGTCTGCAACGCCCAGCCCGTGGTGCTGAACACCCGGCTGGGCCCCTTTGCCCTGGCCCACAACGGCAACCTGGTGAATGCCGGGGAGTTGCGCCACGACCTGGCAGCCATTGCCAGCGAGCTCACCTCCACCACCGATTCCGAGCTGATTGCCTTTGCCCTGCAGCAGGGCGTGAACAGCGGCCTCGACTGGGACGGGGCCATCCGAGCCGCCGCCGAGCGCTGCCGTGGTGCCTTCAGCCTGGTGATCGGCACGCCGGAGGGTCTGTTTGCCCTGCGCGACGGCCACGGCATCCGTCCCCTGGTGTTCGGCCACATCGGCGAGACCTCTGAAGCCCAGTGGGTGGTGAGCAGTGAGTCGTGCGGGCTCGACATCATCGGTGCCGCGTTTGATGGCGACGTGGAGCCCGGCGAGATCATCCACTTCCGCCAGGGGGAGTCCGCTCCCAGCCGCAGCCGCTGGTGTGAGCAGCCGGCCAAGCTGTGCGTGTTCGAGATGATCTATTTCGCCCGGCCGGACAGCCGCTTTTTCGGCGAATCCCTCTACAGCTATCGGGTGCGGATCGGTGAGGCCCTGGCCCGGGAAACCCCCGTGGAGGCCGACATCGTCATTGGCGTGCCCGATTCCGGCATCCCGGCGGCGATCGGTTACTCCCAGCTCAGCGGCATCCCCTTTGGCGATGGTCTGATCAAAAACCGCTATGTGGGCCGCACCTTCATCCAGCCCACCCAGGCGATGCGGGAGGCCGGCATCCGGGTGAAGCTCAATCCCCTCCCCGATGTGCTCGCCGGCAAACGGGTGGTGGTGATCGACGACTCGATCGTGCGGGGCACCACCAGCCGCAAGCTGGTGCAGGCCCTGCGCGATGCCGGGGCCACCGAGGTGCACATGCGGATCAGTTCACCGCCGGTGACCCACCCCTGCTTCTATGGCATCGACACCGACACCCAGGACCAACTGATCGCCGCCCGGCTCACCCTGGCGGAGATCTCGGCCCATCTGGGCGTGGATTCGCTGGCCTACCTCAGCAAACAGGGGATGGTGGATGCGGCCCTGGCCAACTCCTCCCACTTCTGCACCGCCTGTTTCGATGGGGCCTATCCGATCGAGATGGCCGAGCAGGTGCGCTCCAGCAAGCTGATGCTGGAGCCGGCCGGCATCGCCGCCACCCTGGTGCCGTAGCAGCCCTAGCTGATCAGGGGCACCAGGTCTTGCAGCTGCTGACCGGCTGGCAGGTTGAGGCTGATCCCGATGCCGCCGCAGTCTTCGGCTGGGAGTTGGCCCAGGTCGATCCGACCACTCAGCCCCTTGCTGGTGAGGATGCTCATCACCGTTGACTCCGCTCCCTGAAGATCGATCAGGGCATCGCCCCGCTGTTGCAACCGCAGCCCGATCTGCCCCATGTCACCGCGCTGGCAGGGGCGCAGGCTCGACACCAGCAGCCGCTTCAGCTGACCGCCCGCCGTGGCTAGCACCACCGTGGCCTGGTCTTCGCCAGCGTTGTCGTCCGGTTGAGCGGGGACGCAGGCGGCACCCACCACCGTTTCACCCGGCAGCAGCCGCATCAACATCGGTCCCTGGGCCGCCCGGCCCATCAGGGGCAGGTTGGCCTCGTTCAAGTTGAGCCGCAGCATGCGGCCCGTGCTGCTGGCCACTACGAGGGTGTCGCCCTCCTGGCCACTCACCACCCGCCGCAGGCTCACGCCCTCCTTCAGCTTGAGCACCGAGGTGGCCCGCCCCGACAATTCCTGAAAGTCCTCCACCGGCAGCCGTTTGAAGCGGCCGTCGCTGCTCAGCAGTCCCAGGCTGCCCGCGCTGGGCAGGGGGAGTACCTGCACCACCTGTTCCCCCTCGAGGCTGTCGGGCAGGAAGCGCTCCAGTTTGCCCGGTTGCTGGCCAGCGAATTCCCAGCGCAGCAGGGCCACGCGTCCGCTCACCGTGAAGGCGAGCAGCAGGGGTTGTTCGGCGATCGGCAGGATCAGCCGGGCGGGTGAGGGGTGCTCACCCAGCTCGGTGGCCGCATCGAAGTGGAGGCGTCCCAGCATCTGGGGGCTGAGGATTTTCACCGCCCCATCGGCCTGGATCAGCAGGCGGCTGTCCGGGGCCAGGGCGCCAAAGGCCTGTTGCCGCTGCAGTTCGGCGTTGGGACGGATGGCCGCGGCCCGCTGGGCCACCAGGGCGTCACCGCCTTCCACCAGCCGGGTGCGCCGGGGGGTGGCAAAGCGCTTGCGCAGGGCCTTGAACTCGCTCACCAGGGTGTCGAGCAGCACGCCGCGGTCGTCGAGCAGGTGACGCAGCCGCCCCCGCTCTTCGATCAGGTCGGCGGCCTCCTTGCGCAGGCTCTCCTGTTCCAGCCCCGTGAGCCGCCGCAGGGGCATGCCCAGCACCGCATCGGCCTGGCGCTCGCTCAGGTCGAACTGCACCTGCAGCCCTGCCCTGGCACTGGCGGCATCACGGGCCGCGGTGATCAGGGCGATCACCTGCTGCAGGGCATCGAGAGCTTTGATGAGGCCCTCCACCACTTCGAGCCGGTCTTCGCAGCGCTTGAGGGCGTGGCGGGTGCGGCGGATCAGGGTGAGTTCCCGGTATTCGAGGAATTCCTGCAGCAGGCGCCGCAGGCTCAGCTGCACCGGCTGGCCGTTCACCAGCGCCAACAGGATGGCGCCGAAATTGCTCTGCAGGGCGGTGCGGCGTTGGAGGTCGGCCAGCACGGTTTCCGGATTGGCATCGCGGCGCAGCTCCACCACCACCCGCATCCCGTCCCGATCGCTCTCGTCGCGGATGTCGGCGATGCCGCCGATCTTGCCTTCGTTCACCTGCTCGGCGAGCTTTTCGATCCAGCCGGCCTTGCTCAGCTGGTACGGCAGCTCGGTGATCACCACGGCCCCCCGTTTGTGCCGCCCCTTGCCGGGCTGCACCTCCTCGATGTGGGCCACCCCGCGCATCGGGATGCTGCCGCGGCCGCCCAGGTAGGTGTCGCGTACGCCCTGACCCACCAACACCTCCCCACCGGTGGGGAAATCGGGGCCGGGCACCAGCTCCAGCAGCTTGTCGTCGCTCAGATCCGGCTTGCGCACCAGGGCGATCAGGGCATCCACCACCTCCCCCAGGTTGTGGGGCGGGATGTTGGTGGCCATGCCCACGGCAATGCCGGTGCAGCCGTTGAGGATCAGAAAGGGCAGCTGGGCTGGCAGCACCGTGGGCTCCTGCTGGGAGCCATCGAAGTTGGGGGCGAAGTCGACCGTGTCGTTGCCGATCTCATCGAGCATGCCCTCGTTGGCGATCGGCGCCAGCCGGGTTTCGGTGTAGCGCATGGCCGCCGGCGGATCGTCGTCGACGGAGCCGAAGTTGCCGTGGCCGTCGAGCAGGGGGTGGCGGCTGGCAAAGGTCTGCACCTGCCGCACCAGGGCGTCGTAAACCGCCTGATCGCCGTGGGGGTGGTATTTACCGAGCACGTCGCCCACCACCCGGGCGCATTTGCGGTAGGGGCGATCCGGGGTGAGGCCCAGCTCGTGCATCGCATAGAGGATGCGGCGCTGCACGGGCTTGAGGCCGTCGCGCACGTCCGGCAGGGCCCGTCCCACGATCACGCTCATGGCGTACTCGAGGTAGGAGCGCTGCATCTCCTGGTGCAGGGCGATCGGCTGGATGCGCGGGTCGTTGCCGGGGTTCCTGCCCGGTTCGATGGATTCCCCTGAACGCTCCTCGGCCATCCGGTGCTGGGGTCTGGGGAGGGAAGGTGGGGCTCAGCCTACAGATGCTGTCCAGGCCTTTTACTCGTCCTCGCTGCTCTCGCCCTCGGGGCTGGCATTGGCCAGGGCCCGATCCACCACGGGCTTGAGGTCAGGCAGCAGCAGCAGCTCCTGGGTGGTGCTGCGCAGCTTGGGTCCCCACAGCTGATCCTTCTGGTAGCTCTCCAGCACGTAGTTGGGTTCGCTGTCGAGTGCCTTGCTGGCCAGGTCCAGGGCCTCCTGGCGGCCCTCGGGTCCCGCGGTGAACAGGCCGGCGGCCAGGGCCAGGCTCGGTTCGGCCGCGTCCGGTTTGATCGCCAGCACCTGGCGCCAGCGCTGCACCGCAGCTTTGGTCTTGCCCTGTTCGAACAGCACCAGCCCCTGGTTGTTGAGGGCTTCCCAGAACCCCTTGCGCAGGGAGGAGGCCCGTTCAAAGGCGGCCAGGGCCTCGCCGCTCTGGCCCAACAGGATGCGGGCGTTGCCCAGGTCGAAGTAGGCACCGGCATTGCCTTTGTCGAGCTTCAGTCCCTGCTCCAGCAGGGTGATCGCTTCGCTGGGTTTGCCGCCCCGCAGGGCCAGGGAACCCTCGGCAAACCAGATGCCGGGGTTGCGGGGATCGAGCTGTTTGGCCTTGGCCAGCGCCATCCCGGCCTGCTCGAGCTGGTTGCTGCGCAACTGGGCTTCGGCCAGCAGCACCCAACCGCGGGGGTCGTCGGGGAGCAGTTGCACGGTGAGGGCCGCCAGCCGGGCCGCATCTCCGGCCTGACCCAGCCGCAGCAGCCGGGCGGCTGCCTGGGCGATGCCGAGCCCAGCCCCTTCCAGCTCCTGCCGTTGGGGCACGTACACGTAGGGCACCAAAGCCCGGGCGGGCAAGCCCTGGGCCAGTCCCAGCCCCAGGGCAGCCAGCACTACAGCCTTGGAGAACACCGTTTTGCGGGACCCTGCGTGGGAGGAGTCAGGGCGCAGCCAGCGCGGTGCCATCGCTTGGGGACAGATCCATCCACCCTAGGCAGTGCCGCCCTGGCTGGCCCGCAGGTTGCGGCGCCACATCCAGGGTTTCAGGCGCCGCAGGGCCGAGGCCCGCAGCCGTTCATCCCAGTCGGCGTCGCTCCACTGCAGGGCCTCCTCGGCCCGCAGATCGAGCAGCCAGGGGCGGGGCTGCAGATCCGGATCGTCGCTGCTGTCCAGCGGCTGCTGGTTCCAGGGGCACACCTCCTGGCAGAGGTCACAGCCCGCCACCCAACCCTCCAGCGCCCCGGCGATCGCGGCGGGCAGTTCGGGATCGCGGTTTTCGATCGTGTGGAAGGCCAGACAGCGGCGGCTGTCCACCACGAACGGCTCCGAAATGGCGCCGGTGGGGCAGGCCGGCAGGCAGCGGCTGCAGCTGCCACAGAGGGGTTCGGCGGGGGTATCGGCCGGCAGGTCCAGGCTGGTGAGCAGGTGGCCGAGGAGCAGCCAGGAGCCCCGCTGGCGATGGATCAGGTTGCCGTGCTTGCCGATCCAGCCCAGGCCGGCCTCCTCCGCCCAGGCCTTGTCCATCAGCGGCGCGCTGTCCACGCAGGCCCGCCAGCGCACCCCCGGCACCCGGTCGTCGAGCCAGCGCCCCAGCCGGCGCAGGCGCCCCTCGATCACCCGGTGGTAATCCCGTCCCCAGCCGTAGCGCGCCACCTTGAGCGCCCCCGGCGCCCGCTCGGCCGCCACGTAGTAGTTCAGGCCCACGGCCAGCAGGCTGCGCACCCCTGGCAGCAGCTGTTCCACCGCGCGCCGGCGCGGGTCGGCCATCCAGCCCATGTCGGCCTGGTATCCGGCGGCCAGCCAGCGTTCCAGGGCCGCCGTTCGCAGGCTCAGGCGATCCCCGGCGGGCACGGCGGCGAGGCCCACCGGATCAAACCCCAGCTGCCGCGCCTGCTCTTTTAACTGGTGTGCCAGCTCGTGGTGGGCGTCGCGCGTCATCGCCCGTACAGTTGCGCCGTTCCTTCAATCTGCCGCGAGCGCATCCTGTGAGCACCGCCTCCTTCGGCCGCCTGGGCCACCTGCTCCGCTGGCTCGGCCTCACCCTGGTCGTGCTGCTGGGGCTTCAGCTGCTGGTGCTGCTGGGCTCCTGGAACTGGAGTGAGGAGGGCTATCGCCAGCTCCTGATGGACCGGCTGGTGACCCAGTCGCCCATGGCCCTGGTGGGGCTGCTGCTGATGCTGTTCGGCAGCCGTCTCGACCATCCGGCCGCGGGCCGCACCCCCCTGCGCTGGCTGGTGGCCGTGCTGGGCATCCTGCTGGCCCTGGCCATGCTCGTGGCCGTGCCGGTGTCGATCAGTGGTGACCGGGCCCTCTCCGACCAGGCCGACCAGCAGCTGGCTGCCCGCAAGGGTCAGCTGGCCATGGCCCGCGCCCAGATGCAGAACCCCCAGGTGATCGACCAGCTGATCGCCCAGGGCGAGCAGGCCGGCCAGATCCCCGCTGATGCCTCGCCGGAGCAGAAACAGCAGGCCGCCAAAGCCTTCATGGAGCGCCAGCTTCAGCAGGCTGATTCCCAGCTGCAACAGCAGCAGCGCGCCCGCGACCTCACCGTGAACCAGCGCCGGTTTGGCGGCACCGGCACCGCCGTGGTGCTGGCCATCGGCTTCGTGCTGGTGGCCCTGGTGGCCCTGCTCTGATCGATCGCCGGGTGCCGGTGGCTGGCTAAGTTGCCAACAGGTAGCTAGTAGGCCGGGCCCCCGGGTTGTCACTTGGTTCAATCCAGTCCCAGATCGGATCAGCCCCTCGGGGATCGGCTTCAGGCTGACCTCAAGAACGACCTGATCGCCGGCTTGCTGGTGGTGATTCCCCTCGCCACCACCATCTGGCTCGCCACCACGGTGAGCCGTTTTGTGCTGGCGTTTCTCACGTCCATTCCCAAGCAGTTCAACCCCTTCAACACGCTCAACCCGCTGTTGCAGGAACTGATCAATCTCGGGGTGGGCCTGCTGGTGCCCCTGCTGGGCATCCTGTTGATCGGCCTGATGGCCCGCAACATCGTCGGGCGCTGGTTGCTGGAATTCGGTGAGGGCACCTTGCTGCGGATCCCGCTGGCGGGTTCGGTCTACAAGACCCTCAAGCAGCTGCTGGAAACCTTCCTGCAGGGCAATTCCTCCAAGTTCCGCCGGGTGGTGCTGGTGGAGTACCCCCGCGAGGGGCTCTACGCCCTGGGTTTTGTCACCGGCGCCATCGGCACCGCCCTGCAGGCCGGATTCACCGAGCCGATGCTGAGCGTGTTCATCCCCACCGCTCCCAACCCCACCACCGGCTGGTACACCGTGGTGCCGGAGGGATCGGTCAAGGATCTGGAGATCTCGGTGGAGGATGCCTTCCGCACGATCATTTCCGCCGGCATCGTCAACCCGGACGAAAAGTCCACCCCCAACCGCAGTTTCTCGAGCCTGTTGGCCCAGCTGCGCACTCCCCAACTCTCCTGAGGCAGAGCCGTCCTGATGCAGAGCCGCACCCTCTCCCGTGAACTGGCCCTGTTGATGCTTGGCCAGACCAGTGACCGCGCCGGCGCGACCCCCGTGGCCCAGCCCTCTTCGATGGAGGGGCTGCTCCAGCAGGTGCTCGCCACCCTCAGCCAGCACGTGCGCGAGGCCCTGGACCGTTCCGCTGAGGATCTGCAGACGGCCCAGCAGCAATTGCTCGATAGCGAGTTGCAGGACCAGGGTGAGCAGCAGTTGCCGCGGGTGCGCCAACACCTCAATGCCGGCCTGGCGGCGGCCGAACAGGCGATCAATCGCCTCTCCGCCAGCCTGGAGCTGCCCCGGCTGCTGCTGCTGGCCGACCAGGACGAGGTGCGCCGCGGCGCCATCGCCCGGGTGGAGGCGGTGTTGCGCGACCGGGAAGCCATCGATGGGCGCCTCGACGGCGTGATGGAGGGCTGGCGGCTCACCCGTTTGCCCCGCATCGACCGCGACATCCTGCGGCTGGCCGCCGTGGATCTCGACAGCTTCCACACCCCCGCCGCCGTGGCCTGCAACGAGGCCGTGGAATTGGCCAACCGCTACAGCGATGAGCAGGGCCGCCGCATGATCAACGGTGTGCTGCGGCGCTTCACGGCTGCCCGCTCCGTGGCGGAGGCCTGAGCGCAGCATGGTTTACGACTGGTTCAATCGCACCGGGCCCACCGGAACCGACGGCGAGACTCCGCCCAGCGAGGGATCGGGGCCTCCGCTGGCCCCGGAGGAGACGACCCCAGCGGCTTCCGCTGCTGCCCAGCCCGAGGGGAGCCCGGCTGATCCCAACCCCGATCCCAATGCGGAGGCCCTCGAGTGGGCGCGTCAGGCCTACGCCCGCCTGAAAGCCCAGCAGCAAGCCCAGAAGCAGGCCCAGCAGGAGCCTGTGCCGAACCCCACAGCCGAAACTCCGGTCGGTTCCCAGGCGGAGCCCCAGCCCGAGCTCGAGCCCCAGCCGAGCGCCCCTCCTGATTCTGTACAGCCTGTACAGACTCCTGCAGAGGGCCTCGCTGCGCCCACCGCGGCCGGTCTGTCGTTGTTGGAGCAGGCCGCGGCCCAGCGGGCCGAGCGCCAGCAGGCGATCACCGCCCCTGGCCCTGAATCCCCGGACACTCCGCCGGCTGCAACCGATTCCCCTGAGCCCAGCCTGGGTGACTTCGACACCACCTTCACCTGGTCGGCCGAGGTGCTGGCGGCCCAGGGCAAGCGGGTCGACCAGGTGTCGCTCGAGGAGATCGACTGGCTGGGACGGCTGCGCCAGGGCCTGGAGAAAACCCGCCAGGGTTTCGTCACCCAGTTGCTCGACACCCTCGGTGACGATCCGCTCACTCCAGAGGTGGTGGACGACCTGGAAACGACCCTGCTGCGGGCCGATGTGGGTGTCCAGGCCACCGACCAGGTGCTGGACGCCCTGCGCAAGCGCCTCAACGAGGAGGTGGTGGATCCCGCAGAGGGCCTGCGCTTTCTCAAGGAACAGCTGCGCGCCATCCTTGACCAACCGATCGATTCCAGCGGCCACGCCCTGCTCGCTCCCCAGCGCCAGCAACTCAATGTCTGGTTGATGGTGGGGGTCAACGGCGTTGGCAAGACCACCACCCTGGGCAAGCTGGCCAACCTGGCGGTGCGCAGTGGCTACAGCTGCCTGATCGCCGCCGCCGACACCTTCCGGGCCGCGGCGGTGCAGCAGGTGCAGGTGTGGGGCGACCGCAGCGGCGTGCCGGTGATTGCCAATCCCAGCGCCAACGCCGATCCGGCGGCCGTCGTCTACGACGCCATCGGCGCCGCCCAGGCCAAGGGCACCGAGCTGGTGCTGGTGGACACGGCCGGTCGCCTGCAGACCAAGCACAACCTGATGGAGGAACTCAGCAAGGTGCGCCGCATCGTCGACAAGCTGGCCCCCGAGGCGGTGGTGGAGTCGCTGCTGGTGCTCGATGCCAGCCAGGGTCAGAACGGCCTGCGCCAGGCCATGGCCTTTGCCAAGGCTGCCGGGCTCACCGGCGTGGTGCTCACCAAGCTCGACGGCAGTGCCCGCGGTGGTGTGGCCCTAGCGGTGGCTTCGGAGGCGGGCTTGCCGATCCGATTCATTGGCGCCGGTGAAGGCATCCGCGACCTGCGCCCCTTCAACAGCTTCGAGTTTGTGGAGGCCCTGCTTGCCCGCTGAGCCATCCCAGGCAACGCCGGCAGACCCCGCTATCTTGCGAACCCGCCGCGGCCGCCCCGTGCGCAATCGGTGAGCAACAAGCCACCCCCCCACTCGCTCCAGCAGGCCCCGTCTGCAGCCGTGCCGGTGCTCTCGGCGGCAGCTTCCTTGCGGCAGCTGTTGGACAGCCTCAGCCGGGAGCAGCGCCGCAACCAGGAGCTGCTGGCCTCCCTGGCCTTCACCCTGCGCAGTTTCACCAATCTGGGCCGCTTCCTGGAGCTGGTGCCCTTGGTGGCGGCCCGGCTGGTGGAGGCGGAGGGGGCGGTGCTGGTGGTGTTCCACGAGGATGGTCGCCTCTGGCGCGAGCAACTGCAGGCCACCCCGGTGGAGCGCTGTGCTGAGCTGATGCGCCAATTGGCGGCCCTCGGCGATGCCGAGCTGGCCGCCCTCAGTGGCGAGGAGGCCGTGGTGGCCCTGCTCGACCAGCGCATTGGCCGTCTGCTCGGCGACACCCAGGTGTTCGCCACGTCCGTGGTGTGCCGCAGTTTGCCCCGGGGCCGTCTCTACATCTTCAGTGGTCGCCAGGGATTTGCCTGGAGTGAAGTGCACCGCCGCCACCTGCAGCTGGTGGCCGATCTCACCGCCGTGGCTTTGGAGAATGAGGCGCTGCAGCAGACCATGCGGCGCCATGAGCGGCTGGACCGGCAGCTCAGCATCGGCGCCGAGATCCAGGCCCAGTTGCTGCCCGACCACTGCCCGGTGATTGACGGGGTGGAGCTGGCCGCCCGCTGCCGCCCCGCTTTCCAGGTGGGCGGCGACTACTACGACTTCATCCCCACCCGGCCCCAGCTGCTGGGCCGCCGCCGCGAACAGGCCCGCTGGGCCCTGGTGATGGGGGATGTGATGGGCAAGGGCGTGCCGGCCGGCCTGCTGATGACCCTGCTGCGCGGCATGTTGCGGGCCGAGGTGCTCAGCGGCCATTCCCCCGAGCGCATCCTCCACGACCTCAACCAGCTGGCCCAGGAGGACCTGGCCCACTCGCACCGGTTTGTGACGCTGTTTTATTCCGACTACGACCCCCGCACCCGCCTGTTGCGGTACGCCAATGCGGCCCACAATCCCCCCCTGATCTGGCGGCGGCAGCGCAATCAGGTGGACCGTCTCGATGCGCCGGGCCTGTTGATCGGTCTGCAGAGCGATGCCGATTACGGCATTGCCGAGATCGTGCTGGAGCCGGGCGATGTGTTGCTGTACTACACCGATGGGGTCACCGAGGCGTCCGGGTTCAGCGGCGAGCGGTTCGATGAAGAGCGGCTCGTGCGCCATCTGCAGGCCGCCTGCCGCTCCGGCATCGGCGCCCAGGGGATTCTCGATCAGTTGTTTGCCCGGCTCGACCGCTTTGTGGGCTCCGACCGGCAATTGGATGACGATGCCTCGATGGTGGTGCTGAAGGTGCGGGAGGAGGTGATGTTGCCCTCCCTGCCAAGCTGAGGGCCCGGGAAGCTGACCCTCTGCCCCGTGCCGTGCGCCTAGCCCTGAATGGCCGTTGATTCCACCGCCTCCACCTGGAGCCAGCGCTTTGAGCAGGGCCTGCATCCGGCGATTGAGCGTTTCAACGCCTCGATCGGCTTTGACATCGCCCTGTTGCAGCAGGACCTGGATGGCTCCATCGCCCATGCCCGCATGTTGGGCCGCTGTGGCGTGATCTCGGAGGCCGAGGCAGCCGAGTTGATCGAGGGTCTGGAGACCGTGCGGGCCGAGGCGGCCCGGGGCGCGTTCAACCCCGGCCTGGAGGCCGAAGACGTGCACTTCGCCGTGGAGCGGCGCCTGATCGAGCTGCTTGGGCCGTTGGGCAAGAAGCTGCACACCGGCCGTAGCCGCAACGATCAGGTGGGCACCGACCTACGCCTCTGGCTGCGGGGCCAGATCGGGGCCATTGATGGGGCCCTGCTGCGTTTTGAGCGGGCCCTGTTGGCCCAGGCCGAGCGCCACAGCACGGTGCTGATTCCCGGCTACACCCACCTGCAGCGGGCCCAGCCGGTGTGTCTGGCCCACCATTTGCTGGCCTACATCGAGATGGCCGAGCGCGACCGCGAGCGCCTGGCCGACGTGCGCCGGCGGGTCAACATCTGCCCCCTGGGGGCGGCGGCCCTGGCGGGCACGCCGGTGCCGATCGATCGGCGCCAGACCGCGGCGGAGCTCGGCTTTGAGGCCATCTACGCCAACAGCCTCGATGCGGTGAGCGACCGGGATTTCGCCGTGGAGTTCATGGCCGCCGCCAGCCTTGTGTTGGTGCACCTCAGTCGTCTCAGTGAGGAGGTGATCCTCTGGGCGTCTGAGGAATTCGGGTTCGTGGGCCTCACCGATCGTTGCGCCACGGGTAGCAGCCTGATGCCCCAGAAGAAGAATCCCGATGTCCCCGAGTTGGTGCGCGGCAAGAGCGGCCGGGTGTTCGGCCACCTGATGGGGTTGTTGACGATGATCAAGGGTCTGCCCCTGGCCTACAACAAGGACTTCCAGGAGGACAAGGAAGCCCTCTTCGATGGGGTGCGCACCTGTCTGGATTGCCTGGAGGCGATGGCGATCCTGTTCGAGGAGGGTCTGGAGTTTCGGCCCCAGCGGTTGGAGGCCGCCGTGGCGGCAGATTTTTCCAATGCCACCGATGTGGCCGACTACCTGGTGGCGAAGGGGGTCCCTTTCCGGGAGGCCTACCAGCTGGTGGGCGGTCTGGTGAAGGGCTGCCTGGCTGAGGGAGTGCTGCTGGTCAACCTGCCGCTGGAGCGCTGGCAGCAGCTCCATCCCGCCTTTGAAGCAGACATCTATGCGGCCATCAGTCCACGGCAGGTGGTGGCGGCCCGCCGCAGCGAGGGGGGCACCGGCTTCGAGCAAGTGGAGCAGCAGTTGCAGCGCATTCGGATGCAACTGGCCACCTGAGAGCGGGCAGTTTTCGTCAAGCGTCTTAGGGTGGGTTGGTTAGCGGCCCAATGGCCCACATGCATCGGCCACGCGGTCGATCTCTGGTTCGTGAGCATCTTTGTTGGCAACCTTCCCTTCCGTGCTGAGCAGGAAGACGTCGCGGAATTGTTTGCACCCTTCGGTGACGTGGTGACCTGTTCCCTGCCCCTCGAGCGCGACACCGGGCGCAAGCGCGGTTTCGCCTTTGTCGAGATGGCGGATGACGCCGCCGAAACCAAGGCCATCGACGCCCTCCAGGGGGCTGAGCTGATGGGCCGTCCCCTGCGCATCAACAAGGCCGAGCCCCGTGGCGGCGGTGGCGGCGGCGGTGGTCAGCGCCGTGGCGGCTACGGCGGCGGCGGTGGTGGTTATGGCGGCGGCGGCTATGGAGGCGGTGGTGGCGGCGGCTACAACCGGGGCAACGACGGGGGTGGTGGCTATGGAGGTGGTGGCGGCGATCGGGGTTCGGGGGCCCGCGGCTGGGAAGACCGCAGCTATGGAGCCGGGGCTCCCGCTTCAGGCGACAGCTTCGATGCCGGCCGCACCCGCCGCCGCCGCAGCGGCGGCGGTGATAGCGGTGGTGGTGACTATTACGGCGGTGCTGAGGGCTAGGCGGTTGATTCCGGCCTAGAGCCCTCGCTCCTCCAGGGCCCGGGCGGCGGCGTCCAGCACCGCTGGCTCCGCATCCCGGGCACCCGCGGCTTGGGTGATCTGCTGGCGCCAGCGCCGGGCTCCGCTCACCCCTTCCACCACATGCACCAGGTGGCGGGCGATCGGCCAGAGCCGTTCTCCCCGGCTGCGCCACCGTTCGGCATAGGGAATCAGGCCCCGCACCACGGCTGATGCGCTGGCTGGGTGCTGGCTTCCATCCCCAAACACCCGGTGATCCACGTTCACCCACTGGAGCGGATGGGCATAGGCCGCCCGCCCCACCATGGCCCCATCCACCTGGTTGAGCTGCTCCAGGCAGGCATCCAGGCTCTCCAGGCCGCCGTTCAGCTCAATGGTGAGCCCGGGCCGATCCCGTTTGAGCTGGTGCACCACGTCGTAACGGAGGGGGGGAACGGTGCGGTTCTGTTTGGGATCCAGCCCCTCCAGCCAGGCCTTGCGGGCATGCACGGCGAACCGCCGCGCGCCGGCTGCGGCCACCGGATCCACAAAGGCGAGCAGGTCCCCGTAGGCATCGCGCTCGTCGATGCCGATCCGGTGTTTGACCGTCACCGGCAGGGGGCTGGCGGCCGTCATCGCCGCCACACAGTCGGCCACCCGGTGGGGGTCGGCCATCAAGCAGGCCCCGAAGCGGCCCTTCTGCACTTTTTCGCTCGGGCAGCCCACATTCAGGTTGATTTCGTCGTAGCCCCAGTCGGCCGCCAGTCGGGTCGCCTTCGCCAGCAGGGCCGGGTCGTCGCCGCCCAGCTGCAGGGCGAGGGGGTGTTCCATCGGGTCGAAACCCAGCAGCCGATCCAGTCGGCCGCCGGCTGTGCTGGCCCCAGGGTCCCGGCTGGCGTGATGGAGGGCCTGGGCCACCACCATTTCGGTGTAGAGCAGGCTGTGCCGGGTGATCTGGCGCATCAACACCCGAAAGTGCCGATCCGTGTAGTCCATCATCGGAGCCACACTGAAGCGATAGCTGGCCGGATCGGTCTGCCCCATCAGCCCATGCTGCCCGCCCATGCCCCCCCGCTTATCCCCTGCTGATGCTGCCTAGTCATGCTGCCGTCGTGGTGGCGGGTGGCGGGGCCGCCGGTTTCATGGCCGCCATTGCCGCTGCTGAGGCCGGCGTGCGCGACATCGTGCTCCTCGAGGCCACCGGCGATCCGCTTCACAAGCTCTTGATCAGTGGGGGCGGCCGCTGCAATGTCACCCACGCCTGCTGGGATCCCCGGGAGCTGGTGGGTCACTATCCCCGCGGGGGGCAGGCCCTGCGGGGTCCCTTTTCCCGTTTTGCCAGTGGCGATGCGGTGGCCTGGTTCCACGAGCATGGCCTCGAGCTGGTGGAGGAGGCCGATGGCCGCCTGTTCCCCCGGTCCAACCGTTCCGAATCCGTGGCGGCCACCCTGCGCCGGGCGGCCCTGCAGGCCGGCGTGCAGCTGTTCACGGGGGCGAGCCTGCAGGGGGCGGCCGTGGCGGCCGGTGGCGGGTTTGCCCTGCAGGTGCGCTGTAGCAGTGCCGGGGGGTCGGGTGGCAGTGAGCGCCGGCTGATGGGCGCCGATCGGCTGGTGCTGGCCACCGGCAGTCACCCCAGCGGCCGCCAGCTGGCCGCCGGCCTGGGCCATGGGCTGGTGGCGCCGGTGCCCTCCCTGTTCACGCTGGCCCTGGCCAATGATCCCCTCTGCGCGCTCGCGGGGGTGGTGATGGAGCCGGTGGTCCTGTTGCTGGAGCTGCCGGCCGACCCGGGGTCCGGAGCGACAGAGGGCCCCGTCCAGCGCTTCCGCCAGCGGGGTCCCGTGTTGATCACTCACTGGGGCTTGTCCGGTCCGGCCACCCTGCGGCTCACGGCCTTTGCGGCCCGCGCCCTCAAGGCCACTGGCTACCGCGGCGAGCTTCGGATCGACTGGAGCGACGGGCAGTCTCAGCCCCAGCTCGAGGCCCTGTTCGCCGAGGCGAAGCAGGAGCAGGCCAAACGGCAGCTGGCCAACTGGCGGCCCTGGCCGGCCCTCAGCCGGCGGTTGTGGCTGGCCCTGCTCCAGCGCCATGGCGTTGATCCCCAGCAGCGCTGGGCCGACCTTTCCAAGCGCCATCAGCAGCTTCTGGTGACGGCCCTGCGCGATACCCGGGTGGCTGTCACCGGCCGGGGCCCCTTCGGGGAGGAATTCGTGACGGCCGGCGGGATTCCCTTAGGGGAGGTGAATCTTGCCACGATGGCCAGCCGCGTGCAACCGGGCCTCTACCTGGTGGGCGAACTCCTGGATGTGGATGGGGTAACCGGAGGGTTCAACTTTCAGCACTGCTGGAGCAGTGGCTGGCTCGCGGGGCAGGCTTTGGCAGCAGGGTGATCTGGCGCTATTTGATTTGATCAAAGACGGCGAACATCGGCATATACATTGCGAGTAGGATGGAGCCCACAATTCCACCCACCAGCACGATCAAAGCTGGCTCCAACATCGAAGTCAGCGCTTTTACCGAGGTCTCCACCTCGTCCTCATAGAAGTCAGCCACCTTGGAGAGCATGGCGTCCATTTCGCCGGTCTCTTCTCCGATGGCCATCATGCTGATTGACATATCGGGGAAAACCTTCATGCGTCCCAAGGCGACGCTCAGTGGGATCCCTTGAAGCACATCCTGGCGGCTATTGTTGATGGCATCGGAGACGATGGAATTATTGCTGATTTCTCTTACGATTTCGAGCGACATCAGGATCGGCACACCAGCGCGCGTCAATGAACTAAAGGTGCGACAGAATTGGGCCGTGGCCGTTTTTTGAATTAGATCGCCAAAGAGCGGAAGTTTGAGCACCAAGGCATCCACCCGCCGTCGTCCGATTGGTGTGGCATAAAATCTGCCAAATAGAAAGATGGCGATTACCAAGCCGATCACCAGATAGAGCGAGAAAGTTGATCGCAGCAAGCTGCTCAGATCAACCATCATTTGGGTAAACCAGGGGAGTTCCGCTCCCAGACCATCGAAAATTCCGGCGAAGGTTGGGATAATGAAGATCGTCATGCCCAAGAAGACGGAAATGGCGATCACTAGCACCGCCACCGGATAGCCCATGGCACCCTTGATCTGGTTCTGCAGCTTGGCGTTGTCCTCGAGCAGCTTGGCCAGGCGTTTTAGGGAATCATCCAGCACCCCGCCGGCTTCTCCGGCTTCGACCATGGCAACGCTGAGCTTGTCGAATACCTTGGGCCAGCGCCGTAAGGCTTCCCCCAGCGAAATCCCCTGATTCACCTCCAAGCTGATCGATTGCAGGGCGCGCTTGAACAGGGGCATCTTTTGCTGGGTGGCCATCAGATCGATGCTGCGCACGATTGGCACGCCGGCGTTGATCAGCGCGGACATCTTGCTGGCAAATACAGCTTTTTCTTTGATGCCCGGTTTGGCTTCCAGCAGTTCGTTCAGCTTGGAAAATTTGAGCTTTTGATTGAGCTGAATGGCCGCGCTGGAGCCGGTCGCACCGGCTTTCTGTTTGGCCTTGATTTCCGTTGCGCGAATGCCACGCAGTCGCAGGCTGCGCTTGGCCTGGGCCGGATTGGGTGCCTCGATATCCACGAGGGCCGACTTGCCCTGGGGGTTGACGTAGGTGGCGACAAAAGTGGGCATGACTCAGTGGGTCCCAGGGATCAGCCCAGTTGGTTGACGAGGCGTTTGAGCTCTTCAGGTTTCGAGGTTTTCAGCAGGGCCTCATCCATGGTCACCTGATTGCTGAGCACCAGATCACTGAGAGCCTTTTCCAGGGTTTGCATCGACAGCTGGCCGCCTGTTTGAATCTGGGAATAGAGCTGGGCCGTTTTGCCTTCCCGGATCAGGTTGGCCGTAGCCGGGGTGTTGATCATGATCTCCTGCGCCATCACCCGGCCGAACTGCCCTGGGCTTGGATTATGGCGTTTGCAGAGGGTCTGGGCAAACACGGCCGCCAGGCTGCTGCTCAGCTGAACCCGGATCTGGGTCTGCTGGGTTGGGGGGAACACGTCGACCATGCGGTCGACGGTCTGGGCTGCCGAGCTGGTGTGCAGGGTGCCGAACACCAGGTGACCTGTTTCGGCTGCGGTGATCGCCAGCTGGATCGTGTCGAGATCGCGCAGTTCCCCCACCAGGATCACATCGGGGTCTTCCCGCAGGGCGGCCTTGAGGGCGTTGGCAAAGCTGCGGGTGTCGTCATTGAGTTGACGCTGGTGGATGACACTCTTGACCGGTTTGTAGGTGAACTCGATCGGATCTTCGATGGTCAGGATATGTTCAGCGCGCGTTTGGTTGATGTGCTCCAGCATGGCCGCCAGGGTGGTGGTTTTGCCGGAGCCCGTGGGACCTGTGACCAGGATCAGACCCTTAGGGATGTGGCTCATTTCCTCCACGATTGGAGGAAGGCCAAGACTTTCGAGGGTGGGAACGCTGTTGCCGAGGGCCCGCAGGCAGGCGGCATAGGTGCCCCGCTGGCGATAGACATTGACCCGGAAGCGGGCAACACCCTTGAGGCCGTAGGCACAATCGAGTTCCCAGGTTTGCTCCAGTTGCTTGCGCTGGGCATTGTTGAGCATCGAGAAGATCAGCTTGTTGCAGTCTTCCTCGTCCAGAAAATCATCCTGGAGTGGTCTCAGTTGACCGTTGAAGCGGCCGTAGGGCGGCAGGCCGGCGCTGATGTGGAGATCGCTGCCGCCATCCGTCACCAGCTGGCTCATCAGGTCTTCGATCATCACGGCCATAGCATCCTTAGCGGCTGGTCAGACAGTAGGGACATTCAAGCCAGTCGTCATGGAGACCGGCTCCGCAGTTGCTGCAGGTGAGGGTGCTTAGGGAGCGCGATCGCCGCTCCGATTCGAGCCCGGAGTCGGTTAGCAGCATGCGCTCGACTTCCGCCAGGGTTGTGTGACCTTCGCGGACGAGCTGCAATCCATAGCCTAGGAGGGTTTTCATGCCGTTTTCAAGGGCCATGCGACGGAGCACGTCGGTGGTTTCCCGTTTGGCAACGGCGGCGGCCAGGGTGTCGGTCATCCGCAGAATTTCATAGACCCCAACGCGTCCCTTGTAGCCCGCCCCATTGCAGGCAGGACAACATCCCGCTTGGTTCTTGTGCTGGGTGTTGGCCCGGTAGAAGGTCACGTCGGTTTCATGGCTGCTCAGCAGGCCGAACCGACCCAGTTCCTCCGGCGAGGGTTTGTAGCTGATCCGGCAGGCCGCACAGACCCGTCGCAGCAGGCGCTGGGAGACGATCCCCAGCAAGGAGGCGCTCACCATGAAGGGCTCCACCCCCATTTCATCGAGCCGGGCGATGGCGCTGGCGGCGTCATTGCAATGCAGGGTGGTCATCACCAGGTGGCCGGTGAGAGCAGCTTCGATCGCCGTTTTGGCGGTTTCGAGGTCGCGGGTTTCCCCCACCAGCAGCACGTCCGGGTCCTGACGCATGAAGGCCCGCAGGGCCGTACTGAAGTCGAGACCCTTTTCGCGGTTCACCTGGGTCTGGGTGATGCCGTGGAGGGTGTATTCGATCGGGTCTTCAACGGTGGAGATGTTGATGCCCGGGTCGTTGCGTTCGGCCAGCAGGGCGTAGAGGGTGGTTGACTTTCCCGAGCCCGTTGGGCCCGTCACCAGGATCATGCCGTAGGGCTTGGAACCCAGCTCTCGCAGGGTTTTTCGGGCATCAGCATCGGTGATCAAGGTTTCCAGGCCGAGCTGGGTGGCGCCGCTATCGAGCAGCCGCATGCAGATTTTCTCGCCATTGCGGCTCGGCAGCGTGCTGACCCGGAAATCCATCTTCCGGCCGCGGAACATGCGCCGGATTCGGCCGTCTTGCGGCAGCCGTCGCTCGGCGATATCCAGATCCGCCATGATCTTGATCCGGGAGGTGACAGCCGGCGTCAGGCTCTTGGGCAAGTCTTCGAAGTGCTTCTGCAGCACCCCATCGAGGCGGAAGCGAATCTCCAGGGTGTTTTCCTGGGGTTCCACGTGAATGTCACTGGCTCCTGAGGTGAGGGCCTCGATCAGGATCCGGTCCACCAGGCTGACGATGGGTGAGGCATTGGCGCTGCTGCTGGCGGCCGCCGCGTTGATCTCCAGGTCCTCCACATCGGCGACTTCCTGGAGTTCCCCGCTACCGCCGACACCGGCGATCCCCAGGTCCTTGGTCAGGGAGCGGGGGGCGTTGGGTGCTGGGCTGGTTCTGGGCTGCTGGGAGTCCCTGGAGTCCTCCGAGGACGGAGCAACAGGCCTGGCCGCGAGCATCTCGGTCAGGTTGCTGGCCAGGGCCAGCTTGAGATCGGCACCGTATCCCGCCTTCTCCAGTGCGTCGCAGAGTTCCTGGCGCTGTTTCTGGACCCAGTGGCTCGGTACGGCCACGCTGAGCCGGCCGTTGGCCTCCAGCAGGGGCAGGGCACCGAGTTCACGCCAGCGTTCCGTGCTCAGTCCCTTGCCAGCGAGCAGCAGGTCCTGACCGGCGGCCTGGAGCTCGATTCCCTGGAGTACGGGCTCGCCCACCAGCAGTTCGACTTCCAGCCGTTGTTGTTCCTCGCTGCTGGCTTCGGGAACGGGACGCGTAGGGGTGAGAGTCATGGCGCCTGGAGGTGCGGGCTTCCGCCGCTTGTGGGAGGTGGGCCCGGAGCTTCAACATGTCTAGAACCAAAGTCTGACCATGTCAGCCATGAGCGGTGACACCTCGATGAGCGGTGACAGCAACCCTGGATCCGAAACGTTTCCCTCCGTCGACCCCATGGAGACCCCGGCAGGGCCTGGCAGTGCTGGCGATCAGCCGACGCCAGGTGCTCCGGCTGAGTCCTCCGGCGAGGCTCCAGTGGAGGCCGGCGGGACCCACTCCCAGGGCGCCCAGTCCTCCGACCGGGCCATCCAGCTGGAGGCGGAACTGGCTTCCCTGAGGGCCGAGCATGAGGCTCTCAACGGGCAGTACATGCGGCTGGCCGCCGACTTCGACAATTTCCGCAAGCGCCAGAGCCGGGACAGCGACGACCTGCGGCTGCAGATCACCTGCTCCACCCTCGGGGAGATCCTGCCCGTGGTGGACAACTTCGACCGGGCCCGTCAGCAGCTCAACCCCCAGCATGAGGAGGCCCAGACCCTCCATCGCAGCTACCAGGGCCTCTACAAGCAGTTGGTGGAGGTGTTCAAGCAGCTGGGCGTGTCCCCGATGCGAGTGGAGGGAGAGCCGTTCGATCCCACCCTGCACGAGGCCGTGCTGCGGGAACCCAGCGAGGCCCATCCGGAGGATGTGGTGATTGAGGAGTTGCAGCGCGGCTACCACCTCAATGGACGGGTGTTGCGCCACGCCCTGGTGAAGGTGTCGATGGGGCCTGGCCCGGCCGATGGCGGGACAGGACCTGCCGGGGACAACGGAACCGCTGAGGAGCAGGGCGGCTGATGGCCGACTACTACGACCTGCTCGGTGTCGCCCGCGATGCCGATCCCGACACCCTGAAACGGTCCTACCGACGGCTGGCGCGCCAGTACCACCCCGACGTCAACAAGGACCCGGGGGCCGAGGACAAATTCAAGGAGATCGGTCGGGCCTATGAGGTGCTCAGCGATCCCCAGACCCGCGCCCGCTACGACCAGTTCGGAGAGGCGGGGCTGGGTGGCGGCGGTGGCATGCCCGACATGGGCGACATGGGGGGGTTCGCCGATTTGTTCGAGACCTTCTTCAGTGGTTTCGGTGGAGCGGCACCGGGTGGCGGGCCGCGGCGGCGGGGACCCCGCCAGGGTGACGACCTGCGCCTGGATCTCACCATCAGCTTCCAGGAGGCCGTGTTCGGCATCGAGAAGGAGGTGCAGATCCGTCACCTCGAAACCTGCAGTACCTGTCAGGGCTCCGGAGCCAAGGCGGGCAGCGGACCCACCACCTGCGGCACCTGCGGCGGCGCCGGCCAGGTGCGGCGTGCCACCCGCACCCCCTTCGGCAGCTTCACCCAGGTGGCCGCCTGTCCGACCTGTGAGGGCACCGGCCAGGTGATTGCCGATCCCTGCAGCGCCTGCGGCGGCCAGGGACTGCAGCAGGTGCGCAAGAAGCTGCGCATCAACATTCCCGCCGGCGTGGATTCCGGCACCCGGCTGCGGGTGGCCAATGAGGGCAACGCGGGCCAGCGTGGTGGCCCCGCCGGCGATCTCTACGTCTTCCTCTCCGTGCAGTCAGCCTCGGGGCTGCGGCGCGATGGCATCCACATCCACTCCGAGGTCACGCTCAACTACCTCCAGGCCATCCTGGGCGACACCATCGAGGTCGACACCGTCGATGGGCATGAGCAGCTGGAGATCCCCGCCGGCACCCAGCCTGGGGCCGTGCTCACCCTGCAGGGCAAGGGGGTGCCCAAGCTGGGCAATCCGGTGGCCCGGGGCAACCATCTGGTGAGCGTCAAGGTGCAGCTGCCCACCAAGCTCAACGGCGAAGAGCGGGAGCTGCTGGAGCAGCTGGCTGGCCACCACAGCAGCAAGGGGCAGAAGCATCCCCACAAGAGTGGGCTGTTTGGGGGCCTGTTCGGTTGAGCCCGGCCCAGCCGCCGGCGCTCGATCTGCGCGGCACCCCCTGCCCGCTCAATTTCATCCGCACCAAGCTGGCTCTGGAGCAGGTGCCCCCCGGGGAGCTGCTTCAGGTCGATCTCGACGCCGGTGACCCCCAGCAGTTGGTGACCCAGGGACTGGAATCGGCCGGCCATGGGGTCTCCTGCACGCCCCATCCGGAGCAGGAAGGGGCGGTGCGCCTGCTGATCCGTCGCCATGTCGGCTGAGGCTGGCCGGCTCCGTCTGCCTGGCCAGGTGGTGGCCCTGCTGGCCAACTACTGCTGGGTGGAGCTCGATCGGCCGGGTCCCACCGGTCTGAGTCGCCTGCTCTGCACCCGCCGCACCCGGCTTGGCAAGAGCGGCCAGAGCATCGCCGTGGGGGATCGGGTCTGGGTGGACGGAATCGACTGGCCGGAGGGGCGCGGCGCCGTGGCTGCCCTGGAGCCGAGGGATGGGCTGCTGGAACGCCCTGCGGTCGCCAATGTGGCGCGGGTGGTGGTGGTGGTGGCCCTGGCGGAGCCGGAGCTGGATCCCCTTCAACTCACCCGCTTTCTGCTTACCGCCGAGGCCACTGGCCGGCCGGTGCAGCTGGTGTTTTCCAAGGCGGATCTGGTACCCGCGCCGCTGGCCCAGGACTGGTGTGAGCGGGCCGCGGCCTGGGGGTACGAGGCCCTGGCGGTGTCGACCCACACGGGCCAGGGTCTGGAGCGGCTTCACCAGCGGCTGGTCCAGCCCGGCATCGCCGTGCTCTGCGGCCCTTCTGGGGTGGGCAAGAGCAGTGTCCTCAACGGGCTGTGTCCCGAGCTGGGCCTCCGGGTGGCGGCGGTGTCGGGTCGGTTGCAGCGCGGGCGCCACACCACCCGCCATGTGGAACTCTTCCCCTTGGCGCCGGGGGCGCTGCTCGCCGACACCCCCGGCTTCAACCGGCCGAGTTTGCCCGCCGAACCGGCCGGGTTGGCCGACCTCTTTCCCGAGATTCGGGAGCGGCTGAGCCGGGGATCCTGCCGCTTCAGCAATTGCCTGCACCAGGGAGATCCGGGCTGTGCCGTGGGGGCCGACTGGGAGCGCCACGGGCTCTACCTGCAGTGCCTGGCCGATGTGGTGCTGGATGCTGAACGCCGGGCCCGGGCCTCCAGCCGCGCTGAGGGCCCCGGGCTGCGCCGCCGCGGCCAGGGGCTG
Organism: Cyanobium sp. T1B-Tous; assembly: GCF_024345475.1. GTDB lineage: Bacteria > Cyanobacteriota > Cyanobacteriia > PCC-6307 > Cyanobiaceae > Cyanobium_A. The sequence continues at coordinate 28,672 of NZ_JAGQBE010000023.1, forward strand.
GAGCCGCGCCTGGCCCCCCAGCTGCGGCAGCCGTCCAGGCGCCGCCAGCGCCAGCAGCTCTTGGACGGGGACACGGGTGACGACTCCGGCCGGGACACCGGCGGCGCGTTCAGCCCCCCAGACCCGGCAGGTTGAGGTTCAGGCCGCCGGTGAGCTCTTCCATGCGGCCCTTCATCGTGCCGGTGGAGAGCTCATAGGCCGATTGCAGGGCCTCCAGCACGGCTGCTTCGCTGGCGGCGGCCCCTTCGGCCACCAGTTCCGGTGCCAGTTGCACCCGCAGCGGTTGCTGGTTGCCCGAGAGCCACACGCTGGCCCGGCCGTCGGCACTGCGGCCTTCCAGCTCCATGCCATCCAGCTCTTCCTGCAGCTTCTGGGCGTTCTGCTGCAGTTCTTGGGCCTTCTTGAAGGCCTCGGTGAGCTGACCGAAATTGGGGAGTCCGAAGCCAGCCATGCCCTGGAAGTTGTTTGCCGCAGGCTAAGGGTCCGTCAGCGCCCTGGTTCGAAGCCGAGCCGCTTCACTTCCGGGTGCAGGGCGATCCCATGGCTGGCCATCACCCGCCCCTGCACCTCCTGGATCAGGGCCGCGATGTCCGCGGCGCGGGCCGCACCGGTGTTGACGATGAAATTGGCGTGAATCGGGGACACCTGGGCCTCGCCGATCTGGAGCCCCTTGAGCCCCAGGGCCTCGATCAGCTGCCCGGCTTTTTGGGGCTCTGGATTGCGAAACACGCTGCCGCAACTGGGTTGCTGATAGGGCTGGGTGCTGGTGCGGCTGTGGAGATTGGCGCTGGTGAGGGCTGTCACGCTGGCCGGGTCGTGGCCCGCATCCAGCCGGAAGGTGGCGGAGAGCACGATCCAGGATTCGGCCTGAAGCCGGCTGTGGCGGTAGGCGAAGTCGAGCTCATGGCCCTGGAGTTCGAAGGGTGCCCCGGGCCGCGACGGATCCAGCACCCGCACCGACACCAGCCAGTCGGCCGTGCAGCCGCCCTGGGCCCCCGCGTTCATCACCACCGCGCCCCCCACGGTGCCCGGGATGCCCACGGCCCACTCCAGCCCGCTCAGGCCCAGCCGGGCCGCCTTGCGCGCCAGGGTGGGAATCGGCTCACCAGCCTCGGCTTCCACCAAGCCACTGTGGGCCTCCAGCCGACTGCCCTGCAGGCGGCGGTTGCAGAGCGTGAGCCCCGGCACCCCGGCATCGGCGATCAAGAGGTTCGAGCCCGCCCCGATGCAGCGCAGGGGCAGACCCTGGCCGTGGGCCCAGGCCGCCAGAGCGATCAGCTCAGCCTGGTCGCCCGGTTCGGCGAACCACTCGGCTGGCCCTCCCACTTTCCAGGTGGTGAAGGCGCTCAGGTTCACCTCCTGGCGTAGGGCTGGGGGGCAGCTGGGGGCCGCAACCATGGCCTTCAGGCCGCCAGGGGCGTTGCCCTTGGGGTCGTGCCCTGGTCGGCAGCCTGTTGCCATTGGCCCAGGCGATCCCAGAGGCTGTTCACATCGCCAGCGCCCATGGCCAGCACCAGGTCGCCCTCCCGGCTGGCGACGGCCACCTGGGAGGCCAGTTCCTCCAGGCTGTCCGCCACGAGCACCGGCAGCCCTGGGGCCAGCTCGCGCACGGCTTGGGCCATGGCGGCGCTGGTGACGCCGGGGATCGGGGCTTCCCCGGCGGCATACAGGGGAGCAATCAGCACGGAATCGGCCTGGGTGAGGGCCGCGGCGAACCCCTCGAGAAACTGGGCGGTGCGGCTGTAGCGATGGGGTTGAAAGACCGCCACCAGACGCCGGGGGGGGACGGGCAGGGAGCTGCGCCCGCTCTCCACCATCAGGCGGGCCATGGCCAGGGTGGCGGCCACTTCACTGGGGTGATGGGCATAGTCGTCGACCACCAGTCGGCCCTCCCAGAGTCCCCGAAAATCAAAGCGCCGGCCGGGGGTCTGCAGGTTGGCGACCGCCTGGCGCAGCTCGGCGAAGGACACCCCCTCCAGTCGGCAGGCGGCCATGGCGGCCACCGCATTGCTGAGGTTGTGGCGCCCGGGCAGGGGCAGTTCAATGGAGCCCACCGCGGTGCCGTCTTCGTAGAAGTCGGCGACGGTGCCATCGCCGCGCTCCTCCCGAGCGATGGCTGCAAACGACACGCCCTCGGTCGTTTCGATCGACCACCAGTGGGCCGGTTTGAAGCGTTCCCTCAGGATCGGGCAATCCCGGTTGGCCAGCAGCCGTTCGCTGTTTCCAGCAAACCGCTGCAGGGTGGTGATCAGGGCTTCCAGGTCGGGGTAGTGGTCGGTGTGGTCCAGCTCCACGTTGGTGAGCACCCCCAGGGAGGAGCGAAATTTCACCAGGGAGCCGTCGGATTCATCCGCCTCCGCCACCAGCAGCCGCCCCTCGCCATGGCGTCCATTGCTGCCGAAGGCGGGCACGATGCCGCCGATCACGGCGGTGGGGTCGTGCTGGGTCGCGGCCAGCAGGGTGGCGATCAAGGTGCTGGTGGTGGTTTTGCCGTGGCTGCCCGCCACGGCGATCGAGGCTTGGCCGTTGATCAGGGCGGCCAGCACGTCGGAGCGGTGGCAGATGGCCAGCCCCAGCCGCCGGGCTTCCACCAGTTCGGGGTTGGTGTCCGGCACGGCCGAGCTGATCACCACCTGGGGGGCCATCGAGGTGCCGCTGCGGATCGCGGCCACGGTGGAGGCGCTCTGTTCCAGAAACACCCTCACCCCGAGCCGGCGCAGGCGGTCGAGCACGGCGTTGTCGCGGGGATCGGAGCCGCTGACCGCGTAGCCCCGTTCCGCCAGGATTCCGGCCAGGGCTGACATGCCGATGCCGCCAACCCCGATGAAGTGCAGCGGTTGGTGGCGATCGAGCAGGGGTGCCAAGGGCAGCTCCAGGTCAGGGTCTGGTGAGCATGAAATTAAGCCGACAACAGCCCGTAAACCTTTACGAGATGCTGCGCGTTTGCGCATGGTCCTCGGCGTGCGCCCTTCCTGCAAGAGGGGAGACCGGATCAATTTCTGTATGATCTGCAGCCAAAACCACCTTCGCTAGCGGCTTTTGCCGTGATCGGCCATGACTTTGCGCGTTGCGATTAATGGATTTGGCCGGATCGGTCGCAACTTCACCCGCTGCTGGCTGAGCCGTGGGGCCAACACCGGCATCGAACTGGTGGGCATCAATGGCTCCGGTGACACCAACACCAACGCCCACCTGCTCAAGTACGACTCCATGCTCGGCCCCCTGCGGGGCGTGGACGTCACCACCACCGAGGACACGATCGTCCTCAACGGCAAGGCGATCAAAACCTTCTACGACCGCAATCCCGCCAACCTTCCCTGGAAGGAATGGGGCGTCGATCTGGTGATCGAATCCACCGGTGTGTTCAACGATGACGTGGGTGCCAGCAAGCACTTTGAAGCCGGCGCCAAGAAGGTGATTCTCACGGCTCCCGGCAAGGGCGCCAAGGTGGGCACGTTCGTGGTCGGGGTCAACGCCGATCAATACCGCCACGAAGACTGGGACATTCTCAGCAATGCCAGTTGCACCACCAACTGCATGGCCCCTGTCATCAAGGTGCTGGACCAGGAATTCGGCATCGTGAAAGGCACGATGACCACCACCCACAGCTACACCGGTGACCAGCGGATTCTGGATGCCGCCCACCGCGATCTCCGCCGCGCCCGGGCGGCCGCTGTCAACATCGTGCCCACCAGCACGGGTGCTGCCCAAGCGGTGGCCCTGGTCTACCCGCCGATGAAGGGCAAGCTGAGTGGCATTGCCATGCGGGTGCCGACCCCCAACGTCTCGGTGGTGGACATGGTGCTCGATATCAGCCGTGACACCACCAAGGAGGAGGTGAATGCGGTGCTCAAGGCGGCATCGGAAAATGCCATGAAGGGCATCATCAAGTACTGCGATCTGCCCCTGGTGTCGAGCGACCACGCCGGCACCGATGAATCCACGATCATCGACTCCGACCTCACCTTGGTGATGGGCGGCAACATGGTCAAAGTGATCGCTTGGTACGACAACGAGTGGGGTTACAGCCAGCGCGTCGTCGATCTGGCTGAGATCGTGGCCAAGAACTGGAAGTGAGCTGAGCGATCCAGTTGGATCCAAGCCGCTCCCTCGGGAGCGGCTTTTTGATGGCTTGCGCTTTTAGGGGATGTCGCCGCTCTCTCAACCGTGGGGCTGGAGGTTGTCGCCACCACCGATCACCCGAGCCCGGACGATGCCGTCCTCAGCCGTGAGTTCTTCCAGCACGTCAAAACCATCCACTACATAGCCGAAGGCGGCGTAACGGCCATCGATCAAGTTGAGGCCGGCGGGGGTGAGCTCTGGTTCGAACAGAAAGAGAAAGAACTGGGAGGAGCCGTCGTCGAGCACCTCGTCAGAGTGGGCCCAGCCCAGGGTGCCCTTGGTGGAGAAGGGCAGCTCCGGGGCGGCTTTGAACAGGCCCAGGTCTTCAAACGTCTGGTTGTAGAAGGGGGCCGGTTGACCGGGCACCTTGATCTCCAGGGGTACGTGGCGCTCCGCCTTGCTCTTGGGGTCGATGAATCCCTCCTGGGGCCCTTCCGGGTCGCCGGTCTGCAGAACGTAAAAGTCCTCGGCACGGATGAAGGGGAGGCCGTCGTAGAAGCCCCGTTGCACCAGATCCACGAAGGCGCCGGCCGTCAGGGGCGCGTTGTAACCGTCCACAACGGCGGTGAGATCTCCTTTGGTGGTGGTGAGCTGCACGGTGGCGCGGCCCAGGAGGCGGGGCAGATCTGCAAACTCAGCGGGGATCTCGTAGGGGAATGGACCCACGAGCAGATCCTCGGCCTGGCCGATGCTGCTGAGGGCATCGCGCCGGGCAGACAGGAAGGGGTCGCGCTCCTGCCGTTCGGCGGCCGCGGCAAGCACTTGCAGCTGGTCTTCCAGTTGGTCCAGCAAAGCCCCAGCTTCGGGCCTGGTGTCTGCCGTAAAGCCGTCCAGGATGGCGGCCTTGCGGGTGCCGAGCAGGGAGCCGCAGCGCCGCACCGTGCTGTTCAGGGCCGGCCAGCGCTTGGCCCGCAGGTCATCGCTGGTGGCTTCTAGGCGATGCTGCAGATCCTGCAGGTCGGGGGCCTGAATCGGCAGGGCATTGCGCAGCAGGGCGGCCGGGTCGGTCACGGCGTTGCCCTGGGGCAGGGCGGCCCAGGCGGCAGGCCCAGCCATCACCATCAGCGCCAGCAGGGCGGCCAGGCCTGCCCAGCGACGGGCCCATCCGGACCACTGCGTCCATCCGGAATGGCCCCGTGCCATGGCAATCCTGTGTCGTTGAGCGGACTTTGGCACAGCTTCCGGGCCCCTGGGATGGCGCTGGGCAGGCCGGCTCCGGTAGCCAGCCGTACAATCCCCCAGATCCGAACCGCCGGAATGATCTCCAGCAACGACTTTCGCACCGGTACTTCAATCGAGCTGGATGGCCAGGTCTGGAGGGTCGTGGAGTTCTTGCATGTGAAGCCCGGCAAGGGTTCTGCGTTCGTGCGCACCAAGCTCAAGGCGGTGCAGAGCGGCAACGTGGTGGAGAAGACCTTCCGTGCCGGCGAGATGTTGCCCCAGGCCGTGCTCGAGAAAAGCACCCTGCAGCACACCTATATGGAGGGCGACGACTACGTGTTCATGGACATGGGCTCCTACGAGGAGACCCGGCTCACCGCCAAGCAGATCGGGGAGAGCCGCAAGTACCTCAAGGAGGGCATGGAGGTGAATGTGGTGGCCTGGAATGGCAAGCCCCTGGAAGTGGAGCTGCCCAACTCGGTGGTGCTCGAAATCACCCAGACCGATCCCGGCGTCAAGGGCGATACGGCCACCGGCGGGACCAAGCCCGCCATCGTCGAAACCGGAGCCCAGGTGATGGTGCCCCTGTTCCTTTCGATCGGCGAGAAGATCAAGATCGACACGCGCACCGACAGCTACCTCGGCCGGGAGAACTGATCGCCATGCAGCTCAATCACGACCAGCTCCACAAGCTCCTCGATCTCCTCGGGGACAGCGACATCCAGGAGTTGAAGCTGGAGGGAGATGACTTCCGTCTGGAGGTGCGTCGCAACCTGCCAGGGGCCGCTCCCACGGCGGTGATCCAGGCCTCTCCAGCCCCGGCCCAGGTGCTGCCGCTGGCGGCTCCGGCTCCCCTGCCGGTGACTCCCTCGGCGCCTCCTCCGCCTGCTGCGGCCAGTCGCAGCGATCTGCTGGAGGTCACGGCCCCCATGGTGGCCACCTTCTACCGGGCTTCAGCCCCCGGTGAGGCCCCCTTCGTGGACGTGGGCTCCCGGATCAAGGTCGGCCAAACCGTCTGCATCCTTGAGGCGATGAAGCTGATGAACGAGCTGGAGTCCGAGGTGGGCGGTGAAGTGGTCGAAATCCTGGTGGAGAACGGCACGCCCGTGGAGTTTGGCCAGGTGTTGATGCGGGTCCGGCCTGCCTGACGGGTCCCCGGGAAGGGTCCCCGGGATGCTCAGCCCAGATCCCGTGCCGTCACCAGGGCCGCCGCCATGCTCGCGGCCCTGGCCTCACCTCGGCCGGCGATGGCAAAGCCCGTGCCGTGGTCCGGAGAGGTGCGCAGGAACGGCAGGCCGAGGGTGGTGTTCACGGCGGCATCGAAGGCCAGCAGTTTCACCGGAATCAGGCCCTGGTCGTGATAGAGCGCCAGGTAGCCATCGGGAC
>NZ_JAGQBE010000024.1 GCF_024345475.1 Cyanobium sp. T1B-Tous
GATCACGATCGTGCCGATCGCCATCAGCAGCAGGGCCATCGGCAGCGGATACACCAGCAGCAGGTGGTCGGCCACGGCGGTGCCGCCCAGGCCCACGGCCACGAACAGCAGCCCCAGCCAGCTGCTCACCAGAAAGGAGAGGGCCCGCTTCACATCCACCTGGGCCAGGGCAATCAGCGAGGCCACCACGGCGGTGGAGCCGCCCACCACCACAAGCACCGCCTGCACGAAGGGACTGAGCTCCAGCAGGGGCTCCAACCGCAGCAGCACCCAGGCGCCGCCCACCACCACCACCGAATTGCGCAGCACGGTGGACGGCAGGGGGCTCTCCATCGCCTCATCGAGCCAGAGGTGCAGGGGGATCTGGGCGCACTTGCCCATGGGGCCAGCAATCAGGGCCAGCAGGATCAGCTGGAAGCCCATCGGCAAGGGGGTGCCGTTGTTGGTGAGATCGGCGGCCCAGCCCTGCAGGCCATGGAAATTCCAGGTGCCGGTCATCGGCAGCAGGGCGATCACCCCGGCCAGCAGGATCAGGTCGCCAATCCGCTTCGTGAGAAACGCATCACGGGCCCCCTTCACCACCAGGGGCTGGTTGTACCAGGTGCCCACGATCAGGTAGGTGCCCAGGGTGAGCAGCTCGAGGATCACGTAGCTGAAGAACACCGAATCGGTGAGCACCAGGGCGCAGAGGCCCGCCTCGAAGAAGCTGAGCGAGCCGAAGAAGCGGGGCCAGCCCCAGTCCATTTCCAGGTAGCCGATGGCGTAGATCTGCACCAGCAGGTGCAAGCCCGTGATCACCGCCATGGCGATCAGGGCCGGCTCGGTCACCAACCCGTCAAACCCAACCCGCAGGCCGGCGGTGTCCAGCCAGGTCCAGCCGAAGCTGATCGGCCGGTAGAGGGCCTCGGCACCGGCACGGGCGTTGGTGTGCAGGGCGGTGAGCGCCACCAGGCTGTGGCCGAAGGCCACAGCCACCATCAGCAGATTGAGGTAGCCACAGGGCCGCGGGCCAGTGCGGGAGATCAATCCCGGCGACCATGCGAGGGAGGCCACAGCCGCGAGCAGGGGATAGGCCGGAATGAGCCAGGCTGCCTGAAGCAGAAAGACGGTCATCGCGTCAACCAATCACGGGAGATCACAACAAAAATTCAATGGGAACCGGCGTATTCGCTTGGGGTGGAGCGAACCTTAGGGTCCGTAAAACGGAGTTGGGGCGTCCATCAGAAGGCATGGGCTATTGCCCTGAACAGCAGCGTTGATCAATCCCGCCAGCGCTCGGGTCCAGCACTGATCCGGCCATAATTCGCCCTTCACTGCCGCCCCCAGATGGCCTGCCCCAAGTGCGGCTGCCGCCTGCTCACCAAGGTGGGGAGCTCCAGAACGCTGCTGATCTGCGCCGACTGCGGCCATCCGCAGGCCCCCTCCCTGGAGGCAGGCGGATTTCAGTGGGGTCAACTGAGCAGCGTGGCCCTGCTGCTGGGGATTGCCGCCGTGGCCACGGCGCTCTCCTTTCTCTCCGATGCGGTCAGCCGTAACCCCTCCCCCCTAGGCCAACCGACCGGCGTGGAGCGCCGCGAGTAGCGGTTACTCCGCCTGCAGGCGCTGCCACACCAGCCGGACCACCCAGACCACCAGCCCCGCCGCCAGGGCCATGACCAGTCCTCGCTCGATCCCCTGGGCCCAGGGGGCGAGCCAGCCCTGCACCTGTTCGTAGCCCTGGCCCAGGGCCTTCCCGGCGAGGGTGAGCAGCAGGGTCCACACCAGGCTGCCGGCGGTGGTCCAAAGCAGGAAAGGCCCCTGGGGCATCCGCTCGATCCCGGCCGGCACGGACACCAGGGTGCGCACCCCTGGCACCAGCCGGCCCCAGAACACCAGGGCCGAACCATGGCGCTGGAACCAGTCCCGGCTCCTGGCCAGCTGCTCGGCCCGGATCCCCAGCCAGCGTCCCGGCCCCTCCACCCACAGGGCCAGCCTGGGTTCGGGGATCAGACGGCCGATTCCGTACCAGAACCAGGCCCCCAGCACGGTGCCCAGCAACCCGGCCAGCACGGTGGGCACAAGGTCGAGACGGCCCTGGCCCACCAGATAGCCGGCGAAGGGCATCACCACTTCGGAGGGAATCGGGGGAATGAGGTTTTCCAGCAGCATCACCAGGCCCACCGCCAGATAGCCCATCGCTGGGCTGGCCTCCACCGCCTGCCCCATCAGCTCGGGCAGCCCCCCAATCCACTCCTGGGTCAACACGGCTGGATCAACACAGCGGGCACCACGGTGTGCGTCCAGGGAAATCCCCGACGGAGAGGGTGCTTAGGCTAGGGACGAGCAGGTTTTCCCCCACCCACCGCCAGCTGATCCGCGTGCTTTCTGGTCTCACCCGCACCCCTTGGAGCAGCCTCCAGAAGTGGCGCCAGCAGCTCACCGTGCCCCAGTTCACCCTGGTGACGGGTGCTCTGGTGATTGCCATCGGCACGGTGGTGCTGGCCAGTCCGCTCTGCTCCACCGACGACGTGGGTCTGTGGGAGGCCCTGTTCACGGTGACCTCAGCGATCACCGTGACCGGCCTCTCGATCATCGACATCAGCCGCGATCTCACCGGCTTTGGCCAGGTGACCCTGGCGGGGCTGATCATCACCGGCGGGCTGGGGCTGATGGCGATCACCACCTTTCTGCAGGGGTTCGTGCAGGGCCGCTCCGGCCTGCGCCACCGGCTCGACAAGGGCCGGGCCCTCGATGAATTTGGGGTGGGCGGCATCGGCCCCACCTTCAACAGCATCCTGATCACGGGCTTCTGCGTGATGGGGCTGGGCACGGTGGTGCTCTACGCCTTCGGCTTCACCGACATCGGCAATCCCCTGGAGCGCCTCTGGGCCTCCCTGTTTCACTGCATCAGCGCCTACAACAACGCCGGCTTCGGCCTCTGGAGCGACAACCTGATCCGCTACCGCGACAACCCGGTGGTGAACGGGGTGATCGCCTCGATGATCGTGGTGGGCGGCATCGGCTGGCGGGTGATCAACGACCTGTGGAGCAACCGCAAGCGCCTGCAACAGCTGCGCCGGCTCAGCCTGCACACCCGGCTGGTGGTGCGCAGCACCGCCCTGCTGATCGTCTTCGGGGCCCTGGGGCTGCTGTTCACCGAGCACTTCGCCGCCGGCGGCGTGATGGAGAACCTGGCCTGGTGGCAACGGATCCAGGTGACCCTGTTCCAATCGATCACCGCGCGCACCGCGGGCTTCAACACCGTGCCGCTCTCGATTCAGACCTTCTCCGATGCGGGGCTGCTGCTGCTGATCGTGCTGATGTTCATTGGCGCCAGCCCGGGCGGGACCGGCGGCGGCATCAAAACCACCACCTTCGCCACCTTGATGGGAGCCACCCGCTCCACCCTCCAGGGGCGCGAGGAGGTGGTGATTCATCGCCGCCAGATTCCGGACACCGTGGTGTTGCGGGCCGTGGGGGTGACCCTGGCCTCGGCGCTGTTCGTGATCCTGATGGCCCTGCTGCTGGGCATCGGCCCCACCACCGCAGGCGAACCCACCCGCACCAGCTTCAACTTCCTCGAAAAGCTGTTCACCTGCATGTCGGCCTTCGGCACCGTGGGGCTCGATCTGGGCGTGACCGCCCAACTCAACCGCTGGGGCCAGCTGGTGCTGATGGTGGGCATGTTCGTGGGCAGACTGGGCATCCTGCTGCTGCTCTCAGCCATCTACGGCAACCGGCCCCAACCCCGGGTGGGCTACCCCCGCGAAGAGCTCTACATCTGAGATCCAACCGATGACCAACTGGTGGCACTGGAATGCTTCGGAAGGCGCCGTCAAGGGCGGCTTCGCCGTGATCGGGGTGGGGCGCTTCGGCTCGGCCGTGTGCAGCGAACTGATCAAGGCCGGGGCTGAAGTGCTGGCGATCGATGCCAGCCAGCGGGCCATCGATGAGCTGCGCCAGATCGACCCCGCCATCGAAGCGCGGGTGGTGGATTGCACCGACGAGGAGGCCCTGCGGGCCGCCGGCGTGCTCGATATGACCACGGTGGTGGTGGCCATGAGCGAACCGATCGAAGCCAGCGTGACCGCCACCCTGATCGTCAAGGACAGCCCGGGCAGCCAGGTGAAGCAGGTGATCGCCCGCGCCACCAGTGATCTGCACATGAAGATGCTGCAGCGGGTGGGGGCCGATCGGGTGGTGTTCCCCTCGAAGATGCAGGGTCACCGGCTGGGCATGGAGCTGGTGCGCCCCAACCTGCTGGAGCGGCTGCGCCTCGACGACCGCAACAGCATCGAGGAGATCCGGGTGCCGGCGGCCTTCATCGGCCAGTCGCTGCGCGACATCAACCTGCGCAAGAACTACAACGTGAGCGTGCTGGCCGCCGGCCCCGACAACCAGCTCACCGTCAACCCGCCCGCCTCCCACGTGCTCGAGGCGGGCGAACTGCTGGTGGTGATGGGCGCCAGCGAAGCCCTGGCCCAACTGCCCGGCAGCTGAAGGGCGCCACGGCGGGGCTGGATCTCTGACAGCCTGCACACGATCGCGGCAGTGCATGCTTCCCTTCCACTGGCTCACCCAGACAATTGCCCTGGGCCTGGGGATCTCCTTCAGTCCAATCAACATCGCTCTGGTGGCGCTGCTGCTGCTGGGAACCCAGCCCCTGCGCCGCTGTTGCACCTTCCTCGCCGGTTGGATGTTGGCCAACGGTGGGGCCCTTGGGCTAGTGGTGGCTGTGGGGGGTCGCCTGAGCTGGGCGATGCACCTGGGCAGCCGCGGCCAGATCCTGATGGATCTGGTCGGTGCCGGGGCGCTGGTGGGGTTGGGGCTGTTCCAGCTCACCCCAGCGGTGACCATCGGCGAAGAGAACTGGGCCATGCAGCTGATGGCCAAGCTGCCTGAACTGGGGGCGGGACCGCTGCTGGCCCTGGGGGCGGGATGTGCCCTGGTGAGCCCGGAAAACCTGGTGTTCTACGTGAAGGAGGGCGGCATGCTGCTCACCAATCACACCAGCCTGCGCGGCGATTTGGAGGTGGGCGGGGTGTTTGTGGCCATCACCACGTCCCTGCTGTTGCTGCCGCCGCTGCTGTGGCTGCTGGGAGGCGAACAGCGGCTGCGGGCCCCGCTCACGACCCTCAACGACTGGCTCGTGCACCGGGCCGAATGGCTGGTGGGGGTGTTCGCCCTGGTGCTGGGGGTGTATCTGGGCTGGCAGGGCCTGGAAGGCCTGCACCAGATGACGGTGGTGAGCGCCTGAGGCGCCGCAGCAACGGGGAAACTACAAATCTCCGACTATGGAACCGTACAATCCGGTTCTGACCCGTTCTGTTCTGCTGTGAACGCGCTCCTGCAGGCCTCCCTCCAGCCCGGTGCCCTGATCACCCTGGCGGTGCTGGTGCTCTCGGTTGTGCTGTTTGTATGGGGCGTGATCGCCCCGGAGGTCACCGGCCTGCTGGCGGTGGGGCTGCTGATGGCCACCGGAGTGCTGAAGCCGGGCGAGGCGCTGGCGGGATTCGGCAGCCCAGCCCTGCTCACGGTGATGGCCCTGTTTGCCCTCTCGGCTGGCCTGTTCCGTTCCGGAGCCCTGGATCGGCTGCGGGGGCTGATCGGCTCGGATGCCGTGCGCTCTCCCAAGCGCATGATCGTGCTGTTGTCGGCCGTGGTGGGGCCGGTCTCGGCCTTTGTGCCCAACACGCCGATCGTGGCCTCCCTGCTGCCGGTGGTGGAGGGCTGGTGCCAACGGCGCGGCATCGCTCCCTCCAAGGTGCTGCTGCCCCTGTCGTTTGCCACCGTGCTGGGCGGCACCATGACCCTGCTCGGCAGCTCGGTGAACCTGCTGGCCAGCGAAGTGAGCGAAAAACTGGGCTATGGCGCCTTCGGGCTGTTCAGTTTCACCGGCATCGGCATCGGCGTGTGGCTGGTGGGCAGCCTGGTGATGGCCCTGCTCTCGGATCGCTTCCTGCCCGACCGCGGCAGCAATGACGACGACCTGGTGTCGAACCTCTCCGCCAGCGGCTACCTCACCGAGGTGATGATCCCCGCTGGATCTGAGCTGGTGGGCCAGTCGCTGCACAACAGCCGGCTGCAGCGCCGCTTTGACGTCGACGTGCTGGAGCTGCACCGGGGCCAGGAACGCTTCACCCCACCGCTGGCCGACCGGCCCCTGCGGGAAGGCGACCGCCTGCTGCTGCGTTGCACCCGAGCCGATCTGCTGCGGCTGCAGCAGGAGCACACCATCGTGCTGGCCCCCACGCCGGAAGGCGCCAGCGAGAACGCCGACACCGTGGCCGGCAGCCAGCGGATGGTGGAGGTGTTGCTGCCCTCGGGCTCCAGCCTGGCCGGGGGATGCCTGCGCGACCTGCGCTTCCGCCAGCGTTACAACGCCACGGTGCTGGCCCTGCGCCGCGGCAACGCCGTGCTGCGGGAACGCCTGGGCAAGGCCATGCTGCGGGAAGGGGATGTGCTGCTGATCCAGGGGCCCAAGGACGCGATCCGCGGCCTGCAGGCCAACAACGACCTGGTGGTGCTGGAACAGCTGGAAGATGACCTACCCACGGTGAGCCGCAAGCGGCTGGCCCTGGCGATCGCCGTGCTGGCGATCCTGTTGCCGGGGCTGGGGCTGATTCCGCTGGTGGCCTCGGTGCTGCTGGCCACCGTGGCCATGGTGGCCACCGGCTGCCTGCGCAGCGGCGAACTGCAGCGCTCGATCCGGCTCGATGTGATCCTGCTGCTGGGCTCCCTGGGCAGCTTCAGCGTGGCGCTGGAGAAAACGGGCCTGGCGGAAGCCATGGCCAAGGGCCTGTTGAGTGGCTTGCACGGTTGGCCGATCTACTGGGCCCTGGCGGCGGTATTTCTGTTCACCACCCTGCTCACCGAGGTGATGAGCAATGCCGCCACGGTGGCCATGCTGATCCCGATCGTGGCCAAGCTCGCCATCGGACTGGGCGTAGCTCCGATGGCGATGATCTTCACCGTGTTGTTCGGCGCCAGCCAGAGTTTTCTCAGCCCGGTTGGCTACCAAACCAACCTGATGGTGTTCGGGCCAGGCCGCTATCGGTTCCTGGATGTGGCCCGCTACGGCCTGCCCCTCACGGTGGTGATGACCCTGCTGGTGCCCCTGCTGGTGGGCCGGCAATTCGGGCTCTGATCAAGCCAGAGCCCGCATCAGCCAGGCCCCGCATCAGTCCGTGGTGGCATCGGAGGTGCGATGCCGCCACCACAGGCGCAACACCTTTTCGGCCTCCAGATAGACGAAGAAGATCAGGCTGACGCCCACACAAACGCCCAGATCCGACGCCGACAGGGGCACGGTTCCAAAGAATTTGGCCAGCCAGGGCACATAGAGCAGCAGCAGCTGCAGAGCACTGGTGAGGATCACTGCCCAAAGCAGGGCAGGATTGCTGAAGGGGTTGACCTGGAACAGGGGACGGTCACTGCGGGCCGAGAGGGCGTGGCCCATCTGGGAGAGACAGAGGGTGGTGAACACGATGGTTTTCCAGGGGCCATTGGGCCCCGCGGTGCGGTAGCTCCACACCATCAACACAATCACGATCAGGGCAAACACCACCCCCACCCGCAGGATGTAGCGGCCAATGCCCCGGGCAAAGATCGATTCCCCGGGGCGGGCAGGCTCCCGCTGCATCAAGCCGTCTTCTGCAGGCTCTAGCGCTAGGGCCAGGGCCGGCACGCCGTCAGTCACCAGATTCATCCACAGGATCTGGAGGGGAGTCATGGGCACCCCCAGAACGCCCAACAGGGGAGCGGACGCAATCGTGATCAATTCACCCACGTTGCTGCCGAGGATGTATTTGACGAAGCGGCGGATGTTGGCGTACACCAGCCGGCCTTCCTCCACCGCACTGACGATGGTGGCGAAGTTGTCATCGAGCAGCACCATGTCGGAGGCTTCCTTGCTCACCTCCGTGCCGGTGATGCCCATGGCCACACCGATGTGGGCCTGCTTCAGGGCAGGGGCATCGTTGACGCCATCGCCGGTCATGGCCACCACCTGGCCGTTGGCCTGGAGGGCCTTGACGATCCGCAGCTTCTGCTCGGGCGGCACCCGGGCATAGACGCTGCAGCGGGCCACAACCGCCCGCAGCTCCTCATCACTGCAGGCTTCCAGCTCCCGGCCAAGCACCACTTCCCCATCGAGGGTGGTGAGGCCGATGCCAGCGCCGATGGCCCGGGCGGTGAGCGGGTGGTCGCCTGTGATCATCACGGGGCGAATCCCGGCCCCACGGCACACGGAAACAGCCTCCGTGACCTCCGGACGGGCCGGATCGAGCTGGGCCATCAGGCCCAGCAGCACCTGACCACTGAGGTCCTGCTCTGGGCTGGGGTGGTTGGGAGCGCAGGCGAACGCCAGCACCCGCAATCCAGAGGCCGCCAGACCCTGGGCCTGATCGAGCCACCACTGACGCTGGTCGCCGCTGAGGGGCACCACACCGGAGCCGTCCACCCAACGGCTGCAGTTGGCGATGATCACCTCCGGGGCACCCTTGCTGATCAGCAGCTGGTGGGAGCCCTGGGCCAGGGAACCCAGGGGAGCCTGCAGGCTGCCGTCCTGGTCTTCCACCCACACGGCCATCAACTGCCGCTCCGAGCTGAAGGGAATCTCGGCCTGGCGCGGATAGCGCTGCCGCACGGCGAAGTCATCGAAATCGGCCTTGCCGGCCACCACGGCCAAGGCCCCTTCAGTGGGATCGCCGAGCACCTCCCAGCGGCCCTCGCCGTCCTGGCGCAGTTCGGCATCGCTGCAGAGCACACCGGCCTGCAGCAGCAGCTCCTGAAGGCCTGCCGGGGAACCGGCAACCGCTCCGGATGGGGCCGCCAGGGCCGTTGCCGTGAACGCACCGGTGGGCACATAGCCCTGGCCCGTGACGGCCACCGCCTCGGTGCCGATCCGCAGCTCCTGAACCACCTGGCGGTTCTGGGTGAGGGTGCCGGTCTTGTCGGAACAGATCACGGTGACCGAGCCCAGGGCTTCCACCGCGGGCAAACGGCGAATCAAGGCTGCCTTTCGCACCATCCGCTGGGTGCCGATGGCCAGGGTCACGGTGATCACGGCGGGCAGGCCCTCCGGCACGATCGCCACCGCCATCGACAGCGAAATCTCGAGCAGGTTGAGCGGGTCCTGGCCCAGCAGCAAGCCCAGGCCCACCACCACGGCCACCAGGGCCAGGGAGCTGCCCACCAGCACCTTGGCCAGGCCATCCAGCCGCTCCTGCAACGGGGTGCTCTCCCCACCGGCGGTGTTGATCAAGGTGGCGATCTGCCCCAGTTCGGTGGCCATGCCCGTGGCGGTCACCACCGCCACCCCACGCCCGCGCACCACCTCGGTGCCCTGGAACAGGCAATTGAGGCGCTCCAGCACCGGCGTGGCAGCGTCCAGCAACAGCTCGGCCCGCTTGAACACCGCATCCGATTCACCGGTGAGAGCGGCCTCCCGCACCCCCAGGTCGGCGGTTTCCAGCAGCCGGGCATCGGCGGGCACCCGATCGCCAGCCTCGAGCCGGATCAGGTCTCCCGGCACCAGCTCATCGCTGGAGAGCCGTTGCCACTGGCCATCGCGGCGCACCTGCACCAGTGGCTGGGCCAACTCCCGCAGGGCCAGCAGGGCCTGCTGGGCCCGACTTTCCTGCAGATACCCCAACAGGCCGTTGAGGCCCACGATCAGCACAATCGCGATCGCATCTTTAGGGAATTTCTGCTCCACATAGGCCACCCCAGCGGAGACGGCCGCCACGGCCAGCAACATGATCAACATCACGTTGCTGAACTGATCCCAGAGGATCTGCCAGTTGCTGCGGCCCGCCGCCAGCTCCAACCGGTTCGGCCCCACCTCCTCCCGGCGGCGGGTCACCTCCGGGGTGCTCAGTCCGCCCGCTGGGCTCTGGAGCTGCTCGAGAGCGGCATCGCCTGGGAGTGCATGCCAGGCCAGCGTGGAAGGGGAGGGCAAGGAACCTATGCCACATAGGAATGGGCTGAGGTTAGGCGCCCCCCGTGAACGCAGCCCGAGCTGTTCTGGACGGCGGATCGAGCTCAGCTGATCTGGCTCAGGAACTGGCGGCTGCGCTCGTGCTGGGGATCGGTGAAGAACTGCTCAGGCGGCGCACTCTCCACCACCACCCCGGCATCCATCAGCACCACCCGGTGGGCCACCTGGCGGGCGAAGCGCACCTCGTGGGTCACCACCACCATGGTCATGCCATCGCGGGCCAGAGCCTGCATCACCTCCAGCACCTCCTGCACCATCTCGGGATCGAGGGCACTGGTGGGCTCATCGAACAGCAGGATGCGGGGCTCCATGCAGAGGGAGCGGGCAATCGCCACCCGCTGCTGCTGGCCACCGGAGAGCTGGCCCGGGTACTTGTGGGCCTGCTCGGCGATCCCCACCCGCTCCAGCAGGTCCAGGGCCCGGCGTTGCACCTCCGCCTTGGGCAGCTTGCGCACCAGCACCGGCGCCAGGGTGAGGTTCTGCAGCACCGTCAGGTGCGGGAACAGGTTGAACTGCTGGAACACCATGCCCACCTCGCGGCGGATGGCGTCGATGTGGCGCAGATCGTCGCTGAGGGTGATGCCGTCAACGCTGATCGACCCCTTCTGAAAATCCTCCAGGGCATTGAAGGTGCGCAGGAAGGTGCTCTTGCCCGAGCCCGAGGGCCCCATGATCACCACCACCTCCCCCTGCTCCACGGTGAGATCCACCCCCCGCAGGGCGTGGAAGCCATTGGGATACCACTTCTCGACCCCACGGGCCTCGATCATCACGGCGTCGGAGCGGGTCATCGCGAAGGGGTGACGTTGGAGGGGGCAGTGGGGTTGAGGCGGGTTTCCAGGGCACGGCTCCCCAGACCCAAGGCGGCGCAGCAGCACCAGAACAGCACGGCCAGCACCAGGTACACCTCGGCATTCCGGCCCAGATACGCCGGGTTGGCCATCACCGTACGGGCCGTTCCCAGCAAATCCAGCAGGCCAATCAACGACAGCAAGGTGGTGTCCTGCAGCAGGGAGATGAACTGCCCCACCGTGGCGGGCAGGGCCACCCGCAGGGCCTGGGGCAGCACCACATGGATCAGGGCCTGGGGCATGGGCAACCCCAGGGAGCGGGCCGCCTCCAACTGACCCGCAGGGATGGCGGCCAAACCGGAACGCACCGCCTCCGCCACGTAGGCGGCCGCAAAGAAGGTGAGCACCCAGGCGGCCCGCCACACCCGATCGGGCGCCAGCCCACCGGGCAACAGAAAGCCCAGGATGTTTTGGCCCAGGAACAGCAGGGTGATCAGGGGCGCCCCGCGCACAAACTCGATGTAGAGCACCGAGCCCCAGCGCAGCAATGGCAGGTTGCTGCGGCGCCCCAGGGCCAGCAGCACGCCCAGGGGAAAGCAGAGCAGGATCGAGAACGTGGCCATCAGCAGGGTGAGCAGCAGCCCACCCCAATCGGAGGGCGCCACCCGCACCAGGCCGAGCCCGCCACTGATCAACACCATGCCCAGCAGGTAGAGCAGGGGCCAGATCAGCGGCATCCAGCGACGGGCCGACGCCGGGATCGCGGCGCCCCAGCGGCCCGCAGCCCAGCGGGCCAGGAGCAACAGGCCCGTGATCGCCCACCAGCGCAGCTGGATGGGCAGGGCGAGCTGGAGGGCCATCGGCCGCCAGAGGGCAAGCACCACCAGAATCGCCACCGCCCAGCGGTCGTTGCGGGGCCAGGCCCGCGCGGAGGCCCCCGAGCGGGGCAAGGCCCGCAGCAGCCCCCAACTGAGCCCGGTGGCCAGGGCCAGCAGGGTGGTGAGCAGCCAGAGGCGCCACTGCTGCTCCAGCGGGTAGCGACCCACCGCAAACAGCGTGCTGTTGGCGCTGATCACGGTCCACTGGGCCTGAACCAGCACCCACTTGGCCAGGCCCAGGCCCACCGCCACCAGACCACCGATCAGGCCGATCGAAATCAGCCCATCGACGCGGCTGGCGAACAGCTCCCGGCGCAGCCGCTGCCAGGGCCCAGGGCGCACCATCACCGGAGACACAGGCGCCATCTCAGCGCTCCCTCAACTGCACCAGGCCGTTGAGCCCGTTCATCAGCCCTGAGATCACCAGATCGATCACCAGGTAGGACCCCAGCAGAATGACTACCACCTCCACCGCCCGGCCCGTCTGGTTGAGGGTGGTTTCCGCCACGGAGTAGAGGTCGGTGTACCCGCAGGCCACCGCCAGGGAGGAACTCTTGGCCAGGGAGATGTACTGGCTGTTGAGGCCCGGCACGATCACCCGCAGGGCCTGGGGCAGCACGATCCGGGTCAGGGTCTGCAGGGGGCTGAAGCCCAGGGAGTTGGCGGCTTCCCACTGGCCCTTGGCCACGGACGCCACGCCGCCTCGCACCACCTCGGCGATGAAGGCTCCGGTGTAGATCACCAGCCCGGTGAGCAGGGCCGCAAATTCCACCGTGATCCGCAGCGGCGCCGTCCAGACGCCGTTGATCAGCTGGGGCCCCTGCCACTGCCACGCCGGATCAAACCAACTCAGGTAGAGGCCCGCTTTGGCCAGCACAACCCCGGGAAGCTGCAGGGCCGCCGCCCCGTTGGGGAGGGCCAGAAACACCACGAAGTACCAGAACACCAACTGCAGCAGCAGGGGGATGTTGCGGATCAGCTCCACATAGACCCTGGCGAGACGGCGCAGCAATCCATTCGTGCTGAAGGAGGCGGTGCCCACGAGGGTGCCGAGCACGGTGGCCCCCACCAGCCCCGCCAGCACCACCTTGAGGGTGTTCGCCAGCCCCGCGAGCAGGGCACGCCAGTAGGGCATGGCGGCATCGAAGGGAATCGCCGTTTCGGCGATCTCAAATCCGGCGGGATTGCCCAGCCAGCTCCAGGTGAGCAGCAGCCCGGCCTGGGTGAGATTGCGCACCAGGTTGCCCAGCAAAAAGGCCACCAGAACGAGCACCACCAGCCCCACCGCCGCCTGGATCAGCCAGGGCATCAGGCGGCGATGGCGCCACCAGGGCGTCACCACAGAGGGCGTGACTGCAGAAGGCGTGACCGCAGAGGCGCGCACGGGCTGGCTCAACGGAAGGGCGGCGCATAGATCAGCCCGCCCTGGGTCCAGAGACGGTTCACACCGCGCTCCAGCTTCAGCTTGGACTTCTGGCCCAGGTTGCGCTCGAACATCTCGCCGTAGTTGCCCACAGCGCCAATCGCCCGCACCACAAAGTCTGCGGGCAGCCCAAGCTGGCGGCCGAAGTCACCTTCCACCCCGAGGAAGCGGCGCAGGTCGGCCTGGTTGGGTTTGGCCTTGGCCTCGGCAACCTTGGCCGCCACGTTGGCCTGGGTGATCCCCATCTCCTCCGCCTGCATCAGGGCGAAGAGGGTCCAGCGCACCGCGTCAGCCCAGGCCGGATCCCCATTGATCGTGGCCGGCGTGAGGGGCTCCTTGCTCATCACCACGGGCAGCACGGTGTGGGCCTCCGGCTGGGGGAAGGTGCTGCGCTGGGCCGCCAGCTGGGAGCGGTCGGTGCTCACGGCCGCACAGCGCCCACTGAGGTAGGCGGTGTACATCTGATCGAGGGTCTGGAATTTGAGCGGGGTGTAGGCAATGCCCTGCTCCCGCATCCGATCGGCCAGGTTGAGCTCGCTAGTGGTGCCGCTGGGAACGCACACCGGCTTGCCGGCCAGGGCCTTGAGATCAGCCAGGCCGCTGGCGGCAGGCACCATCACCCCCTGGCCGTCATAAAAGGTGGTGGGCGCAAAGCTCAGCCCATTGCCCCCGGCCGCATCCCGGCTCAGGGTCATGGTGGTGTTGCGGGCCAGCAGGTCGACCTCGCCGCTGGAGAGGGCCGCAAAACGCTCACTGGGATTGAGATCGCGGAACTCCACCTTCTCGCCATCCCCCAGCACCGCAGCCGCCACGGCCCTGCAGGTGTCCACATCAAGGCCGACATAGCGGCCGTCTGAGCCCAGATAGCCAAAGCCCGGCAACTTGCCATCGGTGCCACAAATCAGGCTGCCGCGAGCCTTGACGGTGGCCATCTTCTGGCTCTGAATCCCCCCGCCCTCGCTGGCACAACCCACCAGGGTCAGCACACTGACCAGGGGGAGTGCGGTGGCAAGTCTGCGCAGCCAACCCATGGGGCCCCAACGGAGGTTTGGCGCAGTTTGCCAGCAATCGCGGGGGAAGGGACCGGGATGGCCGTCAGGGGCGGGGGCGGGTCTGCAGGGCCCACCAGGCCGGCAGGGCAAACAGACAGCAATAGAGGGCCGGCCCCCACTGCCAGCCCCGCTCCTCCAACAGCCAGCTGCACACCACGGGAGCGGTGCCCGCAAACAGGGCCATCGCCAGGCTGTAGGCGATCGAAAACACCGTGCAGCGCTGCCGCACCGGCACCCACTCCACCGCCAGCACACCCTGGGCCCCCATGGACAGCATCACGGGCAACACCCCCAGCAGCTGGCCCATGGCCAGGCCGCTGGGGCCGGCCAGCTGCACCACGGGCAAGGCGATCGGCGTCGCCAGGGCCAGCAGCAGGGTGCCGAGCCGGTTGACCGGCAACTGGCCCCAGCGATCCGCCAGCACGCCGCCCAACAGCACCAGGGGCAACCCCAGGGTCTGGATCACGGTGGAGGTGGCATTGGCCTGGGCCAGGCTGGAGCCGGCCTGGTGACCGCTGTAATCCACCAGGTAGACAAACAGCACGTAAAACACCACGTTGGCGAAGGACACCAACGCGATGATGCGCAGCACCAAGGGCCCCTGCTGACGCACCTCGGCCAGCCGGCCCCCCATGGCCCGCAGCAACCGAACCGCACCAACGGGCTGGGGATCGCGGTGGTGGGGCTCCAGGGTTTCCGGCATGCGCCGCCGCATCCACAGGCCCAACAGGGCCACCAGACCTCCCAGGGCGAAGGGCAGCCGCCAGCCCCAGGCGTCCATGGCGGCGTCGCCGAGGGCCCGAGCCAGCAGGGCCACGGTGAGGGAGCCCAGGCTGAACCCCACCAGACCACCGGCGGTGGCCAGGCTGGCCAGCATCCCCTGCTGACCCGGGCGGGCCGCCTCGGTGGCGTAGGTCATCGAACCGGTGAATTCACCGCCCACCGAAAACCCCTGCACCATGCGCAGGCCCAGCAGGGCCAGCCCGGCACCCGCCCCCCATTGGGCATGGGTGGGCAACAGGGCGATCAACAGGCTGGCGGCGCCCATCAGCACGATGCTGAGGCTGAGCATGTTGCGGCGCCCGAGCAGGTCGCCGATCGGGCCGAGCACCAGGCTGCCCACGGGCCGCATCAGATAGCCCACCGCAAACACACCGAAGGCGGCCACGGCCTGCAGGCCCGGATCCTCGGCGGGGAAAAAGGCATGGCCCAGGGGGGTGGCCACGTAGCCGTAAACGGCAAAGTCAAACCACTCGAGGGCATTGCCCAGCAGGGCCGCCAGGGTGGCGGCGCGCCGCTGCTGGGGGGTGAGGTCCATCGCTAGGGACCGTCACCGGAATCGAGTTGGCGGCGCTCCCACCAGGAGAGCAGCTTGGGCAGCAGCAGCACCAGTGAAACCAGCAGCAGCGCGCCGAGCCCAAACTCCAGCACCCCTTCAAGCATCCGATCCAGGGGCACCCAGCGCCCCCCGAGCCAGGCCAGGCTCACCATCGTGGAGGCCCACAGCACCGCGCCGGCACAGTTGCAGATCAGAAAGCGCCGGTAGGGCATGCCCACCGCACCGGCCATGGGGCCAGCCACCACCCGCAGCACCGCCACGAAGCGGCCCAGGAACACCGACTTGCCGGCATGGCGCAGGAACCGCAACCGGTAGCCCTCTAGCTGCTCCGGGGATTGGCGCAACAGGCCCCCCATCCGCAGCAGCAAGGGCCAACCGGCCCGTCGCCCGATCCAGTAGCCCAGGCTGTCGCCAATGATCGCCCCGCCGGCGGCGGCAGCGATCACCCCCAGCACCTGCAGCTGACCACTGCCCGCTGCATAGCCGCCCAGGAGGGTGATGGTTTCTCCCGGAAGGGGAAGGCCAGCGCTCTCCAGCAGCATGGCCACAAAAATCACCCCATAGCCCCAGGTTTGGAGCAACTCCTGGAGGCCGGTGGTGCTGAGGGATGGAACAACACTGCTGGCCAGAAGGCTCATGCGTGCCGTTGCTGACGCCAGCGCAGGGTTTGCCACACCAGGAAGACCAGCACCAGCGGCACCACCACCACCAACGCCACCAAGCGGAATTCATCCACCGCCGAGGTCACCGTGTTGGTGAGCACCTGTTCCACCAGGTAGAGGCCATAGAGACCCACCAGGATTCCGCCCTCCAGCCGGGTGATCACCCCATTGGTCCAGAAGATGGGCAGGCAGGCCAGGGTCGTGAGCACCATGATCGGGAAATCGCGGTTCACCATCACCGGATCCACCGTGAGACCGGCGCCGCCGGAGGCCACACCGCAGAGTCCCAGGATCACCAGCTGGTTGAGCAGGTTGCTGCCCACCACGTTGCCGATGGCCAGGTCGGCCTTGCCCCGGTAGGCCGCCACCAAAGAGGTCACCAGTTCGGGCATGGAGGTGCCGGCCGCCACGATGGTGAGACCGATCACGGTCTGGCTCACCCCCAGGGCGACGGCCGCCGTGGTGGCACCTTTCACCAGCACCTGGGATCCCACCACCAGCAGCACCAGGCCCCCCGCCAATTTGGCGCCAGCCACAGGTGGGGTGGCCCGGTCGTTGTCGTCGATATCGCCGGCCTCATCGGGGTTCTCCCCGGCCGTGCGCATCTCCCACACGAGGTTGATCACGGTGCCCACCAGCAGGGCGACACCGGCCTGCCAGGTGAGGCGGCCGCCGGAGGTCATCCCCCACACCGCCATGGACACCCCCAGCAGAAGGGGCACATCGCGGCGCACCAGCCGGCTCTTCACCCGCAGGGGCACCACCAGGGCACTGAGGCCCAGCACCACCAATACGTTGAAGATGTTGCTGCCCACGATGTTGCTCACGGCGATGTCGTCGCCGCCCTGAATCGTGGAGATCAGGCTCACGAACAGCTCCGGAGCGCTGGTGCCCAGCGACACCACCGTGAGGCCGATCACGATCTGGGGAATCCCCAGCAGCAAGGCCAGGGCGGTGGAGCCGCCCACAAACAATTCGCCACCGCCGAAGAGCAGCAGGATGCCCACGATGATCTCGATGGCACTGGGCAGAAGGGTCATCGCTCTAAGACGCGGGTCGAGCAGGTTGTGGCGCGATTCTGAACGGTCGCCCGGCCCAGGGTGATCGCTGGGCGGGTCGGCCCTAGCGTGAGCTCTCCCTTCCGCGCCGCGCGAGGCACCTGTGATGGATCTGGACGCCAACCCCAGCGCCGAACCCGGCAGCCAGGCCAGCGAGCTGGAGGCCCTGTTCAGCTTTCTGGGCCGCATTCAGCAGGATCAGAACCTGCGCGACCAGCTCAACGAGGTGATCACCGCTCCGGATGTGGTGGCCATCGGTGCGGCGCACGGCTTCCAGTTCCAGGCCGCCACGCTGCTGGGGCTGTTCGAACGCTGCAATGAGGCTCCCCTGGCCCGCCAGGGGTTGATGGATGAAAAGTTGATCCGGGTCTACCTGCAGCGGGAGCGCCTGCAGGCGCCCTAGCCCACCCCGTCAGCCCCACATCCAACACCGCCGATGACTGTGTCGCCATCCCCGTCGCCATCCAGCAGTGAGGAGCTTGGAGCGTGCCTGGAGGCCTGGCGTCAGCGGATTTTGGATTGGGCCGCCGATGGCAGCCTGGTGAGCGCGTCCGTGCACGCCCTGGGTCTGGGCGAGCCTCCGGAGGCGTTGGTGAGCCTGGCCGAGGCGCTGGCCCAGGGAGACTTCCGGGGCCTGCCGGCCGTGGAGCTCCTGACCGACGACGACTTGCCGGGCGCCAGGAGCCATTTCTCGGACAGCCGTCAGACGATTTACCTGAATGCCAGCTGGCTGGGGGGATGCCCCCAGGACCAGGTTCTGGAGGAACTCACGGTGCGCCTGGGGGAACACCTGGACGTGCTGTTCAACACCTCGGACACCCCGGGAGATGAGGGGCGGCACTTTCAGGCGCTGCTCAGCGCTGGCCGAGCAACTCCTCCCAGGTAAGCGGCTGGGAAGCCGGCCGCCCTTGGGGGCGTTGGTGCAGCGGGCAGCTGGGGCCGCTGGAGCGCCCGGCAGGGCGGGACGACCAGGACGTGGTCACGGACAGGGATGTCGGGGAAAAGAAAGAAGACATGGACGGTTCAACAGATATGGATTTCGCACCGGAGGACTGCCATTCCTCCATGGGGAGGAATCACACAAGACAGTCCGGCAGGACAGTCAACTGGACATTGATCGGCCTGGAAACCTGGCTCGATCGTCTGACTTGAGAGACCTCCCCAGGAAGCGAAGGGGATGCAAGGTGCTGGGACCGACGTGCGCGGGCTCGAAACCCGCCGGCTTCTGCCGGTTGTGCAGATCTTAGACCGAAACGCGGATCTGGAACGCGAATGGGCCGCGAACCTGTGGCCCTAGGCCTGACAGAACGCAAGTGGGGGCAGGGGGACTTGAACCCCCACAACGTCGCCGTCTGCGGATTTTAAGTCCGCTGCGTCTACCAATTCCGCCATGCCCCCAGCCAAGACATCCTAAATTCAGCGCACCCCCATCCCCCGCAGGCCCGCCGTGCCGCTGCCCGGATTTCTCCAATCCATTCCGCAGGACACCCTGCTGGTGCTTGCCGGCTACGCGGTGCTCGGAGGCACCTACCTCGTGGCGGTACCCCTGCTGCTCTACGCCTGGATGATCAAGCGCTGGACGGTGATGGGCAAGCTGGAGCGCTTCGGGGTCTATGGGCTGGTGTTCCTGTTCTTCCCCGGCCTGATCCTGTTTTCCCCCTTCATCAATCTGCGCATGGCAGGCCAGGGTGACCTGCAGCCATGACCAATGGGAAAGCTCTGCTGCTCGCCCTGGGCGTCTTCGGCCTGGGTGCCGCTGGCTATGGACTGTTCCAGCTGGGGGGCTTTGAAGGCTTCTCCGCCGGCATCGCCGCATCGGCCCTGCTGATGGTGCTGGTGCTGGCCTGGACGGGCAGCTACCTGTTCCGGGTGGTCACCGGCCAGATGACGTTCATCCAGCAGCGCCGCACGTACCGGGAGGCCTACGACGCCTTCACCACCGACGCCCTACAGCGCAAGTTCGACGCCCTCAGCCCCGAAGAGCAGGAGCGCCTGTTGCGGGAGACCGGCCAGCTCGGGGACGCGCCCCCTGGTGAGGCATAGGCTCACTGGCCCAAGCCGTGCCCGCTGCTGTGTCTGCCACTGCTGCTGTGTCTTCCGCCCCCACCCCGATCCAGCAGCGATTCTCCGCCCTGCGCCAACAGGGTCGCTGCGCCCTGATGCCCTTCCTGATGGCGGGCGATCCGGATCTGGCCCACACCCGTTCCTGCCTGCTGGCCCTGGAAGCCAACGGTGCCGACCTGGTGGAGCTGGGCATTCCCTACAGCGACCCCCTGGCCGATGGCCCGGTGATCCAGGCCGCCGCCAGCCGGGCCCTGGGCGCCGGCACCACCCCGGCCCGGGTGCTGGAGATGCTCAGCTCCCTCAAGGGCGAGCTCACCATTCCGGTGGTGTTGTTCACCTACAGCAACCCCCTGCTCAACCGGGGCATGGAGGCCTTCTGCGCCGCCGCCGCCGCCGCTGGAGCCGCGGGCCTGGTGGTGCCCGACCTGCCCCTGGAGGAAGCCGAAAAACTCTCGGCCATTGCCGCTGCCGCCGGCCTTGATCTGGTGTTGCTGGTGGCCCCCACCACTCCAGCCGAGCGCATGGGCCGGATCCACCACGCCAGCCGCGGCTTCACCTACCTGGTGAGCGTCACGGGCGTGACCGGGGTGCGGACCAGCCTGGAATCCCGGGTGGGCCCCCTGGTGGGCCAGCTCAAGGGCCAGGGCGACACCCCCGTGGCGGTGGGCTTCGGCATTTCCGGGCCCGAGCAGGCCCGTCAGGTGCGCGACTGGGGTGCCGACGGAGCGATCGTGGGCAGTGCCCTGGTGAAGGTGATGGCCGAAGCCCACGGCCAGCAGGGCGACGTGGCGGCGGCCGCGGGCCGCTTCTGCGCCGAGCTGCGGGCTGCCCTGGACAGCTGATCCCGGCCAAGCACCCGGCGCCGGGTGCTCAAGCCAGCAGGGCTCCCACCCCACGGAACAGCCGGTCGAGGGCTTCGGCCAAGTCGGCGGCGTCGAGCATGCCGTAACTGAGCCGCAGCACCGGCCCCCCACAGCCAGCCTCCAGCCCGAAGCTCTCGCCGCTGAGGGCCGCCACCCGGTGCTCGCGCACCAGGCGGCGCATCAGGGTGTCGCCACTGAGGGAGCCGGCGGCGGCACCATCCAGCTGCAAGAGGGCATAAAAGGCCCCATCGGGCTCGGCCAGCACGCGCACCGGCAGCCCCTGGGCCTGCTGGGTGGCCACCGCATCCAGCAGCTGCTGACGCCGGCCGGCCAGGCCCGCCAGGCGCGGCGCGCACCAGGCCGGGCCCGCAGCCAGAGCGGCTCGCGCCGCGTGCTGGGTGAGCCGCGGCGGACAGATCAGCACCGTGTCCTGCAGCTTATGCAGCGCCGGCAGCAGGGCAGCGGGCACCGCCATGTAGCCCAGCCGCCATCCGGCCATGCCGTAGGCCTTGGACAGGGAGTGCAGCGACACCGTGTGGGCCGCACTGCCGGGCAGGGAACCCGCACTCCAGTGGGGTTCACGGCCGTGCACAAACAGCTCGTAGGCCTCGTCACAGATGTGAAACAGGCCGTGCAAGCCGCAGAGCCGGTTGATCGCGGCCAGCACTGGCGCCGGAATCACCACCCCACTGGGGTTGTTCGGCGACACCGTGACGATGGCACGGGTGCGCGGTGTGATCGCCGCCGCCAGCCGCTCGGGATCGGGGATCGCACCCCCCTCCACCAGCACCGGCACGGCACCGGCCAGCTGCACCGCCATCACGTGGTTGAAGTAGTACGGGAGCGGCAGGATCACCTCGCTGGGCTCCCCGGGCGGCCCCTCGGCGATCGCCTGGACCACGGCATGGAAGGCCATGTTGCTGCCGGCGGTCACCAACAGCGCCGCGCCCTCAAGCTCCAGCCGGTTGTGAGCCGCCAACTTGGCGGCGATCGTCTCCAGCAGCTGGGGGTCCCCCTGGAGGGCCCCATACCGGTGCAACTCCGGGCCCCCGGCGGCCAGGGCCGCCGCCACGGCAACGGCAACGCTCTCGGGGGGATCCCAGTCCACCATGCCCTGGGCCAGGGACAGGGTGCCAGGGGTGTCGCGCACCAGGGCCGCCAGCTCGGGAATCACCGGGCTGAGCACCGCCTGCAGCCGCCGCGCCGGCCCCGGGGTGTGCACGGCGATGGGCTGGATCACGGCTGGGAATGGGTTGGGGGCGCCCCTGACGGAGCGCCCGGTGCCGCCGGTTTGGAACAGTGCGGGAGCTGGTGGCCGCTTCCCGACCTCGGCAACACTTCACCCCTAGCTACGGACTCCACCAGTGGCAAGTGGCTCAGGGGTTGTATTTGGCCGTGGTCTGCTTGACGCAGATGGTCTTGGCCTGATCGAGGCTCTGACCTTTCTTGAGCATCCCGTCGGCGATACAGCCGCAGGTGTCATTCACCATGCCGGCAGGCGGGGTTTTCCCGGCCTTTTTGAAGTCGTCCTGCATGGCCTGGGAACACTTGCCCACGATGATCTGCTGCATCATGTTGGCGTGGGCAGGGGCTGCCATCAGGACGGCAGAGACGAGCAGAAGGGTGGGGCGAAGCATCGGAAGGGAAAACACAAACAGGGCCAGCAGGCATCACCTTCCAACCCCTGAACAGTCCTACCACCAGCCACCAAGCCCCTACCCTCAGAAGCCACCCACCTCCCGACACCCGCATGCGCTTTGTGCTCTGGGGCACCTACTGCGACAACGCGCTGGACAAGCGCACCCCCTACCGGGAGGAACACCTGGCCGGACTCCAACAACTCAAGGACGCCGGCACCCTGATCACCCTGGGCCCCACGGAGGGCAGCACCCACGTGTTTGGGATCTACGAGGCCGAAACCCTCGAGCAGGTGGAGTGCTTGGTGAAGGGCGATGTGTACTGGCGCCATGGCATCTGGACGGCCGTGCAGGTGTATCCCTGGATCCAGGCCTTCTGAGCAGAGACGGGGGAGCGGGACCGTGCTCCTGGGAAGCACGCCAGAGCGCTCAGCTCTTGGGCCAATCCAGCTGGGCCTGCTGCCACACATAGAGAGCAACGGCCTCCGGGCCTGCTTCTCCGAGCACGGCTCCATAGGCCGACATCTGGCCCTGACCGCCGGCGGCAATGGCCGCAATCTGCTCCGGCCCGGTGATGCCGTTGCGTTCGAGAGCCGCCAGGCGGAGGGTTTTGCCGCGGCGAATGATGTTGCCCCCATTGACGTGACAACCCACGCAGTGCTGCTCAAACAACCCAGCTCCAGCCGAGAGCTCGGGGGCCGACGCCGCCAGGGCCGGAACGGGACCGAGCAGCAGGCCGATCACCCCCAGGACAGCCGTCAACAACACCGCCAGAACGGGGGCCGCGGGGCGGGCCCGCATCCGTTGCCGCATGCCAACCATCCGTCAGAACAGCTGACAGTCTGGGCCTCGGCGGTCACAAAAAACCCCCGGTCCAGCCGGGGGTTGCATCGAAACTGGAGGGCTCCGGTGGCGCAGCCTGGGCGGCAGCGCCCGGACCGATCACTCTTCGTCTTCGTCGGTCGCGCCGGCGGGGATCAGGCGGATCTGCTTGCGGCCCAGCTTGATCTCAAATTCATCGCCGGGCTTGAGATCGAGCAGGGCGGTGTAGGCCTTGCCGATCAACAGGTTGCCGTTGCCCTGCACAGTGGCGACATAGCTGAGCTTGCGGCCACCCTTGCCGACTTTGCCGGTGCCACCGAGCTCCACACCCTTGGCCTCCAGCAGCGCTTCGTAGAAGGCGGTGAAGTTGAGCCGATCGCCACCGTCTTTCTTGCTGGACACATACCCGCAAGCCCGGACGATCTCCGACTTGCCCACATCGCCAAGCTCTTTGACCTTGGCCAGCAGTTCTGATCCGGTGAGCATTGATTTAGGGGATTGGTGGGACGGTTGGGGAATAACCCCAGGGATTACATCCAGAATGTACACCATTAACAGCTCCTGCCAAGCTTTGCCGATCCAATCAATCCAGGAAGATTCAGAGCTGCGCGAGCTGCATCCGGACGATCTGGATCAGGTATCAGCGGTGTATCGCGATGCGGTGATCAGCCAGACGCAAGGTCTGTACAGCCCAGCGCAGATTGCAGCCTGGTCCGACCACGCCCACACCAGCAACGCTGTGCGGGATGCACTCCGCCGGGGCTATGGCCTGGCCAGCTGCGCTGAAAACGATCCGACACGGATTGAGGCATTTGGCTTGCTGGATCCGATCGAGAGGCTCTCCCTGCTCTATTGCCGTGGACGCTCCTGCCGGCAGGGACGCAGCAGCGCCATCCTGCGGGCCCTCGAACACCATGCCTGGCATCAGGGTTGCCGGCACTGGCATACCGAGGCCAGCCAGTTGTCCAAACCCCTGCTGTTAAGGCTCGGTTGGCAGATCGATGCTGAAGAAACGGTGATCTTTGCCGGGGAGGCCTTCCTGCGATGGCGGATGATCAAGCCCTTGATCCAAGCCCCTGGAGGGTTGGATCCCCAACAGCCGGAGACCATCGGTGGCTGAAGCCCAGCTGCAGCAATTTCTCGAGAAGGTGCGCCAACTGAATGCCTTCGTGGCCCTCAGCGAAAGCGACCCCGTGTTGCGGCAGGCCCTGTGCGATTGCAGTGACCACCATGGCGTGGTGGCCCTGGCCCGCAGCCATGGTTTTGAGATCGGCAGGCGCTGGGGGGAAACCGACCCACCACTGGGAGGCCACGACAACCTGCTGACGCCC
The DNA here is from genome assembly GCF_024345475.1 of Cyanobium sp. T1B-Tous. Lineage (GTDB taxonomy): Bacteria > Cyanobacteriota > Cyanobacteriia > PCC-6307 > Cyanobiaceae > Cyanobium_A. The sequence continues at coordinate 23,900 of NZ_JAGQBE010000024.1, forward strand.
CCGTGTCCAGCCCCGGGCCAAGAGATCACCAGGGTGCTGCTGGAACAAGCCAACTGGCGTCTAGAGAGGATCCATTCCTGCCAGGCCGCGAGTGCACCAGACTTCTGGTACGACCAGAGCGACCATGAATGGGTGCTGCTGCTGCAGGGCAGCGCCCAAATTGCCTTTGAAGATGAGGCTCAAGTGCGGCAACTGTGCCGCGGCGACAGCCTGCTGATTCCGGCCCACCGCCGTCACCGGCTGGTGACTACCGATCCGGCTCCGGGTTCCGTATGGCTGGCCCTGTTCTGGCGGGAGGCTTGCGGATGTTGAGACTGCGCACCAACCAGAACGCAGCTGCCAGGGCGAGCACCGCAATGCCGAGCCCACCCAACAGTTCGGGTTTGTTTTCAGCTCCCGGCGGCAGCACGATCACCTTCCGGGCCACGGCGGTCATGGCCGTGAGCAGCACCAATTCGATCTGCACCACGTGGTGGCGCAGATAGGAGGTGATGTTCTGGAGAACCTCCAGGGCAATCAACAGGGTCAGCAGATCACCGAGCACGGTGTTCAGGGTTGTGGAGAGCCAGGGGGTACCCGGTTGCACCAAGGCCATCCCCACCACCCCAATCAGCTGCACCGTGGCCGCCACCATGACCACAAGCAGCACCAGGCCCAAAACCTTGGTGAGCACCTGCTCACTGCGGTCGATCAGCCTGAGATAGGTGCTGTCCTGGAACATCCGCCGAAAGCGCGTCATGCCGGGGCCCTTCAGTTCTTGAACTGCTCGAAGATCGGGCGTGCCTGGGTGTCGCTGGGGGAGTTTTCCAGCTGGGTGTCACAGGTGATCGATCCGTCCGAGCCGGTGACGCAGTTCTTGGGCTTCACCTTGGTGGAAGGGCCGACGGAACTCCCAGGACCCACCAGGAAGCTCTCGGACTGGGCCAGGGCCGGGACTCCGCCCAGCACAGAACCCAGCCCGATGGCTGCGGTGGCCAGAACCATCTGCATTCTCTGCATTCAAGGAAGAAGCGGCATGGCCCCACTCTGGACAGAAAACCTCAGGGCTGCTGCTCCTGACGAATTTCCTGCAACAGCAGATCGAGCTGGCCCAAGGACGCATCCAGGCCCGGCAAGGGGGCGTCACCGCCCTCAGCCGCGCCGTCTTCCCGATGCCAAAGCTCTTCGACACCGCAAAGCTGTTCGGCCAGCCCGGGCAGCCCCTGGCGGCTGTAGGTGCGTTGCAGCACCTCCAGCAGCACCGGCATCCGAATCGAGGCGGCATGGAGGGCCCGGCGCAGATCCGCCTGGGTGCGGCCGGTGTGGCGCAGCCAGTCTTTGAGAAAGGCCTGCAGATCTTCGAGCTGGTCGCTGGTAAGGCTCGACATTGACTTCAGCGATCCACAGGGAACCAACGGTCCAAGCGACGCTGGGCCCGCATCCGCACAGCCGGGGTGCGGTGGCGGGTGCAGAGCCCAAGCAGGGCGGTCACCGCCACCAAATCATCGCTGAAGCCGGCAGCGGGGATGAAATCCGGAATCAGATCGAGCGGCACCAACAGATAGGTGAGCGCGGCCAACACGGTGAGCTTGGCCGAAGCCGGGGTTTGGGGATCGAGCAGCAACTCCAGGCACTCGAGGGCCGGACGGGCCAGGGTGCGACCGGCACGCCGCAGCAACTTGAGCAACACCGCCTCATCCACCACGGTGCTCTCGAGCACCTGGGCATCCACGGAGGCGGAATGCACGGAATCCGTCACGGGCCGATCGGCAACCAACCTCCCCATTCAAGAACCAGACGCCAGCTACTCGACCTCGACCAACCCACTCTCAATGCCGGTTTTCCGTAGCTTGCGCAGGGCCCGTTGCACCACCTGGCGGCAATATTCCCGGCTGCATTCGAGCTGACGGGCCACCTCCGCCAGGGTGCGCCATTCATGGCTGCCATCCAGGCCAAAGCGCAGCATCACCACCGTGCGCTCCTTGGGGGTGAGGTTGGCCCGATCGAGCAGGGTCCACACCGTGGCGGTGCGCTCGGCGAGCTCGGCCCGCTCCATCGGCGCCAGCTCCGGACTGGGCAGCACATCCACCAGCTCGGAGGGATCGGACTTCGACTTCACCACTCCCTGGAGACTGACCGTGATGCTGCGCAGTTCACAACCCAGCAGATCTTCCACCTCATCGAGGGGGAGGTTCAACATCTTGGCCAATTGGGCCGGCGCGGGTGCGGTGCCATTGGCCTGCAGGAAGCGCGCCTTGGCCGCGCGCAATTTGGTGAGTTTTTCGTTCACATTCACCGGAATGCGAATGGTGCGGCTCTGGGTGGACAGGGCGCGATTGAGCCCCTGACGAATCCACCAGTAGGCATAGGTGCTGAAGCGATGCCCGCGGGTGGGGTCATATTTCTCGACGGCCCGGGTGAGGCCCAAGGTGCCCTCCTGAATCAGATCCAACAGGTCGAGACCTTTGTTCTGGTAACGCTTGGCCAGGTTGACCACCAGCCGCAGGTTGGCCGTGATCATCTGGTTCTTGGCCCGCTCGCCCGTTTTCAGGGTGCGGCGCTCCAGATCGTTGAAGTCACAGGCGGGGCCGGCCCCGCCGGCTTCGCGGCAGCGCTCCTGCAGCTCGGCCATGGCCTGCACCTTGCGGCCCAGGGTGAGCTCCTGCTCCGGGGTCAACAACTGATGGCGACCAATCTCACCCAAAAAGGCGCTCAAGGAGCTCGCCATGGTTCACCGGTGCAATGAATTGAACCTAAGGCCAATCAACAGACAAAAAGAAACCAACGGAAAAGCTTCCAACTTTCAACCTTCCTTCCCAATTTCACACCTTGTGCGGTTTTCACAATGGCTGCTGATTTGCATGGTGTTTGAGAAGCAGCAGCAGGGGGGCAGACCCGGCGGTTACCGTTGCGGGCCACTGCCTTCTGTCGATGCCAGGTCTTGCCGCCATTCCCCCCGAGGTGCTCTCCCGGGCTGGCGTGGCCTACGTGCACTACGTGAGCTTCATGCTCTGCTTCGGCGCCCTGGTGCTGGAGCGGCGGCTGATCAAGCCCAACCCCAGCAAGGCCGACGCCACCTTGATGGTGATCACGGATGTGGTGTACGGCCTCGCTGCCCTGGCCCTGCTGGGCAGCGGCATCCTGCGGGTGCTGTACTTCGGCCAGGGCAGTGAGTTTTATACGGAAAACCCCCTGTTCTGGTGGAAGGTGGGCCTCTATCTGGGGGTGGGCGGCCTGTCGCTGTACCCCACCATCACCTACATCCTCTGGGCCATCCCCCTGCGCAAGGGCGAGCTGCCCCAGGTGAGCGAAGCCCTCGCCACACGGCTGGGCTGGATCCTCAACATCGAGCTGGTGGGCTTTGCCCTGGTGCCCCTGCTGGCCACCCTGATGGCTCGCGGCGTCGGCCTGCCCACCTGATGGGGAGGGCCCAGGCGCCACTGCTGGCGAGCCTGGCCTGGCTGATGGCCCTCACCCAGCCAGGCGTCGCGGGCCCGGCCGCCCCCGATCCCTGTCCGCCGGTGCTGGCCCAGCGGCCGATCCCCGCTGCCGAGGCCTCCGCCGCCCCAGCTCCTGGGCCCAGCCGCAGCCCCACGAACGCCGACTACCGCCATCGGCTGCGGCCCACCCCCCTGGGCTGGGCCCGGTTGCCCCACTGGTGCCTCTGGATCGAGCCCGGGGCCAGCACAGGGCCAGCGGCCCTGTGGGATGGGCGCTGGCGCCAGGCCGTGGAGGGAGCCCTGGCCCGTTGGCAGCGGGTTCTGCCGATCACGGTGGTGGACGATCCGGAGCGGGCCCAGGTGCGGCTGCTGAGGCGCAGGCCGCCGGTGCAGAACGGGCGTGCCAGCCATGGCCGCGCCACCTTGATGCTGGTGGAGGTGCGGCGGGGCGAGCCCGGCCAACCCGCCAGCCCCTGGCAGATCGAACCCCAGGTGACCGTGCAGCTCAGTCCCGGCCAGGGGGTGCCGGCCATGCAGGCCACCGCCCTGCACGAGCTCGGCCACGCCTTCGGGCTCTGGGGCCACAGCGACCAGCCCGGCGATGCCCTCGCCGCCCTCCCGGGCAGCCGACCGGTGCTCGAGCTCAGCCCCCGCGACCGGGCCACCCTGCTCTGGCTCCAGGCCCAACCCGGCCTGGCCAATCCAGCACAGGTCAGTCCCGCCGCGGCGCGCCCCGCCGCTGGGCCAACACCTCTTGCACCTGGCGCCAACTGACGCCGTGGTGGGCCAGGGCCACCTGGAGGTGGAACACGATGTCGGCGGCTTCGCCGGCAATCTCGGCGGCGTTGGCGTCCTTGCAGGCCATCACAAACTCGGCGCTCTCCTCACCGATCTTCTTGAGGATGCGGTTGTCGCCGCCCTCCAGCAGCTTGTTGGTGTAGCTGCCGGGCTCGGGCCGGTCGCGCCGGCCCTCGATCACCCGCATCAGCTCGGTGCAGACATCCGCCGGGGGTTGGGGGGCGGAAGCCCCACCGCTCGTGGGCACGGGGCCAGCGTCGTAGAAGCAGCTGCGGGCACCGGTGTGGCAGGCCCCATCACCGCGCTGCTCCACCGTGAGCAGCAGCACATCGGCATCGCAGTCGTAGCGCAGGCCCTTCAGGGCTTGGATCTGGCCGCTGGTGGCCCCCTTGTGCCACAGCTCCTGCCGTGAGCGGCTCCAGTAGTGCACCTCACCGCTGGCCAGGGTGCAGTCGATGGCCTCGCGGTTCATCCAGGCCACCATCAGCACGGCCCCATCGAGCCAGTCCTGGGCCACGGCGGGGATCAAACCGGCCTCGTTGAAGCGCAGCCGGTCAACGGGCGGGCCGACGATCGACAGGGCATCGGGCACGGCGGGGCAGGGGCAGCGATGCCCTCAAGTTTGCCTGCAGGCGATCCATCGCCCCTCCCTCGCTCCAACGCCGCCATGAACCGGCAGACCAAGGCCCAAGACAAGGTCAACAGACCAGAAGCCCTTGCTCCACTCTGCATCCAATGCATCAAACGCATTGTCTACATACAACTACACCTTGAACAGGTTTAAAGCGCTCAATTAGCTATTTTTACCCATGCAGCAAGGGGCACAGCCAAACAACCAATCCCAGGAATTATCCACCTCCCGCATAAAGCCATGCATCACGGGCGCCTTCCCTGATCCACTGAAGTTGCGAAGTCTCCGCCCCTCTGCCTTTGATGACTGCATCCCCCACACCCACCATCGGCGCCCGGCGCATGACGGGCCTCTGGATCCTCCTGATCGGGATCTTCGTGGTGGATGTGGCCATGCCACTGGACGTGGAACTGCTGCCCTATTTCTGGCTGCCGCTGGTGTTTGCTGCAGGCTTCGCCGATGTAAAGCCGCTCGGGCGGATGACCCTGGCCAGCATCGGGTTGGCGCTGATTGCGGAGCAGCGCTGGGCACACCTGCACAGGCCGCAGGTCCTGGAGCAACTGGCCCTGCTGGGTGTGATTGGCCTGGCCAGCCTGAGCGTCGCCGCCAAACGGGCTCGGGCCCAACGGATTCAGCGCGAGTCGGAAAAGAACTACCAGATGCTGGCCGAAAACGCCTCCAATGTGGTGTTCCGGGCCAGCCGGCAGGGGGGACTTGAGTGGATCTCCCCATCGGTCACGCGCTTGCTTGGCTGGACACCCGCCCAGATGATTGGCAAACCCTTCAGGGAGTTTGTTCACCCCGACGATCTGGAGCTGTTGCAGAGGGTTCAAGCCGCCTTTGCCCGGGGCGAAGAGCCGCAGTTCCGGCTGCGGGTGCGCCGGGCCCAGGGGGGCTACCAGTGGGTGGAGGTGAACGCCCGGGGGGCCCGCGATGGCGGGCCGGACGTGCTGGCGATCATCGGCAGCTGGAGCGACATCGCGGCAAAGGTGGCGGATGAGCAGGCCATGGCCCAGACCCTGGCGCGTCTGACGGCCACCCTCGATTCCCTGCTCGATCCCCATGTGGTGCTGAGGGCCCGCCGCAATGCCATGGGGGCGATTGAGGACTTCACCTACATGGAAGCCAATGGGGCCGCCTGCCATGACAACCAGCTCAGCCACGACGAACTGGTGGGCCACACCCTGTTGGAGGTTCTGCCGGGCCACAGTGGCCAAGGGCTGTTGGCGCTCTACATCCAGGCGGTGGAATCCGGCGAGCCGTTGGTGCTCGATGACTACCCCTATCCCCACGAGATCCTGGGCCAGACCCGCCGCTACGACATCCGTGGCGTACCCCAGGGCGAGGAACTCGTTTACACCTGGCGCGATGTGACCGAGCGCTACGAGAGCCTTCGCGAGCTGGCGGCCTCTGAGGAGGCCTACCGGCTGCTGGCCCTGAACGCTTCAGATGTGGTGGTGCGCCTCCGCGATGACGTGATCACCTACGTGTCGCCCTCCCTGGCTGGGGCCCTGGGTTGGTCTCCAGAGGAGTGGCTGGGCCGATCCTCAGGGGAGGTGCTCCACCCAGACGATCTCCTGGAATACGCCAACAACCTGGAAGCCATCGCCGCAGGCCAGTGCGTCGTGTGCCGCCACCGAATCCGCGCCAAGGACAACAGCTGGCACTGGGCCGAACTGCATGTGGGCCCCTACCTCGACAGCCAGAACTGCCTCGATGGCATGGTGGCCTCCTTTCGACTGATCGATCGGGAAATGGCGGCCTGGCACGAACTGGAGCGCCATGCCCGCACCGATGAACTCACCGGCCTGCTCAACCGCCGGGAGGTTCTCGAGCAGATCCACACCCTGTCCTCCCCCGACCAGCGCAGCGGTGAACAGACGGCGCTGCTGTTCTGCGACCTCGACCGCTTCAAGGCGATCAACGACCGCTGGGGCCATGCGGCCGGCGACCAACTGCTGCGCACCGTGGCCAGCCGAATCCAGGCGTGCCTGCGCAGCGAAGATGTGGCGGCCCGGATGGGGGGCGACGAGCTGCTGGTGGTGTTGAAGGGGGTGCAGAACCTCGACTCCGTTTTGGTGATCGCTGAAAAAATCCGCAACTCCGTGCAGGATCCGGTGCCCACCGCGGCGGGCGACCTGCAGATCACCCTCAGCATTGGCGCCACCCTGGTGGTGCCTGGCGAAAGCAGTGACGCCATGATCGACCGGGCGGATACCGCCATGTATCAGGCCAAGCAGACTGGCCGCAACCGGGTCATCCCGATCACGGGATGAGCCCAATGGCAGCCTGAGGGGACGCGACCAGCGCCCCACCACCCCCACCATGTCCGCCGCCTTCACCTGCTCGAAGACCTTCAGCGGCTACCCCTGCTGCCATCGGCAATGGCGCCATCCCGGCCACTGCCGCTTCGTGCACGGCTACAGCCGCAGCTTCACCTGCTGGTTTGGGGCCGCCAACCTCGATGAGAACGGCTTCGTGGTGGATTTCTCCAGCCTGGGCAGCCTGGAGAGCCAGCTGGCCGCCCAGTTTGACCACACCTTTCTGGTGAATGCCGACGACCCGCTGCTGGAGCAGTGGCAGGCCCTCCATGAGCAGGGAGCCCTCGACCTGCGGGTGATGGACAACGTGGGCATGGAGGCCAGCGCCCAGCTGGTGTGGGACTGGGCTAACGCCCTGCTGCAGGGGCGCGACGGCGGTCGCACCTGCTGCTGGAAGGTGGAGGCCCGGGAAAACGAGAAGAACGCCGCCTGCTACGAAGCCATCCCCGGCTGGTTCCAGGGCTCGAGGGCTCCGGGGATGGGGTGAAGGCGCCACCTGCACTTGCACTTTTGTGCCATGGTCAGCTGGCCGTGATCGATTGAGCCTTGGAGCGCCTGGCCACCGCCTGGGCCATTTTTCAGGGGCTGCTGCTGGAGGCCCTGCCCTTCCTGCTGATCGGGGTGGCCATCGCCAGCCTGGCCCGATGGCTCGCCCCGGGTGGCCGCTGGTTGCAACGGCTGCCGCACCATCCCGTGGTCGGCCCCCTCACCGGCGCCGCCCTGGGCTTTGCCCTGCCGGCCTGTGAGTGCGGCAACGTGCCCGTGGCCCGGCGCCTGCTGGCGGGGGGCGCCCCCCTGGGCACGGCCCTCGGCTTTCTGTTCGCCGCTCCGGTGCTGAACCCGATCGTGCTGGCCAGCACCTGGGCCGCCTTCCCCAACCAGCCCTGGTTGCTGGCGGCCCGGCCCGGGGGCGCGCTGCTGCTCAGCCTGCTGCTGGCCAGCGTGCTGCGGTTGCTGCCGGAAACCGCCCTGCTCACCCCGGCGCTGCTGGAAGAGCGGCGGCTGAACCAGCCCCTGGCGGAGGTGGGCCTGCTGGAGCGCCGCAGCGGTCTGGTGGGAGCCGTGGGTGCCCCCCCACCCCAAGCTCCCGTCCAGCGCCCTCCCCTGCAGGAGGTGCTGCAACACGGCAGCCGGGAATTTCTCGATCTGGCGGCCCTGCTGGTGCTGGGCTGCGCCATCGCCGCCACCGTGCAGACCCTGCTGCCCCGCAGCTGGCTGCTGGCGGTAGGCGGAGCCCCCACCCTGTCGGTGCTGAGCCTGATGCTGCTGGCGGTGGTGGTGTCGGTGTGCTCCAGCGTGGATGCCTTTCTGGCCCTGGGCTTTGCCGCCCAGATCACCCCCGGGGCCCTGCTGGCCTTTCTGGTGCTGGGGCCCGTGGTGGATCTGAAACTGCTGGGCCTGTTTCGGGTGTTGTTCCAGCCCCGGGCCATCGCCCTCACCGCCGCGGCCGCCAGCGTGGCCGTGCTGGTGCTGGGCCAATGGGTCAACCTGCTGCTGCTCTGATGCGTTCCCTCGCGCTCGCCCTCTGGGGACTCGTGCTGCTGGTGAGCAGCCTCAGCGGCAGGCTCGACCTGCTACTGAGCGGCGCCTTCCATCCCCTGGTGGGCCTCAGCGGCGTCGTGCTGCTGGTGCTGGCGGCCCTCCAGCTGCCGGCGGAGCTGGGGGCAGGCCGGCGCCCGCCCGCCCCCAAGAGCTGGTGGTTGAGTGGCGTGGTGGCCCTGCTGGTGCTGGCGATTCCACCCAACCCCTCCTTCAGCGACCTGGCCGCCAACCGCCCCGCCGAACTGGGCGAGGAAGCCGAGCTGAGCTTCCTGCTGCCCCCGGCCCAGCGCAGCCTCACCGACTGGGTGCGGCTGCTGCGCAGCCAGCCCGACCCCAGCCTCTACGCCGGCGACCCCGTGCGCATCAGCGGCTTTGTGTGGCCCCAGCCGGGGGACGCTCCCCAGTTGGCCCGGCTGCTGGTGCGCTGCTGTCTCGCCGATGCCACGCCGGTGGGCCTGCCGGTGCGCTGGCCGGCGGGCCCGGTGCCCCAGGCCGATCAGTGGCTGGCGGTGCAGGGCACCATGGCGGTGGAGGAGCACAACGGCGAGAGCCGCAGCGTGGTGGTGGCGCAGCGAATCACGCCGATCGCCCGGCCCAGCCGGCCGCTCGAACCATGAAGCGGGTGCTGCTGGTGCTGGCGGGAGGCGTGGTGCTCGCAGCGCTGCAGCAACAGCTGCTGCTGCGCCGCCCACCCAGGCTGGTGGAGCTCAGCTCCACCACGGCCAGCTCGGGGCCCGCCGCCCTGAATCTGCGCTTCAGCCGGCCGATGCAGCGCTCCAGCCTGGCCCGCTCCAGCGCCCTGGAACCGCGCCTGGCCTGGCGCTGGCTGGGGGAAGGCAATCCCCTGCGCCTGCTGCTCCAGCCGCAACAGACCATTGCGGGCCCCCTGCAACTCCTGCTGGCGGGGGTCGACCGCCGCGGCCTGCCGCTCCAACCCCAGCGCTGGCGCTGGGACCCCCGGCCCCGGCTGCTGGCGGTGGTGCCCGTTCCCGGCGGAGAGCAGCTGCAACTGCAGCGCCGCAATGGCAGCTGGCTGCCCCTAACTCCGGTGTGGCCCCAGCTGGCCCATGTGATGCCCCTCGGCGACGGCTCCGGCGTGGCCCTGCTCAGCGGCGATGGCCAGGGCTCCCATCAGCTCTGGCGCCTGCCACTGCACCAGCGCAATCTGGTGCGCGAGCCCGGCGGCCTGGGCGAACCCAAGCCCGGCCGGCTCGCGCCTCTCAGCGAGGAGCCCCTGCTGTTTGCCCACCTCAGCAGCAACCGGCGCGGCGATCTGCTGGTGCAGGCGTCGACCACGGCCCTGGAGCCGGGAACCACCGAGCTACTCAGCCGCCGTGGCGAACGCCAGCCCCTGGTTCAGAACGCCTCAGGACCGATGCAGCTGCTGCCGGAGGGCGGCGGGGTGGTGGTGCCGGAATTGGAAGGCCTCACCCTCCACTCCCTGCCGGGGCAGCCCCCGCGCCGCCAGGTGCTGCCGGGCAGCCGGGAGCTC
>NZ_JAGQBE010000025.1 GCF_024345475.1 Cyanobium sp. T1B-Tous
GGCCAGCAGCTCCAGCGGCAGGTCGGCCAGGCTGAACTCACCGGCCCCCTGGCGCAGGGGACCCTGGAACCGGGCCACCAGCGGCACCTTGGTGAGGGCCCTGTCCAGATCCTGCTCCGGCAACCAGAGCTGGGCGCGCGCCTCCAGATCGGCGCGGGCTGAAAGCAGGGAAGGACCCGCCAGGCTGAGGTCGAGGTCCACGCTGCCAGCAAGCTGCTGCAGACGCTCCTGGGGAGTGAGCCGGCTGTCGCGCTCCGCCCGGGCAAGCCCGACGCGCTGGCGGGCCAGGTCGAGGGCGCGCAGCTGGTCCTGCACGGTGCCCCCGAAGGTGTCGATCAGCAGGCTGCCGATGTCACTGGCCCGTCCCCCGATCGGCTCGCCCCCACCGCGCCACTGGGGCCAGGCCCGCGCCAGTTGCTGCAGGAACCGGGTCGACAACTGCCGGCCCTCGAGACGGGAGCGAAAAGGCCCGTTCCAGAGGCCGCTCCAATCCACCGCCAGCTCCCCGCCCCCCAGGGGGGACAGGCTGCCCCGGGCCTGATAGCGGCGATCGCCGTAACGGAAGGTGGCCTGGGCAGATTGCCCCCAGACCCCAAGAAACACCGGCCGATCCAACTGGGCGGTGCCGCTGAAGGCCAGCGGCTGGAGCTCCAGCAGACCCTGGCCACTGAGGCGCCCCTGGAGCGGCTGGCGGCGCCCCTGGGGCCCGAGGGCGAGTTGCAGGCCATCGAGGGGCAGTCGACTCGCCTGCCAGCGGTACCCCCTCGGTCGGCCGGCCAGGGCCAGGGTGCCGGCGTCCCGCCGGATCTCCAACTGACGGGGCACCCAGCGGGAATCAAAACGGGCCTCCAGCAGGCCCACCGGAGCCGGGGCCAGGGCCTCCATGCGCAGGCGACCGCCTCCGGCCGCTTCCCCAAGCCACTGCCCCTGCCAGGTTTCCCGCAAGCTGATTGGACCGGCCCCGGGTTGGTCGATCCAGAGGTCCAGCTCCGGGGTGAGGGCCGACAGCGGGCCCCGCACCCGACCCGACGCCTGCAAAGCGCCCTGCAGGGGGGCTCCAACCAGCAGATCCAGGCGGCTCAAGGGGTAGCGCTCGAGCTCAAGACGCAGGTCCAAGCTGCCGGGCACCAGGCCCCGTCCGGCCCGCACCGCCAGGGGCAACACCCCACGGGCATGGAGGTAAGGGCTGCGCAGGCGTTCGAGTTCCAGCTGCTGATCGCGCCAGTGCAGCACCGCATCCCAGCGGCCGAGCAGGGGGTTGCTGGACTGGCCGAAACGGGCCTGCAGCCAGGGCTGGGTCCAGGGTCCCCGGGCGTCGAGAGAGCCTGTCACCAGCTGGTCGAGCAACCAGGGGGGACTGCCCGCCTGGAGGGGCAGATCCCTCGGCCGCAGGCGCCAGCTGCCGCTGAGCGCCAGACGCTGGCCCACCTGACCCTGAAGCCGAAGCCAGGACGCGCCACGGCCCAGGAGCAGCTGCTTGAGCTCCCACTGTTGACGGGTCCAACGGCCCGCCAACTGGAGCGTGCCCTGCAGCTCCCGGGAGCCGGGCTGGACCCAACGCCAGCTGGACCTGGCCAGCTCCAGGGTCTGGGCTTGGCAGCGCAGACTGCCCAGGGGAACGTCGAGGCGGGCCTGGCTCGTCCGGGGACGCCAGCGCAGCTGCTGGATCTGAAGCTCCCCCCGGCAAGCGGGGCGCTGGTTCTGCCAAGTCAATTGAAGGCTGCCATCGACACGGCCGGAGAGCTGACCGGGCAGGCGCACCAGGCTCTGGAGGGAGCTGAGGGGAAAGACCTCGCTGCGCAGCCGACCCAACCACTGCTGGCTTCTCCAGTTGCCATCGAGTCGCACGGCCATCGCACCGGGCCCCTGGAGGGGCCGGAGGCGACCGTCCAGCTCGAGCTGGCCCCGGTGGGTGCGCAGGCCGAGGCGAGCGGAAACCCGAAACATCTGGCCCGAAGGGGCCAGGCTCACCAGGGCGGGATCGGCCAAGCGCAACCGCACATCCAGCCGGGGCGCCCGGGCGCCGGCGGGCAGGCGGCCCAGCACCCAGAACTGGCCCTGGGCATTGGGTTTCAGCTCAGCTCGAACCCCCGCCAGGCTCACCTGCAGCACGGGTAGCCGTTGGCGCAGGCTGGCCAGGGGGTCCAGGCTCACCGCCACGGTCCGGATGGACACCCTGGAGCCCTCGACCGGACCAGGGCCGATCTGGGTGGGGCCCACGTGGAGGCCACCCCAACCCAAACCCTGGTAGGCCCCCAGCCGAACGGGATGGCCGAGCACCCTGGTCAGGGGTTGCTCCAACCGGGGCTTCCAGTGCTGATAGGCACGCCGCAGGGCCTGGTCTGCCGCCCACAGCCCCACAACCGTGGTGCCCCCAGCGAGGGCCAGACCACCCACCAGCCTGACCACCGCTGAAGCCGAGGCGGAGGTCAGGGGGGAATGGCGCTGCGGGGGGAGGGGCGGCCCGGGTTCCTGCTCTGGCAACACCGCCATTCCCTGGGCTGCCACCGCCTGCGTCCGGCGCAATATAAAGGCCCTGACGCGACGACTCCAGACCCATGGCCGCTGATCCGATTCTGCTGATAGCGGGCCAATGGCTGGGGGCCGCCAGCGGGGTGCTGGCCCTGGCCACCGTGGTGGGCTACCTGAGCCGTTGGGGAATCCGCTTCCGCCTGGTGGGAGTCACCAGCTTCACGGCGTTGCTGGCCGTCTCCTGCCTGGCCTTTGCCGTGAGCTACACCCCCCGGGTGCAGCTGGACGGGGCGGTGAGCGTGCCGATCGTGTACGACAACGGCAGTGATCTGGTGGTGGCAGCCGCGCCCGCCGATCTGGCCGAGGCTGCCGCGGCGCCCACGGTGCAACAGGTGGCCGCCAACCTGCGGGGTGGGGGTCGCAGCAGCGCCGATGGCCTGGTGCACGTCCGCCTGCGCCGGGTGGAGGCGGTCGGCCCCGGACTCAGCCAACCCGTGGTGATGGCGGAAGCCACCCGCAGCCTGGCCAGCGGTGCCGTCGTGCTGCAGCCCTGACCATGTGGCAGCTTCCGGCCCACTTTCAGCGGGAGCAACGCCAACTCGAGCGGGCCGGCATTGCCAGCTGGGCCCAGCTGGCCTGTGTCGACGATGGAGACCTGCGTCGTCTGGGAAGGAGCGGCGGCGCCAGTGAGGCCCGGCTGATCAAGCTCAGGGGACAGGCCCGCCTGGTGGTGGAGGTGGGGCTGGAGCCAGCGGAAGCAGCCCTGCTGCTCTACGCGGGAATCGCGACCAGCGCAGGGCTGGCCAACGCCGATCCCCACCGCCTGCTCGTGCAGATGGGCCGGCTGCAACGCAGTCTCACGGGCATGGCGGCACCGATGCTGGATCTCACGACCCTGCAGGGCTGGATCCGGCGGGCCCAACGCCGCCCCACGAACTGATCCAGGGGGCCCGCCACCCCGCCCCATCGGTGACTGAAATAGGGGAAGTCGGGGACTCCCCATGGCGTTCCTCCCCCCCTCCCCCCAGCCCGTGCTCAAAGGGTTGCTGGCGCTGCTGGCCTCCACCAGCGGTGTGCTGATCGGCCTTGCCGCCACCCCTTGGCCGGCGGGAGCCCAATCCCAGCTGCTGGAATCCGTCAAACAGAACCCGGCGCGGGCCCAGGCTCTCTGCACCCAGCTGCGCAGCTTCAACGCCCAGGGGCTCTCGGCCACCTCTCAGCAGGCGGTGGCCCAGATCGCACGCCAGGAAAACCTGAGCCCGATGGATGCGGAGGTGCTGACCACCTATGTAGTGGGCCTCCACTGCCCTGACGTGCGCTGAATGCGCCCCTCCCCCGCCGTGCATTGGCGCGATGCGTGGATGCCCTGCCGCGACGGCATCCGACTGGCCTGTCGCCTTTGGTCTCCAGAAGGCAACGGCCCCTGGCCCGTGCTGTTGATGCGCCAGCCCTACGGCAGGGCGATCGCCTCCACCGTCACCTACGCCCATCCCAGTTGGTACGCCTCCCACGGCTTTCTCGTGGTGGTGCAGGACGTGCGCGGTCGCGGCGACTCCGAAGGGGAGTTCAGGGGATTTGAGCAGGAGGCCGCCGACGGGGCCGACACCATCCGCTGGGCCCGCGGGCTTGAGGGCAGCACGGGGAGGGTGGGCAGCTATGGCTTCTCCTACCAAGGGCTGACCCAGCTGCTCAGCGACGACCCACAGGCCATCCCCGACTGCCTGGCCCCAGCCATGGCCGGGCTCGATGAGCGGCAGCACTGGGCCAGCGAGGGGGGAGCCCACTGGTGGGCCCTGGGGGTGGGCTGGGGCCTGCAACTCGCGGCGCAGCGCTGCCAACGGCTCGGCGATGGGGCCGGCTGGCAGACCATCCGCCGCAGCCTCGAGAGCGGCAGCTGTCTCCACGACGGGCTGGCCCTGCTGGAACGGTTCGATCCCCAGGGCATGGCCTACCGCTGGCTGCAGCGCCCCTGCCACCTCAGCGAGGGCTGGGTGGTGCATCAACCGGCGGCATCGCTGCTGCGTCGCCCCATGCTGTTGATCGGCGGCTGGTATGACCCCCACCTGCGCGGCATCCTGGACCTGTGGAAGCAGAGCCGTGCCGCCGGCGGCGAGCCCCTGCTGCGGATCGGGGCCTGGACCCACCTGGATTGGCAGGGAGGCGTCGATCGCCTGCAGCTGGCCTTTTTTCAGCACCACCTGCAGGGTCAGCCCGCCCCGGTTGAGCTCGGCACGCCCGTGCTGCTGGAAGAGGGGATCAGCCGGCGTTGGCAGGCCCCCGCAGGCCAGGGCGGGCCCATGGGCTGGGGGCTGACCAGTGGGGGCTTGGCCGGGGTCGATGCCACCGAGGGGGCCCTGCGGGCCCACCACCCTGGATCGGGCGGTGTGACCTTGGTGCACGATCCGTGGCGGCCCGTGCCCGCCCGAGGAGGACACCTGGGACTGGATCCCGGGCCCTGCGATCGGCAGGCCATAGATCGCCGCACGGATGTGGCCTGTTTCAGCGGCCCTCCGCTCGACAGTCCGTTGACCCTGGAAGGTCTGCCGCGGCTGCGGATCCGCGTGGGGGCAGACCAGCCCAGCTTCGACCTCTGCGCCGCCCTGTCGCGGGTGCAGCCGAGCGGTGTGGTGGAGCAGCTCGCCACCGGCGTGGGGCGATTCCAGCAGGTGCCAGGTGAGCCCACCAGCCTGGCCCTGGAGCTCCAGCCCCTGCGAGCCAGCCTGGAGAGGGGCGACCGGCTGCGGCTGTCCCTGGCGGGATCGGCCTGGCCGCAGATCGCCGTGAACCCCGGAGATGGCACCGTTCCCGCCGGACCGACCGGGCCCCGTCACCGGGTGATCACCCTGGAGTTGGATCTCACCGGAGCCGAATTGGAGCTGCTGCCCCTCCTGCACGGGGAACTTGGGGCAAACTGAGCCGACTTCCCCAGTCCCCCTGATGCCGATGCGCCCCCTGCGCTCCGCCCTCCTGCCTGCCGTCCGCCGCGGTGCCGTCCGCCGCGGTGCAGTCCAGAGCCTGGGCCTGTTGGCTCTGGCCAGCGGACTCAGTGTCGGCCTGGGGGTCGCCCCTGGAGCCATGGGAACGGGTGCCTGGGCCCAGGCCCCCAGCAGCACCGCGAGCCGGCCTGCCCTCAGCGTGGAAGAGGCCCGTGCGGCGGCCAACCGCATCCTGGAGGCGGTGAAAAACGGGGACGCCAACCTGCGTTACAGCCAGTTCTCCGAGGAACTCAAGGCAGTGAGCAGCCCCTCCATGGTGGCCACCACCATGAAGACCCAGCCCAAGCTGCTGAACTGGACCCTGTTGAGCGTCCAGAGCGGGCTGCGCACCACCACCGTGGAGGCCAGCATCAGCACCAGCCGGGGCCAACAGGACCTCTTCCTGGTGCTCAACCCCGAGGGCAAACTCAGCGGCTACCACCTGGATCTCACCGACGAGGCCCCCAGCCTGGTGGCCAGGCGGTTTGTCACGGCCCTGAGCGCAGGGCACTTCATCTCAGCCCGCAGCTACATGAGCCTGCCACTGCAGAAGGAGATCGGAGCTTCCACCCTGCAGGCGCGCTGGCAACAACTGCAGCGACAGACGGGCTCGTTCGTGCGCATCCGCCGGGCAGTGGAGGCCGAGAGCAACGCCGATCAGAGGCTCGTGCTGGTGAACACCGAGTTCAACCGCCTGAGCGACTCCCTGTTCGTGATCCTCAACAGCAACAACGAGATCATTGGTGTGGATTTCCCCAGCGATCCAATCGCTCCCAAGCCGGTTCGCTGAGGGAAAAGCCGCCTAAGCTCGCGGCGCGACTGCTGGTGGTTCATGTCCTTGCTCAGCCTTGATTGGATGGTGCAAGACGCCCAGAGGCTGGCCGAGTGCAGCCACGACCATCCCTTCGCCGTGTTGGGTTCCCAGCCGCTGGAGAACGGCAGCTGGGTGGTGCGGATCTGGATGCCGGAAGCCGAGCGGGTTGAGCTGCTGGTGGACGGGCGCACCCTGGCGATGGCCACCCCCAACCACCCCTGGGTCTTCGAGGCGGAACTCGGCCACGACCCCGGCAGTGGGTATCAGCTGCGGGTGCTGCGAGGCGGCATTGAACATGTCCAGCACGATCCCTGGTCGTTCCGCCATGAGTGGATGGGAGAGCTCGACCGGCTGCTCTTCGCCGAGGGCAACCACCACCACATCTGGCGCCGGATGGGGGCCCATGTGGTGGAACACAACGGCATCCGTGGCGTGCAGTTCTGCCTGTGGGCACCGAACGCGCGCAGCGTGGCCGTACTCGGCAACTTCAACAGCTGGGATGGCCGCCATCACCCGATGCAGTCCCGGGTGGGGGGCTCCTGGGAACTGTTCATCCCGGGGTTGAAGCCCGGCGAGATCTACAAATACGAAGTACGGGCCCAGAACGGCCACTGCTACCAGAAGGCCGATCCCTACGGCTTCCGCCACGAAGTGAGGCCCAACAACGGCTCCATCGTGGAAGCGCCTTCGGGGCACGCCTGGGCGGATGGGGCCTGGATGGCAGAGCGGGACAGCCGCAACCCACTGGATCAACCGGTGTCGGTGTACGAGATGCATCTGGGCAGCTGGATGCACGCCGCTGCCGACCAGCCCTACATCGAAGCCGATGGCACGCCGCGCCCGCCGGTGCCTGCCGCCGATCTGAAGCCTGGGGCACGCCTGCTCACCTATCCGGAACTGGCCGATCGGGTGATTCCCTACGTGAAGGCACGGGGCTTCACCCACATCGAGCTGATGCCGATCTCGGAGCATCCCTTCGATGGCTCCTGGGGCTACCAGGTGACCGGTTGGTACGCCCCCACCAGCCGCTTTGGCAGCCCGGATGAATTCCGGGCCTTCGTGGATCGCTGCCACGCCGAGGGCATCGGCGTCATCCTCGACTGGGTGCCCGGCCACTTCCCCAAGGACGCCCACGGCCTGGCCTTCTTCGATGGCGCCCACCTCTACGAGCATGCCGATCCGCGCATCGGCGAGCACAAGGAATGGGGCACGTTGATTTTCAACTACAGCCGCAATGAAGTTCGCAACTTCCTGGTGGCGAACCTGGTGTTCTGGTTTGAACAGTTCCACATCGACGGCATCCGCGTGGACGCGGTGGCCTCGATGCTCTACCGCGACTACCTGCGCCCCGATGGCGAGTGGCTCCCCAACGAACACGGCGGCCGCGAAAACACCGAGGCGGTGCGCTTTCTGCAACAGGCCAACCACGTGCTGTTTGAGCACTTCCCCGGCGCCCTCTCGATCGCTGAGGAATCCACCACCTGGCCGATGGTCACCCAACCCACCAACATCGGCGGCCTCGGGTTCAACCTGAAGTGGAACATGGGCTGGATGCACGACATGCTCGATTACTTCGAGCTGGATCCGTGGTTCCGCCAGTTCCATCAGAACAACGTCACCTTCTCGATCTGGTACGCCTTCACCGAGAACTTCATGCTGGCGCTGAGCCACGATGAAGTGGTGCACGGCAAGAGCAACCTGCTGCACAAGATGCCAGGTGACGACTGGCAGAAATTTGCCAACGTGCGCGCCCTGCTGGCCTACATGTGGACCCACCCGGGCAAGAAAACCATCTTTATGGGGATGGAGTTCGGCCAGCGGGCCGAATGGAACGTCTGGGGGGATCTGCAGTGGGACCTGCTGCAATACGACGCCCACCAGGGACTGCAGCGCCTCGTGGACGACCTCAACGTCTTCTACAAATCCGAGCGCGCCCTCTGGGGCGATGACTTCAGTGAGTTCGGCTTCCAGTGGATCGATTGCAACGACAACCGCCACTCGATCATCAGCTTCATGCGCCGCGAAAGTGCCACGGGCCGCTGGCTGGTGGTGGTGGCCAACTTCACGCCCCAGAGCCATTCCCACTACCGGGTGGGCGTGCCCCTCGAGGGCTTCTACGAGGAAGCGTTCAACACCGACGCCGAGCGCTACGGCGGCAGCAACCTGGGCAACCTGGGCGGCAAGTTCACCGATGAGTGGGGCATTCACGGTTACGAGAACTCCCTGGATCTCTGTCTGCCGCCCCTGTCGGTCCTGGTGTTCCGACGCGATGAAAAGCGGAGCCAGGAACGGGATGCGGACACCTGTGACGAAGCCGCCGAAACCGGTCGCATGCTCGGGTAAGTTCGCGCTTCGCTCTGCTTGACCCCATGACCGGAACCGCCCCCCTGCTGCTGCGCGCCGCCCGAGGTGAGCAGGTGGAGCGACCGCCGGTGTGGATGATGCGCCAGGCGGGTCGCTACATGAAGGTGTACCGCGACCTGCGCGACCGCCACCCCGGTTTCCGGGAGCGCTCAGAGAACCCGGATCTCTCCTATGAGATCTCCATGCAGCCCTTCCACGCCTTCAAGCCCGATGGCGTGATCCTGTTCTCCGACATCCTCACGCCGCTGCCCGGCATGGGCATCGACTTCGACATCGTGGAGAGCCAGGGCCCCCTGATCCAGGACCCGATCCGCAGCATGGCCCAGGTGGAGGCGCTGCGCCCCCTGCAGCCCGCCGAAACCATGCCGTTCGTGGGGGAAGTGCTCACCCGCCTGCGCCAGTCCGTGGGCGATGAAGCCGCCGTGCTCGGTTTCGTGGGTGCCCCCTGGACCCTGGCCGCCTACGTGGTGGAGGGCAAGAGCTCAAAGAACTACGCCGTGATCAAGGCGATGGCGTTCCGGGAGCCGGCGCTGCTGCACAAGCTGCTCGATCACTTCGCCACATCGATCGCCACCTATCTGCGCTACCAGATCGATTCCGGTGCCCAGGTGGTGCAGATGTTCGATTCCTGGGCCGGCCAGCTCAGCCCCATGGATTACGACACCTTCGCCGCTCCCTACCAAAAGAAGGTCGTCGACCTGGTCAAGCAGACCCACCCCGACACCCCCTTCATCCTCTACATCTCCGGCAGCGCCGGCGTGATCGAGCGGATGGCCCGCACGGGCGTGGACATCGTGTCGCTTGACTGGACCGTGGACATGGCCGAAGGGCTGGCCCGCCTGCCGGAACACGTGGGCGTGCAGGGCAACGTGGATCCGGGCCTCCTGTTCGGCACACCGGAAGCCATCCGGGACCGCATCGACGACACCGTGCGCAAGGCCCGCGGCCGCAAGCACATCCTCAACCTGGGCCACGGCATCCTGCCGGGCACGCCGGAAGAGAACGGCCGCGCCTTCTTTGAGGCCGGCAAGAGCGTGATGGAGCGCCTCGGAGCCGCGGTTTGAGCACGGCGGTGCCACCAGCCGCAACCGCCCGGCCAGCCCGGATCCTGATCACCGGCGCCTCCGGCTGCGTGGGCCAGCACATTGCAGCCCAGCTGTACCAGGAGACCGACGCCGAGCTGCTGCTGCTGCTGCGCGATCCGGCCAAGCTCACCGCGGTGCCGGCCGACGATCCCCGCATCACCCTGCTGGTGGCCGACCTGCGGGACCTGACCGCCCATGCCGGCGCGATTGCTACCGCCACCCGGGTGATCCACACGGCCACCGCCTGGGGTGACCCCGAGCGGGCCATGGCGGTGAACGTGGTGGCGGTGAAACAGCTGCTGGCCTTCACCACCCCCGAGTGGCTGGAGCAGGTGATCGTGTTCTCCACCGCCTCGGTGCTCGACCGCCAGTTGCAGCTGCTGCCCGAAGCCCTCAGCGAGGGCACCGAATACATCCAAACCAAGGCGCTCTGCCTGCAACAGCTCGAGACCCACCCGCTAGCCGCCAGGATCGTGGCCGTGTTCCCCACCCTGGTGTTCGGTGGCCGGGTGGATGGCCAAGGGCCCTTCCCCACCAGCTACCTCACCGCAGGGGTCGGCGAGGCCTGCCGCTGGCTGTGGCTGGCGAAATGGCTGCGGGCGGATGCCAGCTTCCATTTCATCCATGCCGCTGACATCGCCCGGGTGTGCGTGCACCTGGCCACCCAGCCCCATCAGCCCAACCCGGAACCCGGGCAGGGCGCGCTGCGCAGACTGGTGTTGGGGCAGCCGGTGATCAGCGTGAATGACACCGTGACCCAGCTCTGCCGCTGGCGCCGCAGCTGGCGACCGCCCCTGGGCCTCGACCTGCAGGGCTGGTTGATTGAAGCCCTGATCAAGCTGCTGCGGATCGAAGTGAATGCCTGGGATCGCTTCTCGATCCGCCAGCGCCACTTCGTGCACGAGCCGGTGAGCCCCCCGGAACGCTTCGGCCTGGTGAGCCACGCACCCAACCTGGCGGCGGTGTTCGAAACGGCGGGCCTGCCCCACCGAGGCCTGCCGAAACGATGAGCCCCACACGGCTGGTGGGGAGGCTCGCTGGCCTGCTGCTGGGGCTAGTGGTGCTGATGGGCGTGCTGCTTCCGGCCCAAGCCTCCGGCACCCCAGCCCTGATGCGGCTGGGCAGCGAGGAGGGATTTCTGGTGTTCCAGCCGGAGCGGCTGACAATCACCGCCGGAGAACGGGTCCGGTTTGAGGTGGGAGGCCTGGGGCCCCACAACCTGATCGTGGCGGGCCATCCGGAATGGAGTCACGAACCCCTGAGTTTTGGGGTGGGCGAGAGCTGGGAGCAGACCTTCGACAGCCCAGGCCGCTATGCGATCTGGTGCGAACCCCACCGGGCCGCGGGCATGACCGCCGAAATCGAGGTGCTTGAGGCCGGTCTGGAGCCCTGAGCAACGGGCATGTGTGGCAAATGTTGCGAACCTGGCTGGCAGGGGTCACACCAGCACCGATCACGCCTTAATTTTGGCGAGTTGCCCGTGCTTTGAAAGCGCCCTCCCATGCGCCGACTCTTCTCCCTGATCGCTCTCTGCCTGGCGCTCGTGCTGGGTGCAGCTCCGAGTTTTGCTGCCGATGTGGCCCACGGTGGCCAGATCTTCTCCGCCAACTGCGCCGCCTGCCACATGGGTGGCGGCAACGTGGTGAACGCCGAGCGGACCCTCAAGCAGGATGCCCTCGAGGCCTACCTGGCCAACTACAGCAGCGGCCACGAAGCGGCCATTGCTTACCAGGTGACCAACGGCAAGAACGCCATGCCCGCCTTCGGCGGCAAGCTGAGCGAAGGTGACATTGCCGACGTCGCCGCCTACGTCGAGGACATGTCCTCCAAGGGCTGGGCCTGATCTGCAGCCACGGCTGATTCCCTCAGCCCACAACCAGCGTTTTCAACCCCGGCCCAGGCCGGGGTTTTTTCATGGCACCGCGATCCACCTGGGTCAAACCGTATCCAGAACGGGATCCCCCTAGTCCTGGGAGCGGCGCTCCGCCAGCACGGCCAGGTAGAGCTCCTCAGGCACGTCGCGGATGTCGTATTCACTGGGCAGCACCCCGTGCACATGACGGTGCACGGCCAGCCAGCAATTGCGTTCCGGATCCTTTCCAGTGGCATCGAACTCCCGGGATTCGGTGGCCAGGCGCTCAAGCAAGTGCTGATCGGGTGCATCCATCACGGCTGACAACAGAGCGGTCAAAACCTCGGGCCGAGGGCCAGAGTGGGGCCAGTCTGACCCAGCCCTTCGGGATGCCGGCCCGCCTTCCCCTGCCAACCCTCTCCATGGCAACCCTCTCAGCCATCGTTGTGGGCGTGGGGTCCTGGGCTGAGCCCAGTCAGGCCCAATACACGCCCAAGCCAAGCTGCCCGCTGGTGGTCCCCCCCAACCAGCAGATCGTGCAGCCCAAACGGATCCAGCCCGACCAGGTGAAGGCCAAGAACGCCATGGGCTGCCTTTCCCCGGCTGATGCCGTGTATGGGGCCGATGGCTGTCCTCTCAAGCTCTGCGGCCCCGATGCGGGGGTGATTCAGCTCCCAGAGCCGTAGGCCACCTGGCAAACGGCATTGAGCAGCTGGGCCTGGTCGGCATCCGTGGGAATCTGGCCGTTCATCAGCCCCTGCTGGCAATTGGCCGCCCCCAGCAACTGGGTGCCGTTCACGGTGTAAAAGAAGCTGGCTCCGTAGCTGCCCACCGCTTCCACCGAGCCGTAGTTGAGCTGGTAGCTGGTGTAGGGCACCTGAATCAGCGGCGACTGCTGGTTCGCCGCCGCATTCACCAGGCTGCCGATCGCTGCCCCCGTCGCCAGGCCGGCGACCCCCCAGGCGGCCGCGTTGGCGCCCCACCAGCCCCAGCCGCCATACCCCCCATACCAACCGGCAGTCCAGGGACGGTTGCCCCAGTAACCGCCATTGCGCCAATTGTCATTCCAGCCGTTGTAACTGCGGTTATAGAAATTGTTGTTCACGTTCACCTGGCGGTTGAACGTGTCGTTATCGAAGCTGTTATTCACCCGGTTGCCATCCAGGTTGGTATTGCCCCAGTTGCTGCGGGTGTCTGGGCCGTACATCACGTGATTGCCCTGGTAGCCCCCTCGCCAATCCCCGCCGCCAGCCTGCCCGCCGACACCGCGGTCGCCGCCACCAGACCAGTGGTAGCTGCCCGCTCCGCCACCACCAAAGCTCCGGCCGCCACCACCCCCAAATCCACCGCCCCCGCCCCCGCGGGCCAGCGCCATACAGGGCGACAGCACCTCCACGAGCAGGACGCTGAACAGACAGGCGGAAAGGAACTGGCGCCGCATGGGGGGATCAGAGAGCTACAGCACAGTTAGCGGCCCCGCCGCGGTGGGGCCACGGATTGCTGCCATCGTTCACAGCCCCACGGCCAGATCTGGGCCGATGGCCGGTTCTCACCCCCGACTGATTCGGCCTCCCGGGGTGCCAGGCAGGAACGATGCCCATAGCGTTGAACCACGGCTCCACCCCAGAGGTTCCCATGCATCCCACTGCCGAACTCTTCACCGAAAAAGCCTGGGCCTCCGTGGTGGCCGCCCAGCAACTGGCCCAGCAGCGCCGCCAGCAGCAGATGGAAAGCGAGCACCTGCTCGCGGCCCTGCTGGCACAACAGGGTTTGGCGGGGCGGATTCTGGACAAGGCCGGGGTGGACGTGGGCACCCTCAACCAGAAGGTGGAGGCCTGGATCGCCGCCCAGCCGAGCCTGAGTGCGCCGCCCGACAACGTCTATCTGGGCAAGGGCCTCAACACCGTGCTCGACCAGGCCGATGCCCTGAAGAGCACCTATGGCGACAGCTACATCGCCATCGAGCACCTGCTGTTGGCCCTGGCCATTGATGACCGCTGCGGCAAGCAGTTGCTCTCCCAGGCCGGTGCCAGCACCGACAAACTGAAAGATGCGGTGCAGGCCATCCGCGGCAGCCAGACCGTGACCGACCAAAACCCCGAAGGCACCTACGAATCCCTCGAGAAGTACGGCCGCGACCTCACCAAGGCCGCCCGTGACGGCAAGCTCGATCCGGTGATCGGCCGGGATGAGGAGATCCGCCGCACGATCCAGATCCTCAGCCGCCGCACCAAGAACAACCCGGTGCTGATCGGCGAGCCCGGCGTCGGCAAAACAGCGATCGTGGAAGGGCTGGCCCAGCGCATCGTCAATGGCGATGTGCCCCAGGCCTTGCAGAACCGTCAGCTCGTGTCGCTCGACATGGGCGCCCTGATCGCCGGTGCCAAATACCGCGGTGAATTCGAAGAGCGGCTCAAGGCCGTGCTCAAGGAGGTAACGGCCTCCGAGGGCCAGATCGTGCTGTTCATCGACGAGATTCACACGGTGGTGGGGGCCGGCGCCAGTGGCGGCGCCATGGATGCCAGCAACCTGCTCAAACCGATGCTGGCCCGCGGCGAACTGCGCTGCATTGGCGCCACCACCCTCGATGAGCACCGCCAGCACATCGAAAAAGATCCAGCCCTGGAGCGCCGCTTCCAGCAGGTGTTCGTGGATCAGCCCACCGTGGAAGACACGATCTCGATCCTGCGGGGCCTGAAGGAGCGCTATGAGGTGCACCACGGCGTGCGCATCGCCGACAACGCCCTGGTGGCTGCGGCCGTGCTCAGCAGCCGCTACATCGCCGATCGCTTCCTGCCGGACAAGGCCATCGATCTGATGGATGAATCGGCCGCGCGGCTGAAGATGGAAATCACCTCCAAGCCGGAGCAGATCGATGAACTCGATCGCCGCATCCTGCAGCTGGAGATGGAGAAGCTCTCCCTGGGCCGCGAATCCGATCCGGCCAGCCGGGATCGGCTCGAGCGCCTCGAGAAGGAACTGGCTGACCTGAGCGAGCAGCAGAGCGCCCTCAATGCCCAGTGGCAGCAGGAAAAGGGCTCGATCGATGAGCTCAGCGCCCTCAAGGAAGAGATCGAGCAGGTGCAGCTGCAGGTGGAGCAGGCCAAGCGCAACTACGACCTCAACAAGGCCGCTGAACTGGAGTACGGCACCCTCGCCGGCCTGCACAAGAAGCTGGCGGCCAAGGAGGAGGAGCTCAACGCCAGCGGCAGCGACAAAACCCTGCTGCGCGAGGAGGTCACCGAGGACGACATCGCCGAGGTGATCGCCAAGTGGACCGGGATCCCAGTGGCCAAGCTGGTGCAGAGCGAGATGGAGAAGCTGCTCCACCTCGAGGAAGAACTGCACACCCGGGTGATCGGTCAGGCCCAGGCGGTCACGGCGGTGGCCGATGCCATCCAGCGCTCCCGCGCCGGCCTCAGCGATCCGAACCGGCCGATTGCCAGCTTCCTCTTCCTGGGTCCCACGGGGGTGGGCAAGACCGAGCTCTCCAAGGCCCTGGCCTCGCAGCTGTTCGACTCCGAGGAGTCGATGGTGCGCATCGACATGAGCGAGTACATGGAGAAGCACGCCGTGAGCCGGCTGATCGGGGCCCCTCCGGGCTACGTGGGCTACGAGGAGGGCGGCCAACTCACCGAAGCGGTGCGGCGCCGGCCCTACGCCGTGATCCTGTTTGACGAGGTGGAGAAGGCCCACCCCGATGTGTTCAACGTGATGCTGCAGATCCTCGATGACGGCCGCGTCACCGATGGCCAGGGCCGCACGGTGGACTTCACCAACACGGTGCTGATCCTCACCAGCAACATCGGCAGCGCCTCGATCCTGGATCTGGCTGGCGATCCAGCCCGCCACGGCGAGATGGAGGCCCGGGTGAACGAAGCCCTGCGGGGCCACTTCCGCCCCGAGTTCCTCAACCGCCTGGATGAATCGATCATCTTCCACAGCCTCAAGCAGGAGGAACTGCGTGAGATCGTGGAACTGCAGGTGCAGCGACTGGCCCGGCGTCTGGACGACAAGAAGCTGGCACTCCAGCTCAATGCCGATGCCCTCGACTGGCTGGCGGGAGTGGGCTACGACCCGGTGTACGGGGCCAGGCCGCTCAAGCGGGCCATCCAGCGGGAACTGGAAACGCCGATCGCCAAGGGGATCCTCGGCGGGCAGTTCACCGGCGGCCACACGATCACCGTGGATGTGGAGACCGCGGGCGACAGCCAGCGGCTGCGCTTCCAGCAAAGCGATCCCGCCAAGCTGCCGGTGCTCGTGTAGCGAACGCTGAGAGCAGGGCGACTCCGTTCAGGAGTGCGCAGGGCCGTCCAGCACGCCCTGCTTGAGGAGATCACGGGCCCGCATCACCAGGTCGGCCACCTGGGCCGAGGGGGCGGCAGCCCGCTCCCCAGCAGCCACAGCCCGGTAGTGGTCTGCCACCGACCAGGCCGCCGTCTGGGGATCCTGGGCAAAGCGGGGAATCAGGTGCAGGTGCAGATGGGGAGCCCCTTCCCCGAAGGCGATGGCATACACCCGATCGCAGCCCGTGAGCTCGCGCACTAGGGCACTGGCCCACTGCACGGCAGGCCCCCAGGCCTGGGCTTCCAGGGGTGTGAAGTCTGCGGGACCACCGAGGTGGCGGCAACTGTCGAGCATCAACCACCCGAGCAGGGGCGCTGGCTCTGGATGGTGGCGGAGCAACCACCGCCCCCCGCGGCCGATCTCATACAACCCACGGCTTGACGCGTCGTGGTGGATGGCACAGATGGCACAGGCCGGAAGGGCTCCAGACGGGGAACGGCTCAGGATCAAGCGGCCATGGGTCCAGGCCCCTCACGCTAAGCCGATTAACGGAGGACGCTGGAGGCGTCGATGGCCTTGTAGAGGGAGCGCGCCAACCGGGCCAGTTGGTCACGCTGGCTCGGGTCTTGAGACTCGACAATCAACGTGTCCAAAACCTTGTAGGCGTCTTGGAGGTACCCCTGCAGGCGATCAATCACCGGATCCTCAGTGGCACATGGGATGGTGATCGAGGCCTCAAAGCACTCGGGACCATCGTTCATCGAAGCCCTCACCACAGGAGACGATTGCGCGAGATCAACTACCGGTGCATCCAAGAAAGATGAGCAGCCATGGGTAAACCGCAGGCCTGACATCGGGTACGAGCTCGTTATTTCTTAATCATATCACCCATGCCTGGCAATTCGGGGAGACTGTCAAGTCAGTCGGGCCAAGATGCAGAAAACGCATAGCCTTCTTGCCCCTCACTTGCCTATCCAGTGCCAACGCAGTCATGCGCCTAGTACCACCTCAAGAACGGAAATCTGTATCGGTCAGCACAAAGCGGGCGGGTCAGCTGCCCAGCAGATGCAGGGATAGCTGCCGGCGGCTCCCCCTCCTGCGGTGCTCCCACAGGTAAACCGCTTGCCAGGTGCCAAGCAGCAGGCGGCCGTTCTGAAACGAGAGGCTGAGCTGGCTTGTGGTGAGCGCCGTGCGGATATGGGCCGGCATATCGTCTGAGCCCTCATCAGCATGGACATAGGGACGCAACTCGCCCCGGCCGCTCACCGGTCGGATGCCCTCCTCCGGCACCAGCGCCCGCAGATGGGCTGCCAGATCAGCCAACACCCGGGGATCGGCGTTCTCATTGATGGTGAGACTGCAGGAGGTGTGCAGGCACACCAGGTTGAGCAGGCCGAGCTGGAGCCCAC
The DNA here is from genome assembly GCF_024345475.1 of Cyanobium sp. T1B-Tous. Taxonomy (GTDB): domain Bacteria; phylum Cyanobacteriota; class Cyanobacteriia; order PCC-6307; family Cyanobiaceae; genus Cyanobium_A. Next base: position 17,259 of record NZ_JAGQBE010000025.1, read on the forward strand.
TCGCCGCCACGGCGGCATGCAACGGAGCCGTGAGGTCGGTGAATCCCTCTCCCGATGTCGCCACCTGGAGGGTCTGCAGGGTCTGACGAAGCATGGGCAGCCCCAGCGCCAGCCGGGGACGAGCAGCACAAGATGGTGCCTAGCATGGGGGGCATCCAGCACCCGTCCTTCGTTGCCGGCCCAGCGCATGCAGACCCCCAGGATGCCGACGTTCCGCCAGTGGAGCCTGCGCTCCGCCGCCCTGGCCGCCGTGGCCGCGAGCATGGCCCTCCAAACCCTGCCCGCCCAGGCCCAACGCCAGGTGCCCAAGATCGGCAGCATCTGCCCCATGGGCTATGTGGACATGCTCAACGGCAAGTGCAGCACCCTGGGGCTGATGACCTACACGGTGCAACCCACCAACGGCGAAGCCTGCCCGGAGGGCTGGATGAACGTGGGCGGTGGCTACTGCCGCAAAAAATGAGCGTCCCTGCACTCACCCTCCTCTATGACGGTGGCTGCCCCCTGTGCGTGCGGGAGGTGTCGATGCTGAGGCGGCGCGACCAGGCACGCCACGGCGACCAGCCCAAACTCGCCTTCGTCGACATCGACCGCGCCGACTACGACCCAAGCGCCTTCTGCGGCGTCAGCTACCGGCAGGCCATGGGCCGGATCCATGCCATCACGGCAGAGGGTGAGGTGCTGCGCGATGTGGCCGTGTTCCAGCGCGCCTATGCCCTGATCGGCCTGGGCTGGCTCTATGCCCCCACCCGCTGGCCCCTGGTGCGCCCGGTGGTCGATGCGGCCTACGGCCTTTGGGCTACAGGGCGGTTGAAGATCACCGGCCGGCCCGATCTCGACACCCTGTGCCAAAGCCGCAGCGGCTGCAGCACAGGGATCGGAAGCCCCCCTCGCTGATGGCGGAGGACGTCGACCTGATCGTGGTGGGCAGCGGCCTGGGTGGCCTCTGCGCCGCTGCCCTGGCGGCCCGCTACGGGCTGGAGGTGGTGGTGCTCGAAGCCCACGCTGTGCCCGGTGGCGCCGCCCACGGCTTCAGCCGCCAGGGCTTTCACTTTGAATCCGGTCCGTCGTTGTGGTCGGGCCTGGGCCGTTGGCCCAGTGCCAATCCCCTGGCCCAGGTGCTGCGGGCCGTGGGGGAATCCCTGCCCGTGGCCTCCTATCGCGACTGGGGCATGCTGCTGCCGGAGGGAACGCTGAGGGTGGGGGTTGGTCTCGAGCCCTTCCTGGCGGTGGTTCGGACCTTGCGCGGAGCAGGGGCCAGCGATGAATGGGCCCGCTTCATGAAAGAGCTCGAACCCACGTGCAAGGCTGCCCGAGCCCTGCCCCTGCTGGCTCTGAGGCCGGGGCTGGGGATGGCCACAACCCTCGGAAGCCAGGCCCTTGGCCTGGTGGCGCAGGCCGGGCGACTAGCCCAACTGGGGGGAGCCTTCGGACCGATCGCCCGCCGCCACCTGCGGGATCCATTTCTGCTCCATTGGGTGGATCTGCTCTGTTTCCTGATCTCGGGCCTACCGATGGATCAGACCAGCGCGGCCGCCATGGCGACCCTGTTTGGCGAGTGGTTTGAGCCCGATGCCACCTTGGACTATCCGATCGGCGGCAGCCCGGCGGTGGTGGCCGCCCTGCAGCGGGGTCTGGAGCGCCATGGGGGCAAGCTGCGCACCGGCTGCGCGGTGGAGAGCATCACCCTTGAGGGTCAGCGGGCCACGGGGGTGGCCCTGCGGGATGGCACGGTGCTGCGCGCCCGTCGTGGGGTGATCAGCAACGCCAGCCCCTGGGACACCCTGGCGCTGCTGCCCAAGGGAGGGGTGGCAGAGCCTTGGAGACGCAAGCAGGCCGGCACACCGGCTTGCGGGAGCTTTTTGCACTGGCATGTCGGGCTGGAGGGAGCCAACCTCGAAACCTTGCCGATTCACCACGTCTGGGTGGGCGACTGGCAGCGGGGGATCGGGGCCGAACGCAACATGGTGGTGCTGTCGATGCCCTCGTTGCTGGATCCGAGCCTGGCCCCATCAGGACACCAGGTGATGCACGGCTACACCCCAGCCAACGAGCCCTGGGAGCTCTGGAAAGACCTGGAGCGGGGCAGCCCGGCCTACTCCGCCCTCAAGGCTGAGCGCTGCGAGATCTTTCACCGCGTGCTGGATCCGCTGATTCCCGACTGGCGAGACCGGCTGGTGCTCGAGCTCCAGGGCACACCCCTCACCCACCGTCATTATCTGAAGGTGCATCAGGGCAGCTATGGACCGGCCTGGCCCGCCAACCAGGGTGCCTTTCCCGGAGGCAGCACGCCGTGGCCCAACCTGGTGCTCTGCGGCGCCGGAGTGTTCCCGGGAATCGGCGTGCCTCCGGTGGCCGTGAGTGGTGCCATGGCAGCCCATCGCTTCGTGGACGCGCGACAGCAGAAGGAGCTGCTCGAAAGCCTGGGCCTGCGCTGAAACAGCTCAGATACTTCGGCGCCACTGGGCCAACACGCTGATCAGCGTTCAGGGCAAGCGAGAACGCAGGCGAGACATCAAACGCTGCCAGCGGGAATCCGGCCTTGAAGACGAGGAGGGCTCGGGAGGCACAATCGCTGCACTGCGCAGATGGAGGCTCTCTAGATAGTGCATCGACTCCCGCAGGGACATCGGGGGCGCAAACAAAAAGCCCTGACTGAAGCGAAAGCCGTGCTCCACCAACCAGGCACGCTGGGGCTCGGTTTCAACACCCTCTGCGGTCGTGCTCAGGTCGAGGTCGTCGGCCAGGGCGCCCATGGTGGCGACGAGTTTGTTGCTGGGGCGTTGCGGATCATCGAGCAACTGCACAAAGCTCATATCGATCTTGAAGCCATTAATCGGCAGACTCGACAATCTGGACAAAGAGGAATAGCCCGTACCAAAGTCGTCAATCGTGATCCGAACCCTGCGCTCAACCAGTTGCATCAAAAATGCTTCAAAACCAGTGGTGGCATCCTGAAGGGACTCTTCAAGGATCTCGATCTGAAACTGCCAACCCATGGGAAGCGCATGGGTGTCGATCAATTGCAACAACCGCTGCCGCATCAAGTCATCGTCCAGCAGATTGGCGGAGAGATTCACGCTCAGCACCATCGCCCGCCAAGGAACCACCCGGGCAAGGGTGGCTGCGTCTTCGAGGGCTCGCTCAATGATCTGAAGATCGAGCTCAGCGGAGAGTCCTGTGGCTTTCGCCACGGGCACAAATACGGCGGGGGGCACCACAGGCCCGTGTCCACGCCGCCAGCGTGCCAGAACTTCGAAGCCAACCGGCTCCGCGGTGGTGAGGTCGACGATGGGCTGGAAAAAGGGAACCATCTCCTTTTGGGCAATGGCCAGCCGCACCTCAGCCTCCAGGGCATAGCTCTCCTGCGCTAACCGACGGGTTTCGAGATCAAAAAAGCGGTATTGACTCTGGATCTGACGACTGGCCATCCGCAGAGCCATGTTGGAGTCAGAGACAATCTCTTCCACATCCGTGTAGTCGCCGTCCTGAAGAGCGATGCCGACAGCAAGCGACAGGGGAACCCGGTGTTCCGCAACCCGAAAGGGCTCGTTGAAGAGGTCCAGCATCCGCTGGGCGATCGTGGCGATCAGATCCGAGTCGCTAACGGCTGGCACCAAGACGATGAACTGGGAGTCGGAAAATCGGGCCAGCAAGGCAGACTTCGGCACAGCATTGATCAAACGGCGCGCCGCTTCATCCATCAAGACCTCGGCCAGCCGGCCACCCAGGGTGGCGCTGACGCTGCCGTAGTCCTTCAATTCGCAGCGCAACAGGGCAAAGGGGGGATGGCCCGCTTCAGCCAGCAGAGCCTCAATCTGGCCAAGGAGCTGATCGCGGCTGATCAGCAAGTTCATGGCACCAAGGGAGTCTGCAGACGCCTGCCGTGGTGCGGATCCCCCAGAGCCCTGACCGGCCAAGGCGGCCTCAAGACTGAGAACCAGCCAGGACATCCCAGCCGTCTGCCGGGGATCCAGGCTTAGGGGCAGGGGGTGATACAGACAAAGGGCGCCGAGGCTGTGTCCGGAAGGGGCCAGCAAGGGATAGCGGGCATAGAAGCGCACCCGCTGATCCGAATCTGGCATCTGCAAATCAACCAGCCTGGGATCATTCTGGACATCCTCAACAATCACCAGCTCTCCCGCCGCCAAGGGCTGGCTGGCCAGAATGACCCTGGCCGCCACAGCACCCGTCAGGACTTCGGCCAGATGGCAGATCGCCTCAATCTGATCGATGCGAAGCCCCATACCGCTCATGGATCAGTCCTGGAATCCAAGGGTTCAATTGGGGCAAAGGATGAACGCCATACCCGACCAGGGGCCCAGGGATCGACCATCATGTCCCCTTCGGCCGAGGACGACCAGCAGATGCGGTTCCGGCCTTGGTCTTTGGCACGATAGAGAGCTGCATCAGCTTGGGCATACAAATGGTTGAGGTTGTATCCCAGTTGCTCCGTGCTGGTCAGACCGATACTCAAGGTGACGTTCATGGTACGTCCTTCCCACTGGGGCTTCAACAATTCCACCTCACTGCGAAGGCGCTCCATCACCAGCAGTGCATGGGCCGAGGAACACTGAGCCATCACAATGAACTCCTCTCCGCCCAATCGGGCCAAGAGATCGGTTCCGTGCAGTGATCGGGTCAGCGCATTGGAAACCTCACGCAGAACGAAGTCGCCGCACTGGTGCCCATAGGTGTCGTTAATTGCCTTGAAATGATCGAGATCAAGGATGGCCAGAATATAGGGCAGATTATCCTTTTCTCCCTGAGCCAAAAGTCGAATAGCCAGATCCATACAAGACCGGCGATTCATCAAACCCGTGAGATCGTCAACCTCTGCGAATGACCTAACAGCCGGCAACAGGCTGCGATACAGCAACAGAGCCAGCAACCCCAGCACAGAGGTTACGTACAGGATGCTGATGACAAGCAGACTGAGCAGCTCCCAGCCAAGCTGACCGGAGGCAATTGAAGGGTCGAAATTGACCAAGACAAGGTAGGCTTTATTATCTTCTGAGCGGTCGCGGCCTGAGATCCTAAAAGGAAGGCCTAGGGTATAACTTTCTGCGGTCGGAAAATACAAGCCAGAGTGCGTCCTTAAACAAGACAAAGACTGGCTAGAGGTGACCGAGGAAGAGGCGAAGCAATCACGGATCTGAGCAAAGACTTCATCGTTGGTCTCCGTTCTAGATAGCAATGGGTCAACCACGGAAAGCCCATCCCAGGCGCGACGGCTACCCATCACTATGCGACCAGACGCATCCAAAACCAAAATATAGTTAATGCCATCCTGCATATCTTCGTTATGCTGGAGTCTATAGCGAGCCAGAAATCCATCAAGGTGGGATTTGGATGACTGACCCAACTCCAACTGCGAGGAAACCATGGAACGGATTTCCAGGGCATGCCCCCATACCTCCCTGTTGGATTCAACCAGACTTCGCCCAGCCAATCCGGCAAATAAAATTATTGAAGCAAAGCCAGCCACACCAAGAAAAACAATCGAGCAGCGGGCTCTTATATCTTTTGCAAGCGCGGAACCAATATGGGAGAAGTCAGTTTTCACAGCTATAGCGATTGATCCTGCAAAGGCTGCGGTGAGTGTTGCTGTCCAGCCGAGGCCAGGCGAATTAGGTCCTGGATTTCAGCGACAGACCCCTGCAGCTGCCGCAGGGAAGATTGTTCGGCATTCAAGAACTGATCCACTTCTGCCGTGAGAGCATCATCGCAGGCAAGTTGATCGCGAAGACCTTGAGCAAAGGTGATGGACTGCGATACCTGAAGAGAGGCCGCTTCAATGGAAGGCCGAATAGCGATCAGCTGACTGGACGCCAAATCATTGAATGTACGAATGCTAGTAATATCCACTTGATTGCCCACATAAAAATCCGGCTTCCCAGGCCTACCACCAAATGGGTAAATCGTGAGGCGGTTCCAAAACTTTTCGCCGTTTAGACGGTAATTAACGAGCTCACATGAATAGGCCTTCCCTTCTCGAATAGCCCGAGCAATCTCAGATACGGTAATCGGATCCGTATCGGGTCCCCGCAGGAAACGGCAGTTAAATCCCGATGCCTTCTCCTTGGGATAGCCAGTAATCTGGCAGAAGGCCTCATTAACATAAATAAGCGGGTAATCATCCTGCCGCATATCAGCAATGGAAACGCCAAAGGTGGCGTTTTCAACAACCGCACCCAACAGGGAAAGCTCCTGCACTTGCTGACGAAGCTGGTTGGAGAGATCAACCTCCCTGCGGCTGCCCTCACGCAAGCGGTCATTTGTTGAAAGCAGCAGTTTATTTTGGCGCTGAAAAGTAGCGGTGGCCCCAACTGAAACAAGGCCGAGCAAGCCCGCATATCCAACTAAATAGCCGAGTTGACCAAATCCATTAACCTGAATACCTCGCACCGTAACTTCTTGAATGCCCCGTACATCACCTACTTTCCAATTTTTCTTTGGAGAATCGGGGTGTTGATTATGGCAAGTAACGCAAGCCGGACGCATCAACACCGGTGTTGCCAGCCTGTAGGTTGAGCGTCCCAGCCATGATCGTTCTAGCTGGACATAGCGGGGAAGCTCAGGGTCTTTGCGAAAAGCTCCAATGGCATCGGTTTCAAAACCATCCAGTGGGGGAACATCTCGCTTGGCAAATGGATAGTCGGAAAGGAACGCATAATTGATCCTCCCATCACTATGGGCGCTGTCAAAGAGCGCACCCAACTCGATGGACAAGGTAGCGGGAATGGGAATCCCACCATGCACATCACGATAATTTTCCGAAAACACCGCCTGTCCATCTGCTTTCTGAAGACGGGCGACAACATTGTCGGCGTAATAGCTACGAATACCGGTGGCCAGGGTGGAGATCTCATCGGCCTGGAGCTCCATCTGCTTCACGGTGGCCGCAGACAAGCTGCTCACCATCACGAACGGCAGGCCAAGCAGGCTGACGATCAACAGCACAAGCACAAAGGCCGGCTTGCTGATCACTCGCCAACAACGCGAAAGCCACCTCGACAACCCTTTTGCTGCTTCTCGGCCGGCAACGGACCTGGGGGGTTGGGACTGGACTGGGCCTTGCATCTCAATATTCTAGTTTCTCGGACTGGTCAGGGCATCGGCCTGAACCAGCCCGCAGACCCGGCTCAGAAACTGCGCCGCAGCTGGGCCGTGGCCAGCTGAACCTCGCGCAGAAAGAGCAGCACCGCCACCATCAGGCACAGCATCGCCAGCACGAACAAGGGCACCACCAACAGGGCCAGATCGATCTGGGCCAGCACGCTGATGAACACAATGGCCACCACCAGGGCCACCAGCAGCATGGTGACCGTGCAGAAGGCAATGGCCTTGAGGATCAGGCCCATGCGCTGCTTCTGGCCCTGCAGCTCCAGGCGCCCAGCCCGGCCCATCTCCTGATCGGCATCGCGGGCCTGCTGTTGCAGCACCCGCGCCCGGTCGATCAGGCGGGTGAGGCGGTTGGTGAGCACCATCAGCAAGCCGCTCATGCTGGCCAGCAGAAACACCGGCGCCAGGGACAGCTGAATGGCCTGGGCGAGGGCATGGGATGGCATCGGCAGGAGCGCCAGGGAAGCCGGGCAAACCTAGCCGCGGTTCAGCCCTCCTCCCCTGGAGGCTCAAGCTGAATGGTGCTGTGGGCGATGCCCAGCTGGGCCAGCTGTTGCTTGGCCTGATGCAGCCAGTCGAGGTCGTCGACCAAGCCTGGGCGCCTCACCACATGGGCGGTCAAGGCGGTCTGGGAGGTGCTCAATCCCCACACATGCAGGTGGTGCACGTTCAAGACCCCCGGCAAGTCCCGCAGGGTGGCTTCCACCTCAGCCAGTTCAATCCCGGCCGGCACGGCATCGAGGGAAATGCCCATGGCCTGACGCAGCAGCTCAAAGCCGCTCCAGGCCACCGCCAGGCCCACGCCGATGCCTGTGGCCGCATCCAGCCAATTCCAGCCCGTGGCTCCCACGATGAGGGCGGCCACCAGCACGGCGGCGGAGACGGCCGCATCGGTGAGCAGGTGCACGACGGCCGCCTGGCGATTGAGGTCGTGGCGGCTGTCGGCTCCGAACAGCCGCGCTGACAGAAGATTGACAGCCACCCCGAGTCCAGCCGCCCAGAGCACCGGACCCGTGGTCACCGCCACCGGATCGAACAGGCGCTGCAGGCCCTCCACCAACACCACGGCTGACGCCATCAGGATCAACACCGCATTGGCCAGCGAAGCCAGTTGGGTGCTGCGGCCAAAGCCGTAGGTGTACCGCGCCGAGGGAGCTCGGGCACTGAGCCGTTCCGCGCCCCAGCCCAGCAGCAGCCCGGCCACATCCCCCAGGTTGTGGATCGCATCGCCGATCAGGGCCAAGGAGCCGAAGGCCAGGCCGATCACCAACTGCAAGGCCGAGAGGCAGGAGTTGAGGATCACGCTCCAGCGGAAGGCGGCAGCTGAACCGGGGCGGTGCTGGTGCTGACGCCGGTGGGGCTGCCGCTGGATGTCCACCGCTGGATGGCTGGAGATCGGGTGCGGATGGGACAAGAACAGTGCCTGGGGGCTGGATCAGTCTGGGCAAGGGCAAGCGAATCAGCCACCCGCCGCAGCCGATCCCCCTCCGCCCTGGCCTGCCTGGGTACGGTGAGGCCCATGCAGGCCCCTGAACCCCTCTTGCAACGCCTGGCCACCGTGCCCGGCATGGATTCCGGCCGTCGACGGTTGGTGGTGCTGCTGCCCCAGCTCGGGGATTTCGACAGCCTGGAATATGCCCAGGCCCTGGTGCCCGTCCTGCCGCAACTGGCGGCGGCCCAGCTGGAGCTGTTGGCCATTGGCATCGGCAACGCTGCCGGTGCCGACCGTTTCTGCCGGTTCACCGGGTTCCCCCGCGAGCGGCTGCTGGTGGAGGGCGAGCCCGCCCTGCACCGGGCCCTGGGGCTCTATGCCGGGTTGGAGGTGCCGGGTGGGGCCTGGCCCGGCCTGCTGCTGATGTGCGCCGGCATCGGCTCGCCCGGCACCTTGGCCGAGGTGCTGCGCGGCTACAGCGGCGACCGCACGGCAGCCCTGCGACCCTTCGAGCTGGCCACCGTGCGGCTGCGCAACATGGTGGAAGTGCTGGGCGCCTGGCGCACCTACGTCCCCAGCGACGACTTCATCACCCAACGGGGCGGCACCTACCTGCTGGAGAGCGACGACAGCCTGCTCTACAGCTACCGAGACCCGGGCATTCTGGGCTTCTCAGCCACGATGGCCGAGCCTCTGCGCTTCCTGGCCCCCTATCTCCCCCCTTCCCCTGGCCAACCATGAACGCCCTGTTGCAGCACCTGTTGTTGGTGATCAGCCTGGCCCTGTTTCAGCTGGTGGGGCCGGTGCCGGCCGAGCTGGGGGTGCACGATGGGGCCCTGGCCAGCTGTGCCTCCCCGGCCCACTGCGCCCGGGCCAACTGGGTGGTTGCCGATCCGGAGGCTGCGCTGGCCGCGCTGGTGCCCGTGCTTGAAGCCATGCCCCGCACCGAGGTGGTGGAGCAGGGCGCGGGCTACCTCCACGCCACCGCCAGCAGCGCCCTGTTCGGCTTCGTCGACGACCTGGAGCTTTACGCCGACACCGCCCATGGCCAGCTGCAGGCCCGCTCCGTGTCGCGCCTTGGCGATTCCGATCTCGGGGTGAACGGCCGGCGGCTGGCCTCCCTGGAAGCGGCACTCAGCCCGGGGGCTTAAGAAGCGATCAGGGCTTCAGGAGCTGGGCGGGGAGCCGGGGGGAGCTTGGGTGCTCTCCCGCAGCCCATCGAACAGCTCGCACAGGAGGGTGGCCATCTCGGGGGGCAGGGAGGCCTGGGGAACCGATTCGGCAGCGATCACGAGCAGGGCACAGGCGTCCACCAGGCGCGAGGCCTCAGAGGCTGTCAGGGCCACCAGGCACTGATCCTCGCAATGCGTAATCCGCATTTTTGGCACCCCTTACCCACAAAACGGTACACACCGAACAGCGGGATGCATGCAGCTCGCCCCTAAAGAAGCCATCCCGGCTGCAGCAACAACACCAGGGCCAGGCCCACCATCACGGTGCCACTGATCAGCTTGAGCATGCGGCCGCCTCGCTCGGTGAGTTTGGTGCTGCTGAGCGCCAGCACGGCCACCCCCACCATCAGGGTGTCATCGGCGATGTAGCCGAGGATGTAGAGCATCAGGTAGGCGTAATGGGCGAAGGGATCCAAGCTCTGCTGCGCCAGTACGGCGGTGTAGATCGCCGGCAGGCCTGCTGTGCAGAGCAGTTCCACCAGATTCACCACCACGGCCATGGCGGCCACCGCCAGCAGGGCTGGCAGGAGTGCACGCTGCTGCACCACACCGCGCAGACGCGCATAGAGCCCGGGCTTGGCCGCAGCGGGGATGGACAGTGAGAAGCGACCGCCCTCGCGCCAGGCGTCGCGCAGATTCACGCCCCCCACCAGCAGGGCCATCCCCCCCAGCACCAGGCGCAGTGGCCTGCTCCAGCCCAGCACCAGAAACAGGTTGAGCCAGGCGGCCAGGAAGGCGAAGTACACCGCACCGCTCACCAGCACAAACGTGCCCGCCACCAGGGCCATACGACGGCGGTCGCGCCAATGCACCAGCAGGGACAGCAAGAACAACAGCACCCACATCGCGCAGGGATTGAAACCATCCAGCAGACCCAGGGCGATGGTGAACAGCGGCAGTCCCAGTCGGTCCACCTCCAAGGATCCAAATGGCCCCAGCCGCACCACACCCGCAGGGCGCAGCTGACGAGCCTCCTGGCCACGTTCGTCCAGGCCGCGATCCAGCAGGTCCAGCAGCTCCTGGCCGCGGCCGGCCGGACCGTCAAATCCGACCAGCACCGCGTCACCGAGGACGAAGGTAGGCACCCCCGGCACCTGGATCCCGGCCTGGGCAGAGACCCGCCGCAGATCATCGATGGCAGCGGGATCGGCGTCGAGCGGCCGCAACCACACCACGAGCTCGGGGTGCCGTTGGCGGAGCACGGGCAGAAAGGCCTCCGCCTGGGCGCAATGGGGGCACCCCTGGCGCACGAACACCTGCAGTTCGGTCCCCGTGGACCGGGACTGGCCGGCGGCGGCCAGCGGAGCCAGGGCAAGGAGCAGGCCCAGCAGCCACGGCAGAAGTCGCCGCCAGCACGAGAGTGCTGCAAGCCGGCGGTTCTGAGGAGCAGGAGCGAACAGAGCGGGTTGGGCCGACACAGGGTTGCGGCAGAGCGATCTAAGGCTGCCGGCTCTGGAGCCAGCGCATCAGGGCCTTGCTGGGATCGGCCAGCTCGGCAATCGAGCCGTAGAGGTAGTCGGGCCAGCCCGTGCGGGGCAGGCCGCTGAACACCATCAGATTCAGGGGATAGTCCTCCGAATCGCTGCAGCGGCGGAAGTCGTCGCGGAATAGGAAGGTGGGCTTGCCCAGGGCAATGGCGGCCCCCAGCTCCAGCATCACCCCCTCATCGGGAGGCGTGCCGTTCACGATGGCGAGAAACGCATCGGCATCGCGCACGTCCTGAAGATCGGCCTGGGCCACCGTCCAGGCCCAACCCTCCTGGGCCAGATCCACCTGGCCGTTGCGGGCAAAGGGCTCCCACACCTCAAGCCCCAGGCTCTCAAGCGCCTCGATGAAATCGGGCAGCAAGCGCGTGCGCCAATGGGCGGAGAAGCCGTAAGGCGAGGCCAGATAAACGGTGGGGCGTGGCGTCAGCATGGGGAGCCTCCACGGGACGCCCGATACAGCCGTTCGTCGCGGGCGGCCGCCTCCGGGTCTTCCCATGGGAAGACGATCCAATCCGCCGCGCTGGTGACCTCCACCGCAAGCCACCACTGCGGCTCGGCCTTGCTGATCCACACCACGGCTTGGGCGTCGGGAAGCTGCCGATGGGCCTCGAGGGTGAGGCCGGTCTCGTAGACATCGTCAACCAGCAAGCACCCCGGGCGGGCATCGGCCAACAGCGGCAGCTCGAGCCGGTGGCTCAGGGCCACCGCCAGACACAGCCCCCCGCGGGGAATCCCATGGATGCCGGTGAAACGGCGCCCAGCGCAGCGGGCGGCAATGTGCTGCACGGCCCGGTCGAAGTCGTCCCAGCTGAGCTGGCGCAGAGTGCTGGTGCCCATCAGGCCACGAAGCGCTTGTAAAGCCAGCGCACGAAGCCGCCCACCAGAGGCACCGGCCCAAAGGTGGGGCCCACGAAATCGAAGTAGTCACGGTGGTCCATGATGCGGCCGTCGGCCCCGAAGCGCAGGCGACTGGTGCCGGGGTAGAGAAATTCGATCCCCTTGATCTTCAGGCCCATGCGCCATTCCACGAAGGCCGTGTCGCCGTCGATCGCCACCGCATCGGCCTCCAGAAACACGTCGTCGCAGCGTTGCATCAGGCCCTGCTGGGCCAGGATGTAGGCCTCGACGCCCTCCCGGCTCTGGGTGGGGTCTTCGAAGTGCACATCGTTGGCATACGCCTGCCGCCACTGCTCAGCCGTGGGCGCCGGGGCCCCATAGGGCTTGGTGAACAGCTGCCGCAGGCTGTCCTGGCTGAAGGGCGGGGTGAGGGCGGCGGACATCGCAGGGGCGGAGTGGTTGCTCACGATTGTGCTGCCCCTGGTTCAGAAGGGCGCCGACGGCGGCAGCGCTCCGAGCAATACCGCACCTCATCCCAAACGTCCTTCCACTTTTTGCGCCACTGGAAGGGGCGCTGGCACACGGGGCAGATCTTGGTGGGTCGCTCGGCGTGGTGGGGCATCAGAGGGGGGCGATCAGGGATTGAGACGCTGCTCGAGCCAGCCGTCCTCACGGCACCAGCGGCGGCGGTGGTGGGGGTGGTTCGTGAGCTCCAACAGCTCCACCTGCTCCAGGCCAATGCGCAGCAGCCGGAAGCAGGTAGGAATCGGCAGCTCCTCGCCGAGTTCGGCGGGGAAGCAGGCCCCATCCTCGAGCGGCTCCCCCGGTGCCGGCCAGCCCCACAGGGCCCGACCCTCCGGGGTGAGGCCCTGCCAGTGCCGCTGCCGCTCGCTGGCCTCCTGCTCTGCAGGCAGGATCAGCAGCCTGCCGCGCAGGCGGAACTGGCAACGGGCCCGGGGCAGGAGCCAACCCAGCTCCACCGCCGGCTGGTGGCCCAGCTCGGCCACCTTGGCACTGCGGCCATCGGTGAGCAGATCGAGCTCCGAGGCCGCGGCCCAGCCACGGAACACCAAGGTGCGCAGCCGCGGCGTGCCATCGACCGCCACGCTGGCCAGCTGCAACCAGCGGGCCTGGGGCGAGCGGCCCTCCCGCTCCCGGGCCCCCCGCAGCAGGGGCCGCCAGGGGGGTAGTGGCTCAGCGCTGACCATGGCCGCCAGGCTAGGAAGAGGTGACCCGCTCGCCAACATGGGCTCCAATCCGATGCTGGATGGGGGGAAGCGATGACGGCAGCGCTAGCGATCCTGGTCAATGGCCCCAGCTCATCGGGAAAGACAACCCTGTGCCGGGCCCTTCAGGATCACCTCACGGAGCTCAGCGATGGCGACCCTGCTGCGGCCTTTGGACTCGTGGCCTTCGATGACATCCTCCTGCTCCTGTCGGACCGGTTGTTTCCGTCGAGCCTGGTGACCCTGCAGGGCGGAGACATCCACCGCCTGATCTCGCGCGCGCCCCACGACGGCCGGGCGGCGTGGGAGTACGTGGATGACAGCCAGGCCGCCGGCAAGCATGGCGGCAGTCCCCGGCTGCGGCTGGAGCTCAACCCTCTGGGGCGGCGAGTGTTGACGGGGCTGCACCGCAGCTGGGGCCAGCACCTCGCCCTGGGCACCAACCTGATCATCGATCACTTCCTGCAGGAGCAGGAGTGGCAAGAGGACGTGCTCGCCCAACTGCGGGCCTCCGGAGCCCGCGTGGTGCTGGTGGGGGTGCACTGTTCCCTGGCCGAGCTGGAACAGCGGGAATCGGGCCGCGGCGATGGTGGGCTGGAGGAGCGGCCCCTCGGCTTGGCCCGCCGCAGTGATGAGCTCTGCCATGCCCATGGCCTCGCCTACGACGTGACCGTCGACACCAGCCTTGAACCCACGGCGGCGTCGGTGTTGAGGATTCTCGAGCAGCTTCAGGCCTCCCCCAGGGGACCTGGGGCCACGGTCGTCGGTTCCTAGGCTGGGCCAAACCCCCTCCCCACCGTGCCTGCGATGTCCCTGCGCCTGGCCCACCTGGCCCTGCCCCTGCTGCTCGGCCTGGCCTGGGGTCCTGAGATGGGACGGGCCGAAAGTCGAGCCCCGGGCTCCACCGGCAGCAGCGCCTCCAGGCCCACGGCAGCCCCTGCGCGCGGCTGGCACAAATCCGAGCTGTATTTCGGAGCCAGGCTCGCCAACGGAACCCTGATCACCCCGGTCGCGTGGGAGGCCTTCCTGGCCGAGGTGATCACTCCGGCCTTCCCCGATGGGCTCACGGTGGTTCAGGCCAACGGCCAGATGCGGGGGGCCGATGGCGTCATTCGCCGTCAACCCACCTGGGTTGTGGTGATCCTGCGCCCGGTGGGATCCCTTGAGGATCAGCGCATTCAAGCGGTGATCAGCAGCTTCAGAGGGCGTTTCCAAGGCGCGGAACTGATGCACGTGGAGATTCCTGTGGCCCAGCCCCAGTTCTTCGGCAACTGAAGCGGCTGGGCGCCTAACCGTGGGCGACCACCGGGCCCACCTCGATGTTGATCAGTTGGAGCTGGAACTGGGGGTGGGACGCCACCCAGGCAGCTGCAACAGCATTGGAAGCTTCCGCATGCTCCGGCGTATCAAAGACACTCACCGACAGCATGCGACCACCCTCCGCGCTGGGATCGATCCACATGTAGGAGACGTAGCCCGGCAAACCCTTGAGCTGGGGGATGAACGTGTCCTGAATCGCCTGACTGACGGCGTGGGGATCACCGCTCACCTCGTATTGACGGATGGTGGCGTGCATGGGGGATTGAAGGGACGTTGAAAGTGTCTAACTGATTTCAGTGCACCCCCTGTCCAAGCGAACAAGAGCGGGGCTCGTCAGGGGTTCAACGCCGCCTCGCCCCGCCGATGGATCTCGGCGGCGTAATCGGTCCAGGTGCCCTGGCCCCAATAGCGGAAACAGCTGGTTTCCAGCAGGAGCAGGTGGAGCAGGGCCTGCTGGTAGGGCTCGCTGCGGGTCACGGCGGGGTCAGCAGCCACCGGGCCATCGAAGCGCTGGTGAAACGCCGCGCTGAGACGGGTCATCGGCTCGAGCACGTTGGCGTAGCCCTCCACCCAGCTGAGGTTGTTGGTCCAGGAGGCGCCGGCCATTGAAAAGGAGGGATCGCTGGCCTGGAGCGCCCCGATGGCGGCCTGCACCGACTCCGGAGTGAGGGCAGCGCCGCTGCTCTGCTGGGCAACCTGGTGCCAAAGCCTGTGCTGCTGCACCGCCTGAATCTGGGGGTAGGCCCCAGGGGCCACACCCGCCGCGTCCAACAGCTCGAGGTATTCCGTGCCATTGAGGGCCACGGTTCCGCCCCCTTCACGCCCGCCTTCGCCGGCCAGCTTGCGATGGGCCTGGAGAAAGGCCTGGGGGAATTCGTTCATCATCACGCCGCCGTTTTCGCCGTCGGCGATCTGGGACACCAGGGCGGGAATGGTGGTGTCAGCCAGCGCCATTCGCCCCAGGCTGAGGGCCTCGTAGCAGGGCTGCATCTGGCCCACCAGCTTGGTGTCGGAGCCCTGGGTTTTGATCAGGGCGGTGATGCTCACCGTCTCGCCACTGGAGTTGCGTGCCACCAGCTGATTGGGGATGTAATTCTGCGTGTGGCTGAGGCCGGAGCCATCGAGATTCTCGACGCTGTGTTCCTGCACCAGCAGCCAGCGGTAGCCGCACTCCTTCAGGGCCTTCACGAATTCGTAGAGGGTGTCGGGGTGGTTGGGCAGGTGCATCTCCGGCGGCGAGAAGCCCTTCACCCGCTGCAGCGCCGCCTCGCCAAACAGGGCCGCAAAGTGCTGCTGCCAGGCCAGGATCTGCAGCTTCAGATCGGGGATCGGCGTGGAGGGGGCCACCGCGTGGCTCCAGAACGTTCCCAACCACTCCACGTGGGATTGCATGGTGGGATCGCAGGCTAAAAACCGCAGCGCCTCGAGGATGTCGGCGCGGCCCATCTGCTCGAACCCCCAGAGCAAATTGCCGGAATAATCCAGCATGATGCGTGGATCACAGCCCTCGCTGATCAGCTGGGGAATCAACTCGGCCAGGCGCCGGTAGCACTGGGCGAAGGGTTCGGCGTTGTGGTTATCGCCCTCGCCGGGGTGCTCCACCATGTACTGCAGATGGGAGATCAGCTCCCCGTTCACACCGGCCGGAATGGTGGGCTGGTGCATGTGCAGCGCACAGGCAAAGGCCGAGTGAATCTGCGCCAGATCGCGGCGGCCAGCGGGCAGCGTCACGGGCCGGTTGTGCTGCACCAGGGCCAGGATCTCGGCTTCACGGCCGGCGATCGGTGGCAGGGCGGATGGGGGCATGGGGGTTTCGGGAGGGTGGGGAAGCTGATCTTGGAATCAGCGGAGC
>NZ_JAGQBE010000026.1 GCF_024345475.1 Cyanobium sp. T1B-Tous
AGATCCTGGTGGAGGGCACCAATCCCAAGGATCCCCAGCAGGTGATGGGCCGCACCCGCACCAACCGACTCACCTTTTTCCCCGGTCCGCGCGCCGATGGCCGCCCCATTGAGGCCGGGGAGCTGGTGACGGTGCAAATCGAAGGGGTGCGCGCCTTCTCCCTCAGCGGCAAACTGACCTGAGCTTTGGCCCCCTGGGGCCCCTTCCGGCCGGCATGACCCGCTCCCCCCTTCCCGTTGGTCTGATCTTCGGGGGGGCCTCCGGCGAGCACGCCGTCTCGATCCGCTCGGCCGCCACCGTGGCCGCCGCCGTGCGGCATGCCGACAACGCCGGGCGCTACACGCTGCGCTGCTTCTACATCGATCCCGACGGGCGCTGGTGGGGCTCGGACGTGGCCGAAGCGGTGCTGGCCCAGGGCACCCCGGTGCGGCCTGAGCAGCTGCCCCAGCCCCTACCGGAGCCCGGCTTCCGCGGCTTCCCGGCCGGAGCTCTCGAGGTGGCGATCTGGCTGCCGGTGCTGCACGGCCCCAACGGCGAAGACGGCACGATCCAGGGGCTGTTCACCCTGATGCAGGTGCCCTTTGTGGGCTCGGGTGTGCTGGGCTCGGCCGTGGGCATGGACAAGCAGGCCATGAAGGCCGCCTTCGCCGCCGCGGGCTTGCCCCAGGTGCCCTACGCCTGCGCCAGCGCCAGCCAGGTGGCCCAGGATCCCAATGCCCTGCTCGATCGGCTGGAGGCCGAGCTGGGCTATCCCTGCTTCGTGAAACCGGCCAACCTGGGCTCCTCGGTGGGAATCAGCAAGGCCACCGACCGGGCCAGCCTGCTGGCGGGTCTGCAGGCCGCCGCCGCCCTGGATCCGCGGCTGGTGATCGAACAGGGGGTGACGGCCCGGGAACTGGAGTGCGCCGTGCGCGGCGGCGGCCACCAACCCCTGCAGGCCTCCGTGCTGGGGGAAATCTGTTTCGACGCCGACTGGTACGACTACGAGACCAAATACAGCGAGGGCAAAAGCCACACCGTGATCCCTGCGGTGGTGCCCGAAGCGATCGCCCAGCGGGCCCGGGCCATGGCGATCCAGGCCTGTGAGGCGGTGGCCGCCATGGGGCTCTCCCGGGTGGATTTTTTCTACAGCGAGGCCAGTGGCGAGCTCTGGCTCAATGAGATCAACACCCTGCCGGGCTTCACCAGCCAGAGCATGTACCCCATGCTGTGGGCTGCCTCCGGTGTGCCCCTGCCGATCTTGGTGCGCGAAATGCTGGAAGGGGCCCGAGAATGGCACCAGGCATCACTCCTGGGAGGCCCTTCGGCATGAGTCACGGGCTGCTGTGGCTTCCACTGCTTCTGGTGTTCGTGCTGCTCACCGCCCTGGGCTGGCTGGAGCGGCGGCGCCAACACCTGTTCCGGGAATGGGCCGAAGGCTCGGAGCTCGCCAAGCTCGACAGCTGTGGAGCGGCCCGGCTGGTGGATGGCCTGCTCACCTGGTGCACCTTCGAGGCCGGCCAGCTCCAGGAGCAGGGGTCCTTTGTGATCAAGCAGCTCGAGCTGGTGGAGCTGCTGTCCCTGCATTCCGGCGAAGCGCCGCTCACGGAGGAGAGCCAGGGGGCCTGCCGGCTGCGGCTGGTGGGAGGGGGCGACCAGAAGGATCTGCCCTTCGCCGATGCGGAGCGGGCCCGGCGCTGGATCGACGAACTGATGTCCCGCTCCCGCTGCGAGCTGTGAGCGTGCCGTGGTGAGTTTGACCCCCGCCCCACCCGGCTCGGAGCGCCGGCGTGTGCTGCGGCAGCAGCGGCGCCGGGAACGGCTGCGCAACCTCTGGCGCCTGGTGGTGCTGCTCAGCCTGTCCTGCGGCCTGGGCTATGGCCTATTGCGCCAGGGCTGGGTGCTCACCGGCCCCGACCAGGTGGAAGTGGTGGGCAGCCAGCAGGTGGGAGCGGAGCAGGTGGTGCAGGCCGCCCAGATCACCTTTCCCCAGCCACTGCTGGGCCTCCAGCCCAGGCGGATCGCCGAGGCCATCGCCGGGGCCCTGCCGGTGGAGCAGGTGCAGGTGAGTCGGTTGATGGCGCCGCCGCGGCTGCGGGTGGAACTGGTGGACCGCCAGGCGGTGGCCCGGGCCCAGCGACGCACCTCCCAAGGCATCGAAACGGGCTACGTCGACCGGCTGGGCCACTGGATGAGCAGCCGCCAGGGTCAGGGCGTGGCCGCCAAAACCAGCACCAACCTGACGGTGGTGGGCTGGCAACCCCGCTACCGGCCTGCCCTGGCCCTGGTGCTGGAGGAGCGCGACCGACTTGGCACGGACCTACGCCAGATCCGCTTTGAACCG
Organism: Cyanobium sp. T1B-Tous; assembly: GCF_024345475.1. Taxonomy (GTDB): domain Bacteria; phylum Cyanobacteriota; class Cyanobacteriia; order PCC-6307; family Cyanobiaceae; genus Cyanobium_A. The sequence goes on from NZ_JAGQBE010000026.1 coordinate 2,324, forward strand.
GGCGGCAGCCTCTGGCTGCAAAGCACCCGTCTGGGCCAGGTGCGCCTCGGCCCACCGGATGGCCAACTGGCGCGGCGGCTCGAGGTGCTCAGCCACCTGCAGCAGGAACTCCCGGCCCGGGTGAAGGGTCGCCAACTCCAGTCGATCGACCTCAGTGACCCCGAACAGCCGGAACTGGGCCTCCCCGTGCCGGCAGCCCCCCCCGTCGCGGCTCGGTGAGCAATCCGGCAAGGGCCACACCAGGAATCCCGCAAAGGTGGGACACTGCCCAAATCCAGGGGCTCCAATCGCCGACATAATGCAGCCGCAGATTCACAGCCCAGCTTCCCCCGATGCCGCTATGACCCAGAGCTCCTCCCAATCCGGCACCCCCCAGTCCAACGGTCTGCAGCCCTCGGGCAGCGCTGGCTCGGGCGGCATTGTTCCGAGCCAGTCGGCCCGGATCGAAGTGATTGGCGTGGGCGGCGGCGGCAGCAATGCGGTGAACCGGATGATCGCCTCCGACCTCCAGGGGGTGGGCTATCGGGTGCTCAACACGGACGCCCAGGCCCTGCTGCAGTCGGCCTCCCAGAAACGCATCCAGCTCGGCCAGAAGCTCACCCGCGGCCTCGGGGCCGGGGGCAACCCCGTGATCGGCCAGAAGGCCGCCGAGGAATCCAGGGCCGAACTGCAGGAATCCCTCCAGGGCGCTGACCTGGTGTTCATCGCCGCAGGCATGGGCGGTGGCACGGGCACCGGTGCCGCCCCGATCCTGGCCGAGGTGGCCAAGGAAGTGGGCGCCCTCACCGTGGGCATCGTCACCAAGCCCTTCGGCTTTGAGGGCCGCAAGCGGCTGCGCCAGGCGGAAGAGGGCATTGCCCGCCTGGCCGAAAGCGTCGACACCCTGATTGTGATCCCCAACGACCGGCTGCGCGATGCGATTGCCGGAGCTCCTCTGCAGGAAGCCTTCCGCGCCGCCGACGACGTGCTGCGCATGGGCGTCAAGGGCATCAGTGACATCATCACCAAGCCCGGCCTGGTCAATGTGGACTTTGCCGACGTGCGCTCGGTGATGGCCGATGCCGGCACCGCCCTGCTGGGGATCGGCGTGGGCTCCGGTCGCTCCCGGGCCAGCGAAGCGGCCCAGGCAGCGATGAGCAGCCCGCTGCTGGAGTCGGCCCGCATCGATGGGGCCAAGGGCTGCGTGATCAACATCAGCGGCGGCAAGGACATGACCCTCGAGGACATGACCACCGCGTCAGAGGTGATCTACGAGGTGGTGGATCCGGACGCCAACATCATTGTGGGCGCCGTGGTGGATGAGCGCCTCGAAGGCGAGATTCACGTGACGGTGATCGCCACCGGCTTTGAAAGCGGCGCCCCCTACCGGAGCGAGCGCACCACGGTGAGTTTCGCCGGCACGACGCTGTTCAGCAGCCCCCAGGAAGAGCGCGGCGCCAAAATCCCCCCGTTCCTGCTCAACCGTCAGAGCCAGACCGGCGACTGAAGCCTGGCTGAGCCGTCTGGGTGCGATGGCTGGTTGAAGGTGGTGACCCGGAGTCCACGCCTGCCCTGAGCATCCCGTGTGGCTGCTCCCTTCCGGTTCTGACCAGATTTGGGCGTCGGAGCCGCATGGGTCCGAGTCGTTTGGATGCTAGCAATGGCATCCCCCGCCCCGACGCCAGTGCCCCTGCGCCCCGCTGACCTGGCGAGCCGCAAACAGGCCGGACTGCCCATCACGGTGCTCACGGCCTGGGATGCCCTATCCGGAGCCCTGGTGGCCGAGGCCGGAGCCGATGCGGTGCTGGTGGGCGATTCCCTGGCGATGACGGTGCTGGGCCATGCCACCACCCTGCCGGTGACCCTCGACGAGATGCTGCACCACACCCGCGCCGCCGCCCGGGGCCTGGCCAGCAGCTGCTCCCCCGGCCAGGAACCGCTGCTGATCTGCGATCTGCCCTTCCTCAGCTACCAGTGCAGCGCCGACGACGCCGTGGCCGCCGCCGGCCGGGTGCTGAAGGAAACCCCCGCCGCCGCCGTGAAGCTCGAAGGCGCCGAGCCCGAAACCCTGGCCGTGATCGACCGGCTGGTGCGCAGCGGCATCCCGGTGATGGGCCACATCGGCCTCACCCCCCAATCGGTGCACCGGCTGGGCTACCGCCGCCAGGGCAACGACGAAGCCAGCCAGGAGCTGCTGCGGCGCCAGGCCCTGGCCCTGCAGGACGTGGGCTGCTTCGCCCTGGTGCTGGAGCATGTGCCCGAGGCCCTGGGCGCGGCCCTGCAACAGGAGCTGACCCTGCCGGTGATCGGCATCGGGGCGGGTGACGGCTGCGACGGCCAGGTGCGCGTCACCGCCGACCTGCTGGGCCTCACCACCCGCCAGCCCCCCTTCAGCCCGCCGCTGCTGGCGGGCCGGACGCTGGGGGTGGAGGCGTTGCGCCGCTGGATCGCGGGCCAGCGCCATCCCAGCCAGGGGCCTGCGGCTGCTCCTGCCACCAGGCCAGCAGCTCCCGCAGCACCCCATTGCTGAGGGCCAGCCCGGCGGGATCGCTGAGCCGCCAGCGGGGTCCCTCGATCCGCAGCAACCCCTCGCCGCACCAGGGCTCCAGCCGCCGGCGCAGCTCCTCCAGGCAGCGCTGCTGCGACGCCCCATCCCAGCCCGCCTGCGCCAACAGCCGGGGCAGGTGCACCCCCTCGCGGCGGCGCAGGCCCACCAGCAACCGCTCATCGAGGGGCATGCCCATCCCCCCGTGCTGCGGCTGGGGATCCTGGTGCAGCCCAGCCAGCCAGAGGGCGTAGCCGTCGCGGGTGCGGGGCCGGGCGAGGCGCTCCCCCCAGGGGGCAGAGGTGGCCCCCATGCCGAAGCCCCACCAGCCGGCGCCGCTCCAGTAGACGCGGTTGTGGCGGGAGGCGTGGCCGGGCAGGGCGTAGTTGGAAATCTCGTAGTGGCCGTAGCCGGCGGCGCTGAGCTCGGCCCAGGTGAGCTCCATCAGGTCGGCGCCCAGATCGGCATCGGGCAACTCCAGCTGGCCGCGCTCGTGGCGGCGGGCAAACACCGTGCCGGGCTCGAGCGTGAGGTCGTAGACGGAGAGATGGGGTGGCGCCAGGGCGATCGCCTGGCCCAGCTGCTGGCGCCAGGCCCCCAGGGCCTGTTCCGACGCAGTCGAGCCCAAGCCAGCCGGCCCCGGCAGCCCCTGGATCAGATCCAGACTCCAGCTGGCCAGCTGGCCGCGGTGCCAGGCCTCCCCCAGCCAGCCGGCGGCCTCCTGGAGGTCGGCGCCGCAGTGACGGCGCCCCAGGCTCGCCAACACGGCGTCATCAAAGCTCTGGCCCCCCAGGCTCACCCGGGTCACCCCGGCCCCCAGGTACCCGGCCAGACGGTCCTGATCGAAGCTGGCCGGATCCAGCTCCAGGCTGATCTCGGCGCCGGGAGCCAGGCCGAAGCGCTGGCGCAGGGCCTGCAGCAGGGCCCCCACCTGATCCGGCGTCAGCAGGGAGGGGGTGCCACCCCCGAAATACACCGTGGCCAGGGGGGGGCCAGGCGGGGAGGCGGCAATCTCCTGCTCCAGCAGGGCCAGGTAGGCCGCGATCGAGGCGGAACCCGGCTCGCCCGGCTCCCCGCCGGCCCGGTCGCCCAGGGGCACCACCGGGAAATCGCAGTAGAAGCAGCGCCGATGGCAGAAGGGAATGTGGAGATAGGCGCTGCGGGGCGGCACACACATCGTGAAGTGCGGGAACCCCTTCAGGCCAACGGCGGCGAAATCAGGCATGCTGCGAGCCTGAACGGATGGGCAGCCACACAAGACGGGAATGGTGGACTCCCTCATCCTGATCCTGTTTCTGATCTCCGGGGCGGCGGCCGGCTGGCTCGGGGTCGACCTGCTGCCCGAGCCCCTGCTGCTGCAGGTGGACAACCCGGAAGGACTGCGCACCGTGCTGGGGGGCTTCGGCGCCTTCTTCGGCCTGCTGGCGGGCTTCTTCTTTGGCCAGCTGCGCAAGCGCCTGATGGCCCAGGTGCGCTCCATGCCCACCGACCTGCTGGTGAGCCGGGCCGTGGGTCTGATCCTGGGCCTGCTGGTGGCCAACCTGCTGCTCGCCCCGATCCTGCTGCTGCCCCTGCCCTGGGAGGTGGTGTTCGTCAAACCGCTGGCGGCGGTGCTCAGCAACGTGTTCTTCGGGGTGTCCGGCTACAACCTGGCGGAGGTGCACGGCCGCACCCTGCTGCGCCTGTTCAACCCCACCAGCACCGAAGCCCTGTTGGTGGCCGATGGGGTGCTGATGCCGGCCAGCGCCAAGATCCTCGACACCAGCGTGATCATCGACGGCCGCATCCGCGGTCTGCTCGACTCGGGGCTGCTGGAGGGCCAGGTGATCGTGGCCCAAAGCGTGATCGATGAGCTCCAGGCCCTGGCCGACTCGGCCAATGCCGAGAAGCGCGGCCGGGGCCGCCGCGGTCTGAAGCTGCTCAGCGAACTGCGCGAGCAGTACGGCCGCCGGCTGGTGGTGAACAGCACCCGCTACGAGGGCAACGGCGTCGACGACAAGCTGCTGCTGCTCACCGCCGACACCGGCGGCACCCTGCTCACCGCCGACTACAACCTGGCCAAGGTGGCCGAAGTGAAAGCGCTGCAGGTGCTCAACCTAAGCGAGCTGGTGATCGCCCTGCGACCCGAGGTGCAGCCCGGCGACGAGCTGCTGCTCAAGATCGCCCGCGACGGCAAGGAGGCCGACCAGGGCGTGGGCTACCTCGACGACGGCACGATGGTGGTGGTGGAAGGGGCCAAGGGGCGCATCGGCGAGCGCCTGCCGGTGGTGGTCACCGGAGCGCTGCAGAACCCCACAGGCCGGATCGTGTTTGCCCGCAGCGATGGCCAGGCCGCCGAAAACGGGGCCGGCGAGGGCGCCGAAGCCGCCAAGCGCAAGAGCCGGAGCGAGCGGAACCGGCCCAAAGCGGGCCCCACCAATCCAGGCTCGGCGAATCCGCAGGCCGGCGGCCCCCGCTAGGCTCCGCAAACGTGCTTCCCATCAACCGCGGATGTCGGTGTCAGCCCCCTACTACGGCGATTCCGCGGTCATGCGCACGCCGCCGCCCGATCTGCCGAGCCTGCTGCTGAAGGAGCGGATCGTCTACCTGGGCCTGCCCCTGTTCAGCGACGACGACGCCAAGCGCCAGATGGGCATTGACGTCACCGAGCTGATCATTGCCCAGCTGCTCTATCTGGAGTTTGACAACCCGGATAAGCCCATTTTCTTCTACATCAACTCCACGGGCACCAGCTGGTACTCGGGGGATGCGGTGGGCTTTGAGACCGAAGCTTTCGCCATTGCCGACACGATCAGCTACGTGAAGCCGCCCGTGCACACCATCTGCATCGGCCAGGCCATGGGCACCGCGGCCATGATTCTCAGCGCCGGCACCAAGGGCCACCGGGCCGCCCTGCCCCACGCCTCGATCGTGCTGCACCAGCCCCGCAGTGGCGCCCGCGGCCAGGCCACCGACATCCAGATCCGGGCCCAAGAGGTGCTGCACAACAAGCGCACGCTGATGGAGATGCTGTCGATCAACACCGGCAAAACGGTGGAACAGCTCTCCCGCGACTCCGACCGGATGACCTACTTCACCGCCGAGGAGGCCAAGGAGTACGGCCTGATCGACCGGGTGCTCACCAGCCAGAAAGACCTGCCCGCCCCGCCCCCAGCCGCGGCCGGCCTGGGCTGAGCCCCCGCCAGGCCCCCGCCCTACGCCAGCCATCCCGCGTTCCCCCGACCACCCCAACCAAACCCATGCCCATCGGCACCCCCAGCGTTCCCTACCGCCTCCCCGGCAGCCAGTACGAGCGCTGGGTTGACATCTACACGCGGCTGGGCGTGGAACGGATCCTGTTCCTCGGCTCGGAGGTGAACGATGCGGTGGCCAATGCGCTGGTGGCCCAGATGCTCTATCTGGATTCCGAGGACAACTCCAAGCCCATCTACCTGTACATCAACTCCCCCGGGGGGTCGGTGACCGCCGGCCTGGCGATCTACGACACGATGCAGTACGTCAAGAGTGACGTGGTGACCATCTGCGTGGGCCTGGCGGCCTCCATGGGCGCCTTCCTGCTGGGGGCCGGCACCAAGGGCAAACGGCTGGCGCTGCCCCACAGCCGGATCATGATCCACCAGCCCCTGGGCGGCACCAGCCAGCGCCAGGCCAGTGACATCGAGATCGAGGCCAAGGAGATCCTGCGCATCAAGGACATGCTCAACCACTCCATGGCGGACATGACCGGCCAGACCTTCGAGAAGATCGAGAAGGACACGGACCGCGACTACTTCCTCAGTGCCGCCGAGGCCAAGGAGTACGGCCTGATTGACCGGGTGATCGCCCACCCCAGCGAGGCCTGAGCGGCTGCTGAAGGGCGCTTGCGTAAGCTCGCATCTTGCCCTGCCCAGCCCCGACGCCTCGATGGCCAAGCTCTACTACGACTCCGACGCCGATCTCTCGCTGCTGAACGGCAAGACGGTGGCCATCATCGGCTACGGCAGCCAGGGCCATGCCCACGCCCTCAACCTCAAGGACAGTGGCGTCAACGTGGTGGTGGGCCTCTACGAGGGCAGCCGCTCGGCCGAGAAGGCCAAGGCCGACGGCCTGGAAGTGTTGAGCGTCAGCGACGCCTGCGCCAAGGCCGACTGGATCATGGTGCTGTTGCCCGATGAGTTCCAGAAGGCCGTCTACGACAAGGAAATTGCACCGCACCTGAGCGCCGGCAAGGTGCTGAGCTTTGCCCACGGCTTCAACATCCGCTTCGAGCTGATCAAGCCCCCCGCCGATGTGGATGTGGTGATGATCGCCCCCAAGGGCCCCGGCCACACCGTGCGCTGGGAATACCAGAACGGCATGGGCGTGCCGGCCCTGTTCGCCATCCACCAGGACGCCAGCGGCAACGCCCGCGGCCTAGCCATGGCCTACGCCAAGGGCATCGGCGGCACCCGCGCCGGCATCCTCGAAACCAACTTCAAGGAAGAGACTGAAACCGACCTGTTCGGCGAGCAGGCCGTGCTGTGTGGCGGCCTCTCCGAGCTGGTGAAGGCCGGCTTCGAAACCCTGGTGGAAGCCGGTTATCAGCCCGAGCTGGCCTACTTCGAGTGCCTGCACGAAGTGAAGCTGATCGTGGATCTGATGGTGAAGGGCGGCCTCACCGCCATGCGCGATTCGATCTCCAACACCGCCGAGTACGGCGACTACGTGAGCGGCCCGCGCCTGATCACGGCCGACACCAAGGCAGAGATGAAGCGCATCCTGGCCGACATCCAGGACGGCACCTTCGCCCGCAACTTCGTGGCCGAGTGTGACGCCGGCAAGCCCGAGATGGCCAAGATCCGCGAGCGGGATGCCCAGCACCCGATCGAGCAGGTGGGCAAGGGCCTGCGCTCGATGTTCAGCTGGCTCAAGGCAGCCTGAGCCCCTGGCCCTGGCTGCTGGTGCTGGCCGCCTGCGGCCTCGATCGACTGGTGGGGGACCCCCGTTGGTGCCTCCACCCGGTGGTGGTGATGGGCTGGTGGATCACGGTCCTACGCCGGCTGGCCGAAGCCTGGGCGGGTGATGCCCCCTGGAAGCTGCGGCTCGCCGGTGGGCTGATCACCCTGCTCCTGGTGGGCGGCAGTGGCCTGGCGGGCTGGGGTCTCGAGCAGTTGGTGCGGGTGCTGGCCCGGCAGGGCCCGCTGCTGGCGGGCGCCGGGCTGCTTACATCCACGATCGCCCTGGCCAGCGCCCTGGCCGGCCGCAGCCTGGAGCAGGCGGTGGAGCAGGTGCTGCGCGTGCTCCCACCGGCCGGCCCGCCAACCTCCCCATCCCACGCCCTCCAGGATCCCGAGAGCCTGAGCGCCGCCCGCCAGGCCCTGGCCTGGATCGTGGGTCGGGACACCACCGATCTTGAGGCTCCGGAGATTCTGCGGGCGGCCGCCGAAACCGCCAGCGAAAACGCGGTGGATGGCTTGTTTGCGCCGCTGTTCTGGATGCTGGTGGGGGCAGGGCTCTGGACCCTGAACCCCGCCCTGCCCGGTCCGCTGGCCCTGGCCTGGGGCTTCAAAGCCAGCAGCACCCTCGATTCGATGCTGGGCTACCGCCAGGGGCGCCTGCGCTGGCTCGGCACCGCCGGTGCCCGCCTCGACGATCTGCTGGTGTGGCTGCCCTGTCGCCTGGTGGCCCTCAGCCTGCCGCTGGTGGCCGGGAAAGGACGGCGCTGCCTCCCACTCCTCAGCGCAGCCCTGCGGGATGGGGCCGCCGATCCCTCCCCCAATGCGGGGGTGTCCCAGGCCGCCTATGCCCATGCCTGCGGCGTCCAGCTGGGGGGCAGCAACCGCTACGGCACCCAGGTGCGCGACAAACCGCTGCTCGCGGCAGGCCTTCCCCCGGCCGATCGGGCAGCCGTGCTGCGCATGCTCCAGCTCAGCCGCAGGCTGGAATGGCTCTGGCTGGCCGTCACCGCCCTGCCGGAGGCCCTGCTGGCCTGCTTCATCACGAAAACTCTCAGCTGATTGCCCGGCCGGGGTGGCCTGCCGAAGCTGCAGGCACGCCCCTTGCGCCCATGCCAATTCGCGAGCTGCTCGAAGATGCCCTGCGGGAGCCGGAAATCGGCTTAACCCCCTGCTTCCGCTGGCACGCCACGCCGGTGGGCATCGCGGCGCTGTGGCAAGCCGGCGCAGCCCCCAGCTCACCGCCCTTTGAGGATGCCCTCAAGGAAGGCCTGCAGGTGGGGCTCGACCTGAGCCGCGAAGAACGGGAATTCCACCAACTCAACTCGGGCTTGGTGCTGCTGTTTCACAGCTGATCCGCAGGCCCGGTGCGCGGGAAGACCACGGCCCATTCGTGCAGGGTCCAGGTCACGCATCCCTGCAGGATCAGCGGATCGGTGCGGATCAGGGCTTCGGCTTCGGCCCAGTCGCCGGCGCGGAACAACAACATGCCCCCGGCCCCATCGCCGCTGCGGCCCACCCGATCAGCCCAATAGCCACTGCGGGGCTCATGGCCGCAGCGCTCCAACTCCGCCAGCCAGGCGAGATGGGCCGGGATCACCGCATCAAACTGCGGCTTGGCCACCACACCGGTTTCCAGCTTCACAAACCAGGGCACGCATCCACTCCAGCCCATTGGCATCGCTCACCCGCTGAAGGTACCGTCCGGGCCAGAACGGGCACCAGGCGCGATGCACAGACCACCAAACCCTGATTCTCTGGCCCAACGGGGGAGACGGGCAACGGCTGCCGTATGCACCCTGGCGGCCCTGGAGCTGCTGCTTCACGGCACAGCGGCCCAGGCCCAATACTCCCCCAACTGCTGGCGCAACGGCAAAAAGGACTTCTGCGCCATCACCCAGGTGGCTGGCGCCACCACAGGGCAACAGGAGTTGGCCCGGATCGTGTTTGCCGACCACACCGTGGTGGAGGTGCTGCGCAATGAAACCAGCTGCAAGCAGAACGGACCGGTGCGAACCTGCGACGCCAAGATCTTCACGCCACCGGGCCATCCCAAGGGCCTGCCGGCCTACTACCGCGGCACCGCCTATGAAGGCGGCTACCGGCACGAGTACGTGAGCAGCAGCCTGCGCATCACGTACGCGTTTCTCGATTGAGGCGCAACCTGCCTCGGGCTAGCCCTGGGCTGCGGTGCTGAGCATGGCCCCCACCGTGGCCAACAACACCCGAGCCAACTCGAGCGAACCGATGGCGATGAAGCCATACCAAACCCGCTGGGCCCAGGCCGGCGGCTGGCCCTGCACCCAGGTGGGGGACCAGCTGGAGGCCCCATCCCCCGCGGGGGCACGCCGAGCCGTCATCTCGCGCCAGTAGCTGTCGTAGCGCGGGGCCTGCTGGTTGAACGGACGCTCGCCCACCGCTTGGCCCGCCAACACCCGGGAGCGCTGGTAGGGAACCTGGTCGTCGCCAAAGGCCTGCAGGTATTCGTCGGAATCGAGCAGGGCATCCACAAAACCGGGCAAGCCCTGCTCAGCGATCACGATCGACCAGGCGATGCGCTCGGCATCCCCATGCACCGGACGCCCCAACACACGGCCAACCACCTGCTCGACCACCCGATAGTTGCTGTTGCAGCGGTAGAAGTCGTTGCGGAACTTGTCGGAGAGCAGCAGGCCGCGGATGAACTGACGGGTGCTGATCTGACCGGTGCGCAGCTGGGACTCCAGCACGACCTCCCGATCCACCTTGAAGGCGTGAAAAAAGATCTGGCGGTAGGCCTGCTCGATCCGGGCGTTGCAATCGACCGACTGACGGGGGTTCTCCTCGGTGCCGGGCATGAAGTTGGCCACCCGGGCATTGTTGGTGAGGGGCTTGGTCGCCAGCAGGGGCAGGGCCATCGGTGAGACGCAGAGGTCGAAAACGGTCTGGAGAACGTATGGGAAGCCGCTGGCGAGCGCGCAGCCCCTTCATAGGACTTCACAGACAAAAACCCTGACCGCCCCAACTCAGACGCGGAGTCGCCGGAAATAAGCTATGATTGTAAAGATTTTAAAAGCGAGCCCCGTGATTCATATTTTCAGTTTTCTTTTTGCAGCCCTGTCCTTCGTGCAGGTTCCGCAGTGGGACAACGACTGGACCAAGTGCTCGGTGACCGTTCCCGATACCGCCTGCCATTGGTACGTGGTGAATCCTGACAACACCTTTGGCAAAGGATTCAGCTGGATCACTGCTCCCCAATTTGACGTCGACGCCCTGAGGGACATCGGCATCCAACACGAAATCACCGTGGCCCAGGGCTACCAAACCACCGTGGAGCTGATGAATGCAACCACCGAGGTCAAATACGGCGACAACTACTAATTAGCAACCACACTCTTGAAGAAAGGGAATGAGCTGGTTGCATAGGCAACCAACAGGATCACTTGAAGGCAAACCAATCGATCCGGATGCCCTCCCCCTGTTCTCTCTCCTCCACCAATTCGACACCCTTGACCGTTCCATCGCTCGTGTACCAAGGATCCTGACAGAGCGAAGCGAACGCTCCCCTTGCGTCCTCCAGCGTCTGGAAATGACCGACGTCCACGATTCCCCAGCCGTCGTGGATTTTGAGCGTAAACGTCATCGTATGCAGTGGCGCTTAATCACAGTGCAATCGTGGTGTGGGCAGCCCTTGGGCTGAATGGCGGGGTTCACTTGCGGACGGCTTTCCAGACCCACCAGCCAACCAGGGCCAGCAGCACCCAAGGCAGCAGGGCCCTGAAAACCAGCAACACCACCAGCACGACCAGAGCCGACACAGCAGTGCGCTGGGTCAGCGCCTTCGCTTCATCCGTCATGTAACGCCAGCGGGGAATCAGGGACATCCGGGTCAAGGTGGTGGCTCAAGACCCAGGAAAACCACCGCCATCCCGGAGCGCCAGGGTGGAGTGGTCGCATTCAGCGCAGACCACTGGCAAGCGCTGCCAGCAGCTGACTGGGGGCACTCAAAGGACCCGAACATCGCCAAACCGCCGAGCCAGCTCAAGCTACTTTTCCTTGAGGTAGCCACGAAGCTCGATGAAACGCGGGTGATCGACATAATCACGGCGAACGATCAACGTATCGCCAACCTCAAGGGGTATCTGAACCGGCAGCACAACCTGAGGAGTCCGAAAGAGATGCATGGAGAAAGACGTTGCGTAACTGACAGCAAGCGCAGAAGGGATCTTCTCTTGCCAATTATCTCTGTAGCGTTGAACATTGAGCGGGAGATTCCAAAGACCCAACCCCTGCAAAATTTCCTGAACCTTCGGGAAAGCATGATCAGGAAGCGCCAATGAGGGATAGCGCTTGACATCCTCCAAAGCAACCGAATCGCCCAGATCAAGCAACGGATGGTCCCGAGCAACCACCAAGTGAACAGGCAGGCGCGTGAGATGGAAACACATCAGGTCGCCATCGTCATCGCCAGGAACATCGGGGTAACACCCGATCCAGGCATCAATCACCCCTTCACGCAAATGCTTGAGCGGGGTATGGACCTCTAAGAAATCAAAGTTGCCAACATGCCAGCCGCTGAGAAGGCTGTCGCAAAACAGAGGGCCTGAGTAGTACTGGGCCTCAATTCGCAAAGGAAGCCCATGAAACCAGCGATACCGCTGGTGAACAGATCTCTCCAAGTTCAGCAACGTCGTATCGCCAACCAACTCCCATTCGCCATTGGGCTTCACAAGCTCAATGCCAAAAACCTCCGAAACCCGAGACACATTTCGGGACACGGTTGGCTGGGTGAGGCCCAAACGGCCTGCTGCTGCAGATCCGGAACGCAACCAGATCAAATAATCCAGGCAAGCGAGAGAATCTATGGATACAACCACAGGGACTCCGACTGCACGATCAACTTAGCCCCCCACAATTCCACCCTTCCCTATGCGATTTTCGCATAGGGAAGCCATACGAAAATCGCATCAAAAAATGCGGTGGCATCGCGCGATGAACCTGCTGATGGTTCTGCTCCAGCCCGCACCGCGCAGCACCAACGCCCCCACAGCCTCAGGGCGAGGGGACACTCGGGTGGCCTCCTGGGGACCTTCTCAAAACGGAGAGGGTGGGATTCGAACCCACGGAAGGTTGCCCTTCAAACGATTTCGAGTCGTTCGCTTTCGACCACTCAGCCACCTCTCCAAGGGCCCACAGGCCCATGGCACTTTAAGGATCGATCAGCCCCGCACCGCCTGCAGGGATCCACTGGGGCCGCTGGCCGCCCAGGACGACGGCCACCCCGGTGGGCTGGCACCGCTCAGCCACACCCGTTGGGCGCCCAGGCCGCGCAGCTGGGTGCGCTCCCGCGCCGATGGCCGGAAGCCCAGCCACACCCCATCCAACCGCTGCTGAGCTCGAGGCTGCTGCCCCCCAGCTTGCTGCTGCCAGGCCCAGAGCGCCTGGCGATCGGGCAGCAGCAGCCAACGCCACGGGCCCAGCTGCAGCTGCATGGCCCGGCTCTCGATCGCCACGGGGGTGGCACTGAGGCCGCGGCTGGCCAGGCGCTGGCCGGGGTGAAGCGGCAGGCTGCCATCCGCACTGGCCAGCACCAACCCAGCCTGGCCCTGCCAGCAGGCGGGCTGCTCCGGCGCCACTGGATCGAGCAGCAGGGCCCAGTCGAAGCGCTGCACCCCCAGCCCCTTGGCCAACTGGCCCGCCTGGCTGCAGCTGAAGCCATCGGCGGAGCCGCTCACCAGCGCCGCCCGGCCCTGGTGCCGCGCCACCAGCAGATCCAGCCGCCCCTGGTGCACCAACAACAGCTGGTCGGCGCCCAGCAGGCTGAGATGGAGGGCCGTCGCCAGGGCCAGCAGCCCCAGGCCAAGCACCCGCCAGCGCCGGGCCAGGTTCGGCACCGCCAGGCCGAACACAGCCAGGCTGAGCAACAGCACCAACCAGGGCGCTGGGCGCCCCAGTTGCCACTGGGCCATGGGCAGGGCCGCAAAGGCCTTCACCACCAGCACCAGCCCACGGCACAGCCAGTCGACGGGCACCGTGGCCAGGGGCAGCAGCGGCGGGAGCAACACCGCCAGCACGGCCAGGGCCATCGCCCCCAGGGTGAGGGGCGTCAGCAGGGGAGCCACCACCAGGTTGGCGGGCACCGCATAGAGCGGCACCACGCCGAAGTGCAGCAGCTGCAGCGGCAGGGTGTACAGCGAGGCCGCCAGGGGCACCGCGGTGGCCGCCGCCAGCCAGCCGGGCAGCCAGCGGCACAGAGCCAGTTCGAGCGGGCGGGCTGAGATCACCAGGGCAGCGGTGGCCACCACGCTGAGTTGGAAGCCCACATCCAGCAGCCAGTCGGGCCGCGCCAGCAGCAGGGCCAGCGCACTGGCCAGCAGGATCCCCAAAGGCCGGCTGCGGTGGCCGCTCTCCACCACCGCCAGCGCCAGCGCCCCCATCAACACGGCGCGCAGCACGGAAGGCTGGGGGCCGGCCAGCAGCACAAACAGGGCCATCGCCGCTGCGGCCAGTCCCAACCGACCCAGGCGCGGCAAGCCCCTGCCGAGGGGCAGCACCACGCCCAGCAGCACCGACAGGTGAAAGCCCGAGGCCGCCAAGGCATGGGAGAGGCCCGACGCCCGGAAGGCCTCGCGCAGCTCCGCCGGCACCGGCACCACCGCACTGCCGAGCACCAGGGCGGCGAGCACCCCGCCGCGGTCGGGGCCGGCCTGCCGCAACAGGGCCTGGGCCATGCGCCGACGCAGGTCCGCCACCGGCGTAGCCGGCCGTTGCAGCACCTCGAACTCCTGCACCTGCAGCTGGGTGAAGGCCCCCTGGCGGGCCAGTCGCGCGGCGGGGGCCGCCAGCAGCGGATGGGGCGACTCCTGGGGCCGGCGCAGGCGACCCCACACCCGCAGCCGCCAGCCCTCCTGAAGCGGCGGACAGGCCGGGAAGCGCAGTTCGGTGCGACCCACGGGCAACTCCATCAGGGCCCGACAGGGGAACCCGGTGCCGCCGCTGGCCAGCGGATCAGCCAGCAGCCGCCCCCGCAGTTCCACCTCCAGGGGGAGCTGGCTGGCCGCCTGCAACCGGAACACCGGATCGCCGGCGGCGGGCGCTGCCGGGGTGAAGGCCACCAGCGCCACCCGCAGCAGCAGCAGGGCCAGCACCCCAGCCCAGAGCCAGGCCAGCCAGCCACGCCGAACCGCACCCCCTTGTTCGGCCAACCACCCACTCCGCGCCGGGACCCCTCAGGGTTCCCACGCCCCTAGAGGCGGGGGATCTTCAACAACAGGTCGCACAGCTCCCGGCTGGGCATCTGCTGCCCCAGCAAGGGCGCCACCAACCGGGCGACAGGCCGCAGACGGCAGGGCCAGACGGCCCGCTCACTGAGCCGGCCCAGCTGAAAGCTGCCGCCGGCCAACACCACCACCAGCAGCGTCCTTTGCAGCAGGCGTTTCACAGAGCCGCTGGGGCTGGGGCCGCCACCGGCGGCTGGGCCAGCAGCGGAAAGCCCAGGGCCTCGCGCTCGGCCAGCCAGGCCTCAGCCACCTGACGGGCCAGGTGGCGGATGCGGCCGATGGTGGCGGTGCGCTCAGTGACGGAGATCACGCCGCGGGCCTCCAACAGGTTGAAGGTGTGGCTGCACTTGAGCACGAAATCCAGGGCCGGGGCAGGCAGCTTGGCCGCCACCAGATCGGCAGCCTCGGCCTCATAGATGGCGAACAGCTGCTTGAGCCGCTCCGGATTGGACGCCTCGAAGTTGTAGGTGCACTGGCCCTTTTCAAAGGGCAGCCAGATGTCGCCGTAGGAGCGGTTGCCATCCCAGGAGAGATCCCAGATGCTCTCCACGTCCTGCAGATACATCGCCAGCCGCTCGAGGCCGTAGGTGATCTCAATCGAAACCGGCCGGCAGTCGATGCCGCCGCACTGCTGGAAGTAGGTGAACTGGGTGACTTCCATGCCATCGAGCCACACCTCCCAGCCCACGCCCCAGGCGCCGAGGGTGGGGGATTCCCAGTTGTCTTCCACGAAGCGGATGTCGTGGTCGCGGGCCCGGATGCCGAGAGCCTCGAGCGAGGCCAGGTAGGTCTCCTGGATGCCATCAGGGCTGGGCTTGATCAGCACCTGGTATTGGAAATAGTGCTGGGCCCGGTTGGGGTTATCGCCGTAGCGGCCATCGGTGGGGCGGCGGCAGGGCTCGGGGTAGGCCACCGCCCAGGGCTCGGGGCCAATCGCCCGCAGCACCGTGTGGGGACTCATCGTGCCGGCGCCCTTCTCGGTGTCGTAGGGCTGCAGGATCAGGCAGCCCTGGTCGGCCCAGAAGCGGTTCAGGGTCGCAATGATGTCCTGGAAATGCACGGGGGATGGGCACCTGTCGTGGCGCCATTGTCGATGGCGACGGGGCCCGGGATCAGGAGGCGTTCAGCATCCGGCCCAGGGACTCGGTGACCGCGGCGCTGGGAACGGTGAGGCTTTCGAACTGCTCGGCGGGGATGGCCTTGCTCCACAGCCAACCCTGGCCCTGGTTGACGCCGATGCGGCGCAGGAAGGTGGCCTCCGATTCCGTTTCCACGCCCTCGGCGCACACATCCACATTGATGGCGTGACAACCGGACACCAGCCACTTGAGGAAACGCTGGCGGAAGGAATCGGCATCGATACCGGAGACGATCGAGCGGTCCACCTTCACCTTGCTGAAGTTGAGGTTCAGCATGTGGGAAAGGGGCGCATCGCCGGTGCCGAAGTCGTCGACGGCGATCGTGTGCAGGGAGGTGAGCTCGTTGATGAACGACGACTCGTGCTGACCCGCAACCCCCTTCTCCGTGACTTCGACCACCAAGCGGCGACCCACCTTGCGGCGCATGCTGTCGAGGTCGCCCACCGCCTTGGAAATGGGCCGGAAAAACATCTTGCCCGAGCCGATGTAGCGGCAGGAGAGGTTCACCGACAGCCAGACGTTGGCCTGCATCCGATCGAGCGCCCGCAGGGCGAACACGAAGGAGTCCTGGGTGACGGAGATGTTGAGCGCCGGATCCTCTTCCAGGGCCTGCAGCTCCTCGATGCTGGGGGGGGTGTCGTTCGGCCGCCACAGCACCTCCCCTCCGCACACGCGGCCGGAGGCCAGATCGATAATGGGCTGGATGTGAAAGTTTTCCAAAACCCTGAGGGGCGTCAACCCCTACGTGGTGGAGATATGGAAAGCGTAATCACAATCTGAGCGAACACCACCAGCCAGGATCCAAGCTGTCCACTGGCTTCAGGCGGCTGAATCGGACTGCTGGCTTCAGGCCACCAGCTCCAGCAGTCCCATCAGGCCGCCGGCCAGGGGGCGATGGCGCGCCGCACGGAAGCCGGCCTCGAGGGCCAGGGCCTGCTGCTGAGCGCCGGTGGGGAAACGCTGCAGGCTCTCCTCCAGGTAGGCGTAGTGCTCGGGGATGCCGAAGCGCTCCGCGGTGGGCACCACCAGACGGCGCAGGTAGAAGCGCTGGAACGCGGCCACGCCACCACTGGGTCGGTTGAAATCGAGCACCGCCGCCCGTCCGCCATCGCGCAGCACCCGGCGCAGCTCCACCAGGCCCGCCCCCGGATCGGCCAGGTTGCGCAGGCCGTAGGCGATGGCGGCACCATCCCAACTCCCACGCGCCAAGCCGGTGGCCAAGGCATCGCCCTGTTGCCAGCGCACGGGCAACCAGGGCTGCAGCGCCGCGCGCCGGGCCGCCACGGCCAGAGGCGCGGCCGCCGCATCCAGGCCGAGCACCGCCCCCCCAGGTCGCACCCGGGACGCCAGCACCAGGGCCAAATCACCCGTGCCGCAGCAGAGATCCAGCAGCTGTTGCCCCGGCCGGGGTTGCAACCAGGCGACGGCCTGGCGCTTCCAAAGCCGATGCAGGCCGAAGCTGAGCCAATCGTTGAGCTGGTCGTAGCGCGGGGCGATCTGCTCGAACAGCTCCTGAACCGCCGCCGGATCGCCGGGCCTAAAGCTGCCCATCCCAGGGCAGCACGATGGAATCCAGGCTCACCCCCGACTCCGCAGGCGCGGGTGGCAGCAGGCCGCGGGCTTCAAGGCGGCCCGGGCTGGTGAAGGTGAGCACCATCACCGTGGCCAGCCCCACGGCGGCGGAACACACCATGCAGCCGGCCAGCATCAACGAAAACTCACGCCGGTCGTTGGCGGCCTGCATCAACTGCAGGGCCCAGGCCACCAACGCCACCACGCCCGCCACCATGCCCAGGGCGATCGCGGTGGAGGCGGGAGGGGGGAGGGCTGGCAGGGCGGTGAACACGCGGAGGGAGCAGGGCCGGGAGCAGGCCACGACGGGGCTCTTATCGAGATGTTACAAGCGTTAACAAGCTGACGTGAGCGGCAGGGCAAGCGGCCGGATCGGCAGACCGCGGCTCAGCAACTCGGTTTTGATCGCCTCCACGGTGAGCACCCCGTCGTGGAGCAACGAGGCCAGCAGGGCGGCTGAGGCGTGGCCGCCCTCGGGGCCGGGATCGAGGGCCTGGGCGAGGTGGTCGATGCAGCCAGCACCACCCGAGGCGATCACCGGCACCTCCACCGCATCGGCCACCGCCCGGGTGAGGTCGAGGGCGTAGCCGGCCTGGGTGCCATCGCCATCCATGGAGGTGAGCAGGATCTCGCCAGCCCCCCGGGCCACCACCTGCCGGGCCCAGGCCACCGCATCGAGGCCCGTGTTCTCGCGGCCACCTGTGACATACACATCCCAGCCCCCGCCAGGGCGGGCCCGGGCATCGATCGCCACGACGATGCACTGGCAGCCGAAGCGCTCGGCCCCGCGGTCCACCAACTCCGGATCGCGCACGGCCGAGGAGTTGAGGCTCACCTTGTCGGCACCGGCCCGCAGCAGCTCGGTGATCCCCTCAACGCTGCTGATGCCGCCCCCCACGGTGAAGGGGATAGTGACGGCCTCCGCGGTGCGCCGCACCAGCTCCACCAGGGTGCCGCGGCCCTGGTGGCTGGCGGCGATGTCGAGGAAGACGAGTTCATCGGCACCCGCGGCGCTGTAGCGGCAGGCCAGCTCCACCGGGTCGCCGGCATCCCGCAGACCCACGAAGTTCACGCCCTTCACCACCCGGCCATCGGCCACGTCGAGACAGGGAATGATCCGCTTGGCAACCATGACCGGGAGCTCCGTTGGGCACTGTTAATGTTGCGCCACTTTCCAGTCGCGCCGGCCATGTCCCAGGCTGCCACCATCAACATCGGCTCGAAGGTGCGGGTCACCCGGGTGCGTGATCGCATCTCCAACGAGATGGTGGACTCGCTCAAGGCCGATTCCACGGGCACGGTGACCGGCTTCCGCACGGTGGACGGCAAGGGCATCGGCGTGGTGGTGGAGCTGAGCGGTGGCCAGACCGCCTGGTTCTTCGACGACGAAATCACCCTCGCCTGAGGCCTAAGCCGTTGAGCAACAGCCCCAATCCCGAAGCGGCCAGCGGCGCCGGAGCCCGCCAGCTGCTGGGCATGAAGGGTGCCAGCGGCACCAGCTCGATCTGGAAGATCCGGCTGCAGCTGATGAAGCCGGTCACCTGGATTCCCCTGATCTGGGGGGTGCTGTGCGGCGCTGCAGCGTCGGGCAACTTCCACTGGACCCTGCCAGAGGTGGGCGCCTCGATCGCCTGCATGCTGATGAGCGGTCCCCTGCTGGCTGGCTACACCCAGACGATCAACGACTACTACGACCGCGAGATCGACGCGATCAACGAGCCCTACCGGCCCATTCCCTCCGGCGCCATTCCCCTCGGCCAGGTGAAGGCCCAGATCTGGATCCTGCTGCTGGCGGGGCTCGGCGTGGCCTACGGCCTGGATCTCTGGGCCGGCCACAGCACCCCGGTGGTGTTTCTGCTGGCCCTGGGCGGTTCGTTTGTGAGCTTCATCTATTCCGCCCCTCCCCTGAAGCTGAAGCAGAACGGCTGGCTGGGCAATTACGCCCTGGGCGCCAGCTACATCGCCCTGCCCTGGTGGGCCGGCCAGGCCCTGTTTGGCCAGCTCACCTGGACCACCGCGATCCTCACCCTCGCCTATTCGCTGGCGGGCCTGGGCATCGCCGTGGTGAACGACTTCAAGAGCGTGGAAGGGGATCGGGCCCTGGGCCTGCAGAGCCTGCCGGTGGTGTTCGGCATTGAGAAGGCCAGCTGGATCAGCGCCGGCATGATCGATGTGTTTCAGCTGGCGATGGTGGCCGTACTGATTGCCATTGGCCAGCACTTCGCCGCGGTGCTGCTGGTGCTGCTGATCATTCCCCAGATCACCTTCCAGGACATCTGGCTGCTGCGCGATCCGGTGGCCTTCGACGTGAAATACCAGGCCAGCGCCCAGCCGTTCCTGGTGCTGGGGATGCTGGTGACGGCCCTGGCGATCGGCCACAGCGTGCTGGTTGCCTGAGGTGGCCCGCTCCGGCAGCAAGGCCGCTCCCAAGGCCCCAACCCACGCGCGGCGGACCAATTTGGTGGGAGCGGGGGTGCTGGCGGCCCTGATCGGTGGCGGCGTGGCCTGCGGCCAGGCTGCCCTGGTGGCGGGCTTCGACAACCTGCTGCCCGACGCCCGGGGCATCAACCACTTCAACCGCCCCGGCACCCTGACGATCCTCTCGGCCGATGGCCAGGTGGTGCACAAGATCGGGCCGGTGACCCGCGAAAAGCTCACCCCCGAAACCCTGCCCGCCCTGGTGGAAGAGGCCTTCATCGCCGCCGAGGACCGGCGCTTCTACCAGCACGACGGCATCGACCCGGTGGGCATCGGCCGGGCCCTGGTGCGCAACATCACCCAGCGGTCGGTGGAGGAAGGGGCCAGCACGATCACCCAGCAGCTGGCCCGCACGGTGTTCCTCAGTCAGGACCGCACCCTGGTGCGCAAGGTGAAGGAGGCGGCCCTGGCCGGCAAGCTCGAGCGCCAGCTCAGCAAGCGCCAGATCCTCACCGAATACCTCAATGTGGTGTATTTGGGCTCGAGTGCCTACGGCGTGGCCGATGCGGCCTGGGTGTACTTCTCGAAAGCCCCCGACCAGCTCAACCTCGCCGAGGCCGCCCTGATCGCCGGGCTGCCGCCCGCCCCCTCGGTGTATTCACCGCTGGTGAACCCCGATCTCGCCCTGGAGCGCCGGGCCGTGGTGCTGCGCCGCATGCAGGAGGCCGGCTTCATCAGCGAGGCGGAGCAGCTGCAGGCCCAGGCCGCGCCCCTGCAGCTCAAGCCCGCGGAGCCCAAGTATTGGGACAGCCAGGCCCCCTGGTTCAGCAGCTGGGTGCAGCAGGAACTGCCGGGCGTGCTCACCAAGGAGCAGCTGGAGGTGGGCGGTCTGACGGTGCGCAGCAGCGTCAATCTGGCCTGGCAGGGCCAGGCCCAGAAGGCGATCGACACCTATGCCACCGGTGGCATGGAAGGGGCCCTGGTGGCGATGGAACCCGGCACCGGCCTGGTGCGGGCGATGGTGGGCGGCACCGACTTCAAGGCCAGCCAGTTCAACCGGGCCGCCCAGGCGCTGCGCTCGCCCGGCTCCACCTTCAAGCTGTTCGTGTATCTGACAGCGCTGAAGGAGGGGATGCTGCCGGAGCGGGTGTTCCGCGATTCGGCCCGCTGCTTCGCCGGCTACTGCCCGAAGAACTTCGGCAACCGCTACCTGGGTTCGGTGTCGATGGTGGTGGCCCTGCAGAACTCGCTCAACACCGTGGCAGTAGCGCTGCTGCAGGAGCTGGGCTTCGACAAGGTGATCGACACGGCCAAGAGCCTGGGCATCACGCGGGAGTTGGGGCGGTTCTACCCGATGGCGCTGGGGGCCTATGAGCAGACCGTGGTTGACATGACCGCGGCCTATGCGGCCATCAACAACGGCGGCATCTATGTGAAGCCCACACCGTTTGAGGAGATCCTCGGCCCCGATGGTGAGCTTCTCTGGAGCCGCCGGGTGGAGGGCGACGCGGGCCGGCGCGCCGTGAGCAGCGACCTCGCCGCCATGATGCTGTGGATGCTGCAGCGGGCGGTGCAATCGGGCACCGGCGGTGGGGCGGCCCTGCCCGATCGGCCCGTGGCAGGCAAAACCGGCACCTCAGAGGGGGGCCGGGATCTGTGGTTCATCGGCTCCATCCCCCAGCTCACCACGGGGGTGTGGCTGGGCTACGACAGCAGTCGCGAAACCAAGAACACCAGTGTGGTGGCCACCTACGCCTGGCGGGCCTTCATGGCGCCGATCAGCAAGGACCTGCCGGTGCGCCAGTTCCCGCCAAGGCCCGTGCTGCAGGACAGCTACAAGCCGGGGCGCAAGGGCCCATTCCGCCGCAACGACGGCCCGCCCCCCAACGACGCCCCGCGGGACTCCGCGCCCCAGCCCTGGGACCTCGATCCCACCCCCAGCGTTGAGGAGCGCCCAGCAGACGGCACCGGCGCCCCCGCCGCTCCGGCCCCCAGCCCCGCCGCTCCCCAGGCCGCTGCGCCCAGCGAACCGGCGCCGGCCCCCGGCCCGGCCACGCCCCCCCCGCTGGACGCCCCGCCACCGCCGGTGGTGGCGCCACCACTGCCTTAACGCCGCAGCCCTAGCCGGGAGCTCCCGCCGGCGCCTGCACCAGGGCCGCGAAGAAACCATCCCCCCCGCCGGGCGCTGGCCAGCGCTGCCATTGCTGCCGCCGCACCCAGCCGGGATGGTCGGCGAGGAAGGCCTCGATCAGCTCGCCGTTTTCAGCCGGATGCACGGTGCAGGTGGCATACACCAGCTGGCCGGCGGGCTTGAGCAGGGGCACCAGGGCCTCCAGCAGCTGGCGTTGCAGCCCCACCAACTCTCGGATCGTTTCAGGGGAAAGCCGCCAGCGGGCATCGGCGTGTCGGGCCAGGGTGCCGAGCCCCGAACAGGGTGCATCCAGCAAGATGCGGTCAAACCAGCCGCGCCACTCCGGCTTCTGGGCCACCAGCTCCGCCGCATCGGCGGCCAGGGTGTGGATGCTCTGCAGGCCGAGGCGGGCGGCATTGACACCCACCCGGCGCAGCCGGCCCTCGGAGCGATCCACGGCCCACACCTCCCCCTGGTCGCCCATCAGCTCGGCCAGGTGGGTGCTCTTGCCGCCGGGGGCGGCGCAGGCATCGAGGATCCGCTCGCCGGGCTGGGGATCGAGCAGCAGGCCCACCGCCTGGGCGGCGCGGTCCTGCACACACCAGTGGCCCTCGGCGTAGCCGGGCAGGGCGCGCAACTCGCCGCTGCGGCCCAGGAGCGTGAGGCCGCCGGGCAGCTCCGGTAGGGGGGCCGCCTCGATGCCGGCGGCAATGAAGGCCTCCAAAGCACCAGCAGGCGTGGTGCGCAGCGGATTGACGCGCAAGTCGAGGGCGGGGGGCTGGTTGCAGGCCAGGCCGAAGGCTTCCGGATCCGGCCAGGTGAGCACCAGCTCCGCCAGCCAGGGGGGCAGGGAGTGGCGCAGGCCCAAGGCGGCGGCGGGATCGTCGGGGAGGGGGCCCAGACCATCCCAGGGCTCAGGCCCGGCCCCCGCGCGCCGGCGCCCGCAGGCCCGCAGCAGGCCATTGGCCACCGGCGCCAGCCGGCCCAGTCCACCCCGCTTGGCCAATTCCACGGTGGTGCTCACCGCCGCCGAGGCCGGCACCCGGCTGCTGAACAGCAGCTGGTAGAGCCCCAAGTGCAGCAGCCAGCGCAACTTGGGTGGCTGGCGCGCAGCGGGCACCTTGCCGAGGGCATCGAGCCAGGCATCCAGCAGGCGCCGCTGGCGAATGGCGCCGTAGGCGAGTTCGGTGGCCAGGGCGCGGTCGGCGCCTTCGAGGGGATGGCGCTGCAGCTCCCGCTCCAGGGCCACATCGGCGTAAGCGCCGCCGCCCACCGCCAGCAACACCTGCCAGGCCAGCTGGCGCGGCGCCAAACCGATGGCGCTGGATTCAGGGGTGGCGGCAGGGGGCAGGGGGACGGACGACTGGGGCATGGCTCCACACCTAGCGCGGCTGCCAGCGGTGGCGGGCCAGGGGCAGGCGACCGGCGGTGTCCACCGGGATGCCCTCGGCCAGCAACAGCTCCCGTTGGATCCAGTCGCTGCCTTCGCGGCTGGGGGTGAAGCTGATCTGGCCGCGGGCATTCACCACCCGGTGCCAGGGAATCGGCGAGGGCAGGGGCAGGCGGCGCAGGGCCCAACCCACCTGGCGCGCCGCACCCCAAACGCCGATCAGCTCGGCGATCTGGCCGTAGGTGGCGAGCTGGCCCGGGGGGATCTGGGCCACGGCATCCCATACCCTCTGATCAAAGGAGTGCTGCCGCCCATGCCCCTGCTGCCCCGCCGCTTCGAGCGGCTCAAGGCCGTGCTCGATCGCCGCATGGGCGACCTCACCGTGGTGCTGGAGCACGTGGACAAGCCCCACAACCTCTCGGCCATCCTGCGCAGCTGCGATGCCGTGGGGGTGCTGGAGGCCCATGTGGTGAGCCTGGCAGGCCGCACCCCCACCTTCAACTGCACGGCCAAGGGCAGCGAGAAGTGGGTGCCCCTGCACCGCCACAGCGACGGCGACTGCGTGGCGCTGCTCACCCAGCTGAAGGCCCAGGGTTTCCGGCTCTATGGCACCCACCTGTCGGTGGAGGCGGTGGACTACCGCCAGTGCGACTTCACCGGCCCCAGTGCGCTGGTGCTGGGGGCCGAGAAGTGGGGCCTGAGCACAGCGGCGGCCGCGTTGGTGGACCAGCCGATCGTGATCCCGATGCAGGGCATGGTGCAGTCGCTGAACGTGAGCGTGGCCTGCGCCACCTTGCTGTTTGAAGCGCTGCGCCAGCGGCAGGCGGCCGGGGTGCTGCCGAGCCACGGCGAGGGCGTGCCGGCCGAGCGCTACGGGCCGTTGCTGTTTGAGTGGGCCTACCCGGAGGTGGCGGCCTGGTGCCGGAAGGAGGGGCGCCCCTACCCGGCCCTGGATGCCGAGGGCGCCATCTGCGAAACCCTGCCCCGCACGGTCAAGCTGCGCTACTAAGAACGCCCTACTGAAACCGGCGGGCACTGGGCAGCCACAGGGCCAGGCCGAGGGCCGCCAACTCGAGCAGGATCTGGCGGCCACCCAGCAGCACCACGGCCAGGGCCACCGCGGCGATCAGCTTCTGGAACAGGCTCCAGACGTCGTCGGCATTGGCGCTGCCGCTGCACCACAGGGTGGCCGCGACGGCCAGCAGGAGTAGATCCAACCACCAGGGCATGGGTGATCCACCGGGTGACGGGAGTGCTTCCATTGTGGAGCGCCTTCATCGCCCTGGCGCGGGCCGTGTACATCACCAATGACGAACGGGCCGCCGTGAAACGGGCCATCAACGAGCGCCACGGCTCGGTGATTGTGGAGGAGAAGCTCTATGCCGATTACACCACCTGCTTCACGACCCCCCAGACACAACCGAGCGAACACCGCAATCCCGTGCAAAATGGCTAGCAAAACTCCATTTCGGCTGCGGATATGGCGGCAGTGCGGCGATTTTTGCAGCCACCTCCTGGCAGCTTCTTCCTGTTTGGCCCCCGCGGCACCGGCAAGTCGACCTGGCTGGCACAGGTGTTCCCCGAAGCCCTGCGGTTGGATCTGCTGGCACCGGATGTACTGAGGGCCTACCAGGCCCGGCCAGAGCGGCTTTCGGACTTCATCGCTGCCGCTGGCACGACCGCTCACACGGTGGTGATCGACGAAATCCAGAAAGCCCCCCAGTTGCTCGACGTGGTGCATGTCCTGGTGGAGCAGCGGCGGGATCTGCGTTTTGTGCTCACCGGTTCGAGTGCCCGCAAGCTGCGCCACGGGGCCGCGAACCTGCTCGGTGGGCGGCTGGTGGCCGTGCACATGGGGCCCTTCATGGCTGCTGAGCTCGGCCAGGATTTTGATCTGATGCGGGCCCAGGCCAACGGACTGGTGCCCCTTGTGTGGCAGGCCGTGGACCCCCAGGCCACCTTGGCGGCCTATGCCTCGCTGTATCTGCAGGAAGAGGTGCAGGCGGAAGCCCTGGTGCGTCAGATCGGCGACTTTGCAAGGTTTCTGGAGGTGATCAGCTTTTCGCAGGGCACCCTGCTCAACCTGGCAAACCTGGCCCGGGAAACCGAGATACCCCGCAAAAGGGCTGAAAGCTATCTGGGAATTCTTGAGGATCTGTTGATCAGCTTTCGGCTGCCGGTGTTTCAACGGCGAGCCCAGCGGCAGCTGGTGCAGCACCAGAAGTTTTTCTGCTTCGATGCCGGAGTTTTCCGCTCCCTCAGGCCCCGCGGCCCGCTTGATGGGCCGGAAGAGATTGGTGGCATCGCTTTGGAATCCCTGGTGGCACAGCACCTGCGGGCGCTCTGCCAGCTGCGGCCAGGAGGGGCCCAACTCAGCTTCTGGCGCACCCGATCTGGACTGGAGGTGGATTTCGTCGTGTATGGCCCAGACCTATTTATGGCCATCGAGGTGAAACACAGCCGTCGCATCGATCGCAGCGACCTCAAGGCGCTGCGGGCCTTCGGTGAGGACTACCCAGAGGCAGAGCGCTTGCTGCTCTCCTTGTGCCCAGAACCGCTGCTGATCGATGGCATCCGCTGTGAACCTCTGGAAGCCTGGTTGAGGCAACTGCGCCCTTAGCGCTGACCGGCGCCCCCACTGAGCCAGCTCTCGAGCCCTTCCCCCAGAAACGACAGGCCTAGCACCAGCACAAACAGGGCCAGGCCGGGGTAGAGGGCCGTCCACCAGATACCGGTGGGTACGGCGGTGAGGGCCTGCTGCAGGTCGCCGCCCCACTCCGGGATGGTTTCGGGCAGGCCCAGGCCCAGAAAACCCAGACCACCCAGCACCAGCACCGCATCGGCGGCGTTGAGGGTGAGCAGCACCGGCACCGAGGTGATCACGTTGCGCAGCAGGTAGCGGCGCAGGATCCAGAGGGGCCCGGCGCCAAGGGAGCGGGCCGCCTCCACAAAGAGCTCCGCCTTCACCTGGGCCGTCTGGTTGCGCACCACCCGGAAGTACTGGGGGATGTACACCACACAGAGGGCAGCGGCGGCGTTGGGCAAACCGCGGCCCAGCAGGAAGGCCAGCACCACCGACAGCAGCAGCACCGGCAGGGTGTAGAGGGTGTCCATCAGCAGCACCAGCACGCGATCCACCCAGCCGCCCAGGTAGCCGCTCACCATGCCCAGGGGCACCCCGATCGCCAGCGCAATCACCAGGGCCAGCAGCACCACCTGCAGGGCCACACCGCTGCCGGCCAGGGTGCGCACGCACACGTCACGGCCGAGCCGATCGGTGCCGCACCAATGCTCAAGAGACGGGGCGGCGTAGATCGGGTTTTGCAGGCCGGCATTGGGATCGGCCAACCAGCCGGCGTGCACCAGCAGGGGCGTGACCAGGGCCACCAGGGCGTAGGCCACCACGATCACCAGACCCCAGCGGGCCATGCGGCCCGAAAGGCTGGTGGCGCGGCGAAGGGCAAAGCCTGCAAACACAGGGCCGGCAACAGCAATGGGCACCAGTTGAGCAGAGACGGGGCTGCAGCGCCATGGCGAGCAGCAACCGAACCCCTTCGCCGCGACAGGCGGACACACCAGCTGCGCATGCATAACGCATGCACTTGTCCTACAGTCGCCCCAAAGCCTGGCCTTCCGCCAATGCCGTCGCTGCAGATTCGCGACCTGCCGGAGCCGCTGCATCGGCTGTTGCAGCGGCGTGCCCAAGCCCACAAACGCAGCCTCAGTCAGCAGGCCTTGGCCGACCTCGAAACCCTGGCGGGCGGCGATCCCCGCCTACGGCGCCGGGCGGCCTTGGAGCGCATTGAGCAGCGCTGGACAGAGCGGCTGCCTCTGCAGTGGGTCCAGTCGCCCGAGGAGCTGATCCGGGCCGACCGCGACCGCTGATGCCTTTTCCCTCTCAGGCCACCTGTGTTTTGGATGCCTCAGCAGCGGTCAGGCTGGTCACGGGTGATCCGGAGGCCGTCCAGTGGGCCCAGCAGATCGCGCAGGCCCCACTGGTGCTGGCGCCTGAATTGATGCTGAGTGAGGTCGCCAACACGCTCTGGAAACTGCATCGGGCCGGCAGCCTCGAGGGACAGGATCCCCAGGAGCTCCTCGTGGATGCCCGCGATCTGGTGGACCAGATCGAACCCGATCGCCACCTGCAGGTGGAAGCCCTGGCCCTGGCTTGCCATCTCGACCATCCTGTTTATGACTGCCTCTATCTGGCCCTGGCCAGGCGGGAAGCGGCCGGGCTATTGACGGCGGATCAGCGCCTGCAAAAACTGGCCACCAAAGTGCTGCCGTGACGACCCGATCCCCCATGCCCAGCCACCGGCTGCTGATCGTCGATGACGACCCGGAACTGCGCCAGTTCCTGCGCACCGAACTGGAGATCGAGGGCTATGGCTGCAGCGAGGCGGCTACGGGCCAGCAGGCCCTGGCCCAGATCCGCGCCGAACGCTGGGACCTGCTGCTGCTCGACTGGACCCTGCCCGACTTCAGCGGTGTGGAGATCTGCCGGCGGCTGCGCGCCAACGATGACCACACGCCGGTGCTGATGCTTACCGCCCGCGATGACGTGCGCGAACGGGTGGAGGCCCTCGATGCGGGCGCCGACGACTACCTCACCAAGCCCTTTTCGATTGAAGAACTGCTGGCCCGAGTACGGGCGCGGCTGCGGCGGCGCAGCAATGGCACGGATGCGCAGGAGAGCCTGCGGCTGGCGGATCTGGAACTCACGCTGGCCAGCCGGGAGGTGAGCCGCGGCGGCGAGCCGGTGCTGCTCTCCGGCCGGGAATTTGAGCTGCTGCTACTGCTCCTGCGCGAGCCCAACCGGGTGCACAGCCGCGAAGCCATCCTCAGCGCCGTGTGGGGCAACCAGTGGGTGGGCGACGACAACGTGCTGGATGTGTACATCCGGGCGCTGCGGCGCAAGCTGGAGCGCGAGGGCCAACCCACCCTGATTCAGACGGTGCGCGGCGTGGGCTTCATGCTGAAGGAGGGACTCCCAAAGACCTGACCACAGGCAGATGCAGCTGGAAATCCGCTCCGCCGCCGGGGGCATCAGCCGCCACCACATAGCCACCCATCGCCTCCATCAGCAGCCGCACCACGGCCAGGCCGATGCCACTGCCCCGGCTGTTGGCGTTGATGGCGGCGCTGCCGCGGGAGAAGCGTTCAAAGATCGCCTCCCGTTCGCTGGGGGCAACCCCCGGGCCCTGATCCCGCACATGCAGCACCAGGGCATCGCCCTGCTGATCGGCCGCCAGGCTCACCGGCAGGGGCGTGGGGCTGTAGTGGAGGGCGTTTTCAATCAAAGCCGCCAGACACTGCTGCACCCGTTCCGGATCACCCAGGCCCACAGGCAGCTGCGCTGCTGGTGGGTCCAGATGCAAGCGCCAGCCGCTGCTCGGGGCCAGCCGCTCATAGGCCTGCACCAGGGCCTCGTCGGCCAGGATCGGTCGGCGGCGCAGCACCAAGCGGCCGGAATCCTGGCGGGCCAGATCAAGCAGATCGCTCACCAGGGTTCCCATACGCTGGGCCTCCTGCTCAATCAGCCGCAGGGAGGGGGCCACGGCCTCCAGGCTGGGCTGGCGCAACAGCCGCTGGGCGTGGCCGGAGATGAGGGTGATCGGCGTGCGTAACTCATGGGCCACCCCATCCACAAAGGAGCGCTGCCGCTCCCAGGAGGTGGCTAAGCGGCCCTGCAGATCGTTGAAAGCCGAGGCGATCGGCTGGAATTCCTCGGGCTGGTCGACCACAGGGATCTGGTCACCGGGCACCGGCGGGGCCTGGGTGGAATCAAGAAGGGCCGTGAACTCTTGCAGGGGCTGCACTAGGCCCCGCTGCAGCACCAGCCGCAGCAGGCCACTGGTAAAGAGGCTCGACACCCCAGCCGCCACCGCCAGCAGCCAGAACGCCAAACGCTCTTGCTGGAGAGAGGCGGTGACGTTCTGCTCGACCATCAGGGTGAAGGAGGAGCCGTCGTCGAGCTGGAGGGGCTGCACGCTGGTGAGCCAGCCCTCGCCATCGCGCCGCTGCAACTTGGGAGGGTTGGCCCTAGGGGAAGCCCCGCGCAGCACCCTCAGCCGCAGGCTGGGCAACAGGGCCTGACTCAGCAACGGCTCCAGCTGCTCGCCGTTGGCGGCCCGACTCTGGAGTTCGCCCACCAGCTCACCCACCAGCTGCTCATGGGCCAGGCGCCGCTGCAAGCCAGCCACACCCTGATTGAGCAGGAGCAGCAAGCTGTAGCCCGCCAACACCGCCAGCAGCGAGGTGGACTGGAGCCAAAGCCGCAAGGGCGAAATGCGCATCGAAGGCGACCTGCACCAGAGCGATGCCGGCATTTTCAGCCAAATTTCAGAAAACGCTCAGGTTGCCGCCCTGTTCAAACCCAGCCCAACGCCGCAAGCTGGGGGAGATTCCATTTCTTAGGGCTGCCCAGCCCCTCACTCGATGGCCTCAAGCCTGAGCTCCAACCAACTGCTGATTTCCGCCTTGGCCAAGCGCCAACGCTCCAAGAACCCCCTGCAGGCCGGCTTCACGCTGATTGAGCTGCTTGTCGTTATCATCATCATTGGCATATTGGCCGCAATTGCGCTACCATCGTTTCTGAATCAAGCCGACAAAGCCAAGGGCAATTCGGCCAAATCTCTTGCAAGCTCAGCAGCGAAAGAATGCCAAGTTTGGCTAGTAGATCAAGACCCATCAACCTTCACTCAAACCACAGGAGGAAGCGGACAGCAAGTTACACTTGCCCCAGCTCAAGGAAGCACAACTTCTTGCTCTGTCGCCAACGGGGGAACATTTACCGCCACCGTAACAGGTAAAAACTGGACCTACACAGCAGCAGTTACATCCGCAGGAGCCGTGTCCCGCTCCTGCTCAACTGGAGGCTATGGCTGCACCACCACCTCT
>NZ_JAGQBE010000027.1 GCF_024345475.1 Cyanobium sp. T1B-Tous
GAAGACGGTGGGAATGCAGAGGGTGACCCCGTTGGGGGTCTGCATGAGGTAGGCGGGGCTGGTGATGTCCCAGGCGGTGTAGCCGCGGGCCTCAAAGGTGGAGCGGATGCCGCCGTTGGGGAAGGAGGAGCCGTCGGGCTCGCCCTGCACCAGCAGCTTGCCGGTGAATTCCGAGATGACCGTTCCGTCCCCCTGGGGCGAAATGAAGCCGTCGTGCTTCTCGGCGGTGAGGTTGGTGAGGGGATAGAAGACGTGGGCGTAGTAGAGGGCGCCGCGACTGGTGGCCCAGTCCTTCATCGCCTGGGCCACCACGTTGGCCATCGACATGTCGAGCTTGCCGCCCTCGCGGATGGTGCGCTGGATCGACTTGAACACCTCCTTGGGGAGGGCCGATTTCATCTTGTCCAGGGTGAACACGTCACAGGCCCAGAGCTCCTCCAGCCCGGTGGCGGGTTCGGTGGCGACGGCGGGACGGCTTTGGATCTGCTCGAGGGCCTGGAGACGGGGCTGGGAGGGCATGGGAACGGTGCGGATCAATTCACGTGGCACCACCCAAAGCCTTCAGGCCCCCCTGGCTTTGCTGCGGTTGATACCACTGGACCAATTGGTCTCCGTTCGTGTCCGGACACCGTGACCACGCCCCTGCGGATTCCAGCCGCCAGCTCCAGACTTCACCTTTGCAGGGAGACCAGGGATGGCCTCAGCCCACAGCCAGGCCCTGGTGGAAGCGATGCAGCGGCATCTCTTCTTCAGCCAGGCCAAATCCACCTCCCTGGCCACCCGCCACGACCACTACCGCTGCTTGGCGTTGGCGGTGCGCGACCGCCTGCTCAAGAACTGGGTCGACACCGCCGACACGTACACCCGGGAGCACGTGCGCACCGCCACCTACCTCTCGGCGGAGTACCTCCTCGGCCCCCACCTGGAAAACAACCTGGTGAACCTGGGCCTGGTGGAGGCGGCCCGCGAGGCCTGCACCACCCTTGGCCTCAACTTGGAGGAGTTGATCGCCGAGGAGCCCGAACCCGGCCTGGGCAACGGCGGTCTGGGCCGGCTGGCGGCCTGCTTCCAGGAGTCGATGGCGACGCTGGAGCTGCCGGCGATCGGCTACGGCATTCGCTATGAATTCGGCATCTTCCGCCAGCAGATCACGCCCCAGGGGCAGGTGGAGAGCACCGATCCCTGGCTGGCCCAGGGCAATCCCTGGGAGGTGATCCGGCCGGAGTGGAGCTACCCGGTGCAGATCGGTGAGCACACGGTGATTGGTGTGGCCCATGACACGCCGATCCTGGGCTACGGCGTCAACACCGCCAACACCCTGCGGCTGTGGTCGGCGGTGGCGCCGGAGGCCTTCGATTTCGCCTCCTTCAATGCCGGCGATTACACCCGGGCCGTGCTGCGCAAGATGCAGTCGGAGACCCTCTCCAAGGTGCTCTACCCCAACGACGAGCTGGACCAGGGCAAGCGGCTGCGCCTCTCCCAGCAGATCTTCTTCGTGAGCTGTTCGCTGCAGGACATGTTCCGCATCCTGCGCGGCCAGGGCCTGGAGGTCACCGACTTCCACCGCAAATTTGCGGTGCAGCTCAACGACACCCATCCGGCGATCGCCGTGGCCGAGCTGATGCGGCTGCTGATGGATGTGCATGGTGTCGATTGGGATACCGCCTGGTCGATCACCACGGCCAGCATCAGCTACACCAACCACACCCTGCTGCCTGAAGCCCTCGAAACCTGGGGCGTGGAGCTGTTTGAGCAGCTGCTGCCCCGCCAGCTGGAGATCATCTACGAGATCAACACGCGCTTCCTGCGCATGGCCCGGATTCGCTACCCCGGGGATCCCCAGATCCTGCAGCGCATCTCCCTGATCGAGGAGGGCTCCCAGCGGCGCGTGCGCATGGCCCACCTGGCCGTGGTGGGTAGCCATCACGTCAATGGGGTGGCCGAGCTGCACAGCACCCTGCTGAAGCAGCACCTGTTTGCTGATCTGGCCCGCATCTGGCCGGAGCGCTTCATCAACGTCACCAATGGCGTCACCCCGCGCCGCTGGCTGGCCGTGGCCAATCCGCCCCTGGCGGCCCTGCTCGATGAGGTGATTGGCGACCGCTGGCGCTCCGACCTCGAGGAGCTGAAGGGCCTGGCTGCCCACGCTGACGATCCCGCGTTCCTCGAGCGCTGGCAGACCGTGCGCGACCTGGGCAAGCAGCGTCTGGCCCAGCACATGCGGCGCGAGCTAGGGGTGCTGGTGGATCACACCTCCCTGTTCGACGTGCAGGTGAAGCGGATCCATGAATACAAGCGCCAGCACATGGCGGCCCTGCAGATCGTGGAGCGCTACCTGCGCATCCGCGCCGGTGAGAACCTGCCGCCCCGCACGTTCGTGTTCGGAGGCAAGGCCGCTCCGGGCTACGCCCTGGCCAAGCTGATCATCCGGCTGCTGGTGGGCATCGCCGATGTGGTGAACATGGATCCGGCCATGGATGGCCGACTCAAGGTGGTGTTCCTGCCGAATTTCAGCGTCAGCCTGGGCCAGCTGGTGTATCCGGCGGTGGATCTCTCCGAGCAGATCTCCACCGCCGGCAAGGAGGCCTCCGGCACCGGCAACATGAAGATGGCCCTCAACGGGGCGGTCACGATCGGCACCCTCGATGGCGCCAACATCGAGATCCGCGATTGCGTCGGAGCCGAGAACTTCTTCCTGTTCGGCCACACCGCCGAGCAGATCGAGCAGCTCCACCACAGCGGCTACCACCCCATGCCCTGGATCGAACAGGATCCCCTGGTGCGCGAGGCCTTGGAGCTGATCGGCTCCGGCTACTTCAGCGAGGGGGATGGGGAGCTCTTCCATCCGCTGCTGGCCAGCCTCACCAGCCACGACCCCTTCCGGGTGATGGCGGATGTGGCCGACTACCGCCGGGCCCAGAATGCGGTGGATGAGGCCTGGGTCGACCGGGGCCGTTGGGCCCGCATGTCGCTGCACAACACCATGCGCTGCGGTTTCTTCAGCAGCGACCGCTCGATCCGCGAGTACGCCGAGCGCATCTGGAAGGTGGAGCCGGTGCGGGTGCAGGCCAGCGCTGAGGCCCCAGCGCCCTAGGGCGCTGGCTTGTCGCTGTCCTTGAGCGAGGGGAAGGTGGCGCGGATGTGCGCGGCCACCTCCTGGCCCACCTGGGTGCGGAAGGCCGCGGCCGCCTCGGCAGGAAGCACCGGGTAGGACCGGGCACCTTCGCCGCGCAGGGGCTTCCAGCTGGTGGCTTCCTGCTGCTTGAGGGCCTCCAGCGGCGCGTCGAAGTCGAAGCTCAGCCCGCGGCCCTGCGGGGCCACCGCCTCGATCCAGGCCTCCCGGGCCGGCAGCAGCTCCTTGGCCTTGAGGGTGTCGGGCAGGCCCAGCACCGGCTTGTAGTGGTCGAGGGCCCGCAGCTCCTCCTCCAGCAGGATCACCCAGGCGGCTTCCTCACCGGGCTGCAGTCCCAGGCTCTCGGCGCTGGAGAGCATGGCGTCGCGATAAAAGCTCAGCCAGCGGTAGTGCGACTTCTGCTGCAGGGTCTTCTTCAGCGAACCCTTGCCATGGGCCACCCGCTTGGGCAGGGCTGCCTCGGCCCGGCGCAGAAACACCCGGTCTTCCGGCTCGAGGTTGATCGCCCCCCAGCGCTGGCGGTACTCCCAGAGCTCCTCGTACTGGCGCACCTCTTCGGGCGTCCAGCCCAGGGCCCGCAGTTCCTCGCCCCTGCTCGTTTCGTCCTTCACCACCGGCTCGCCTGTTGCGCTTGACCGCAGCGTAGTGGCCAGCCCTCAGCGCACCACCAGCACCGGACAGGGGCTGTGGGTGAGCACCCGGTGGGTTTCGCTGCCCAGCAGCACCCCTTCCAGCCCGCGCCGTCCGTGGGAGGCCATCACGATCAGGTCGGCGCCATGGCGCCCGGCGGCCTCCACGATCGCGGCGTAGGGGAGGGAATGCACAACGGTGTCGCGGTCACAGGGCACACCGGCGGCCTCGGCAACGGCGGCGGCCTCCGCCAGGATCCGTTCGGCGCCGTTCCGGGCCGCCGTCACCAGGGCCTCCACCGTGTGGGGATCCACCAGCTCGCCCACCCCCACCAGGGAGATGGGGAAGTTGGTCTGCACGTGAAACACGGTCAGCCTGGCCCCCAGGCTGCGGGCCAGGTCGACGGCCTGCTGCACCGCCTTGGTGGAGAGTTCGGAGCCATCGGTGGGCACCAGCAGGTGGCGGTAGGACATGGGTTGGGGAGGGGTCAGGGGGTGCCTTTCCAGCCGGCCAGATGGGAGGCGGCTGCGGAGCGGGCCAGGGCCCGGGCCCGGGGCAGGGCGGGATCGAGCTGGTCGGAGCTGAAGGGCGGCAGGGGACGGCTGCGCAGCCAGGCCCCCCAGCGAAATTCGTGGAACGGGATCAGGGGGGCGGGGGCCAGCACCCCCTCCTTCTTCAGCTTCCACACCAGGCTGCGGTAGGGATCGTCCTGGAGCCCGGTGAGCTGGTCGGGCAGGGCGGAGGGGGAGAGGGGGCCCAGCCCACGTCCGTCATACAGATAGAGCCAGCCGCGCTGGTGCAGGGCGTCGAGCACCTGCTGGTGGTCGTCGGTGTCGAGCTCCAACACCACATAGCCAAAGGCCGTGGCTCCGGGGTCCATTTCGATCAGGGCCCTCAGGCGGTGGTGGCGATCCACCATCCACACGTCACCGGAGCGGTTCCGCACCAGGGGCACCGGCTTGGTGCCCAGATAGGACCGCCGTTCCCGCGCATCCTCAGTGCTGAAATCCCGCAGCCGACTGCGCACCTCGGCCAGCCCGATGCAGAGCTGGGTAGGCCGCAGCTGGCCGATGGGCACCTCCAGCAGCTCCCCTCCCTCGCTGGGGGCGGGCAAGGGCTGATAGGGGGGGAGGCGCAAGGCCATGGCGGCGTGGCCAGCCTGAAAGCCTTTCCATTCTCCCCCCTGAATGCAGCCCTTGCCCCGCTTCTCCCGGCCTGGCCCGCGGGAATAGGGTCGCTTTCAGGTGCAACCGGCCATGGCTTCCCTTCCCCCTCCAGACCTCAGCGCCGGCCCCCACGGGCCGATCGGGGTGTTGGTCTGCGGCCATGGCAGTCGGAACCGGCTGGCGGTGGCCGAATTTGCCGCCTTGGCCCGGGGCCTGCAGGAGCAGTTGCCCGCGGTGCCCGTGGAGTACGGCTATCTGGAGTTCGCCAGGCCGATCCTGCGGGATGGTCTTGATGCCCTGAGGGCCCGGGGTGTCACCCATGTGCTGGCGGTGCCGGCCATGTTGTTTGCGGCGGGCCATGCCAAGAACGACATCCCCTCGGTGTTGAACACCTACGCGGCCGAGACGGGCCTGCGCATCGACTACGGCCGGGAGCTGGGCGTCGATTTGAAGATGATCCAGGCCGCTGGAGCGCGGATCCGTGAGGCCCTCGACCAGGCCGGTGGTGAGGTGCCGCTGCATGACACCCTGCTGGTGGTGGTGGGTCGCGGTTCCTCCGATCCCGATGCCAACTCCAACGTCGCCAAGGTGACGCGGATGCTGGTGGAGGGCTTCGGCTTCGGCTGGGGTGAAACCGTCTATTCCGGCGTCACCTTCCCCCTGGTGGAGCCGGGCCTGCGCCATCTGGTGCGGCTTGGCTACCGGCGGATCGTCGTCTTTCCCTACTTCCTGTTTTCAGGCGTGTTGGTGAGCCGCATCCAGCAGCACACCGACCGTGTTGCCGCCGACCATCCGGAGGTGGAGTTCGTGAAGGCCTCCTATCTCGCGGATCATCCCCTCGTGCTCGACACCTTCGTGGAGCGGGTGGCGGAGGTGGTGCGCGGCGACACCAACATGAACTGCTCCCTCTGCAAATACCGGGCCCAGGTTCTGGGCTTCGAGACCGAAGTGGGGGCCCCCCAGCACAGCCATCACCACCACGTGGAGGGCCTCACCGACGGGTGCGACCTCTGCGAGCGGGAGTGCACCGGGGCTTGCCAGCCCGATGGCGTGCCGATTCCGGTGGGCAGCCACGCCCATGACCATCACCATGACCACGAGCACGGTCATGACCACAGCCATGAGCAGGCTCACCACCATCCGCCCTACCCCCACGCCGACCACCCCCTGGGTCCGCGAACCCTGCGCCCCGGGTGAGGACATCGCGATCTCCTTCATCACATTCGGAAGACAACCGGATGGTTTGAAGTGGCTCAGGCGTCTCGTCTTTTAAAGGGTCTCTCGAGACTCGCTTGCATCAGCTCTGCTGATTAGTGAGGGCTTTCCCCATTCGCCTCGGTTTTTCCCCAGATTCAAGGGGGTTTTCCCCAGAATGGGGGTCAGGAAGGCCGATTCGGACGAGGGTCTGGGGAATGTTCGGTTTTGTTCAAGTCGCCCTTGACAGCGGCTGGCCCCGATCTTCAGCGGTGCGGTGCAACCGTCGCTGCACCGGCCGAGTGTCCGCCAGCACAGGCGATCTCAGCCTGAATCGGCATGGGTTCGACCAAGGCCTCGGCCTTTGACGCCGCTGCCTCTGGTGTGGCGTACTGGGCACCTCCCGCCCCCACGTCTCCGCAATGGCCTTCGAGCACAGTCACCTTCAACGCTGCATGGAGAAGGACTGTGCCCATCCCTCCGCTGCCCATCCCCCCGCGGCCGAGCCCCTGCCGCTCGGCGCGGATGACGGGGTTCCGGTGGCGGCGCCGGTGAGCATCAGCCTGGAGGCCGAAGTGCCCGAGGTGCTGTTCGATGGCATGCGTCAGTTCCTGGAGCACCATCCCCAGTGGGACCAGTACCGGCTGATCTCCTCAGCGTTGGCGGGTTTTCTGTTCCAGAACGGCTGCGGCGATCAGGGGGTGACCCAGCACTACCTCAACGGCCTGTTCCTGCGCCCCTGAGCCGGCCCTGGGCCTGGGTGGCGCAGACGAAAAAAAAGGCGGAGGGGCCAACCTCCGCCTGAGTCTCCCTTGCCCGACCCTGTGAGAGGTCGCTCCGTCATTGTGCGGGCCGGCAACCGTGCCGATTGTGGCGATCGACACGGGTTGGCCCACGGGTGCGGGGATCCTGTCAATCGCCCCGGCGCAGCCGGCTGGCAGCGGCCTCACAGGCGCGCCAGGTGATCGCCATCTCCGTGAGGGTGGGGCTTTGCCAGCCCGCCCGGGGCCAGCAGGCCCCATCCACCACCAGCACGTTGGGTGCCCCCCAGCACTGGTTGAGGGGGTTCACCACCCCTTGCTCCGGCGTCGCCGCCATCCGGGCCCCACCGAGTTCATGGATGTAATAGCCGGGGGGTGGGGCGTCGGCGCTCACCGCCAGGCTGCTGCGGATCCAGGGCTCCAGCAGGGGCAGCACGAAGAGATCTTCGATCGCACGGATCTGCCCGCCAGCGGCGGCCACCACGGCCTCCATCCGCCGGTGCATGTGGGCCACCAGGCGCTGCTCGTTCTCCCCCCAGCGGCAGGTGATGTGGGCGGTGGGCAACCCCCAGGCATCGAGACATTCCGTGTTCAACGTCACCCGGTTGTCGGCCTTGGGTTGCACGTCGCCATGGCCGATCAGGAAACCCACCGCCTCGCCGCGGCGGCGCTGCAGCAGGGCCGGGGGATCGAAGCGCTGCAGGGCCGTCCAGAGGCCATAGCCGCCCTGGAAATCGGTGGCGCTGGCCGGCCCCAGGTTCACGGTGTTGGGGATGAAGCAACTGCCGGCGCCGGAGAGTTCCACGGGCTCGCGAGGGGCTTCCACCCCGGGGATCGAAAAAAAGCGGCTGCTGGAGATGTGGTCCATCAGGTAGCGCCCCAGGCTGCCGGAGGGGTCGGCCAGGCCGCCGGCCTGGTGCGCGGCGCTCGAGTGCAACAGGATCCGCAGGGTTTCGATCGTGGAGGCGCAGAGCACTACCAGGGGCGCCGTGATCTGCTCGCGGGCGCCGGTGGAGCCATCCACCACCACCACGCCGCGGGCCCTCTCGCCGTCGAGCACCAGATGGCTCACCACGGCATGGCTGCGCACCTGGGTGCGGCCGGTGGCCCGGGCCCGGGCCAGGGTGGATCCCTGGCTCGCTGATCGAGGCCAGCCGGGCCCCCGGTGCAGGTTGAAGCCGCGGGAATGGATCAGGGGCAGGTCCAGCTCGCGCCCGATGCGGCTCTGGAGGTGCGCTTCCCCCGGGGTGAAGGGCAGCGGCGGCAGCATGTGTCCGTCGGGCAGCTGGGGCAACCCATCGCGGCCCCCGTGCACCCCCAGCAGCTGCTCCAGCCGCGTGTAGTAGGGATCCAGGTCGGCGTGGCTGATCGGCCAGCCCGGCCCCTGCCCCGGCTTGAATTCGTGGTCGGAGAGGCGCAGGGTGATGCCTCCCCAGGTGAGGCTCTTGCCCCCCACCTGGCGCCCCCGGCTCCACAGAAAGGGGGCATCGTCGGGGGTGGAGTAGGGGTTGCGTCGCTCATCGACGAACAGGTTGGGGTTGTGCTTCCAGAACCCCGGGTGATGGCGCTGCAGCCGCTGTTTGCCGCTGGACATGTTGGCCAGACGGCGGGCCGTGTTCAGCGGTTCGCTGCCGAAGGCCTCGCGGGCCGAGAGGTCGGGGCCCGCCTCCAGCACCAGCACCCGCAGGCCCGCCTCAGCCAGCACCATGGCCGCCACGCCGCCGGTGGCTCCGGATCCCACCACGATGGCGTCGGGCTGGAACGCGGTGGGGGAAGGGGCCATCGCCTGGGCTGGCATCGCCGGGAAGCGCAAGGGACGGATGAGGCCTGGGAGCGTGCAGGGGCCGAGACCGTGCTGAGGGCCCAGAACAACGAAACCCCGACAGGGGGCTGCCGGGGTTTCGGGATGTGGTGGCGGGGGCGAGATTTGAACTCGCGACCTTCGGGTTATGAGCCCGACGAGCTACCAGACTGCTCTACCCCGCGTCGACTTCCCAACCATACCAGTCGGAGTGCCCACCCCAAGGGATCAGGCGAAGGGATCAGTCGAAGCGCAACTCGCCGATCACCTCGAGCTGCAGATGGGGGGCCGGGTGCAGGAAGCTGCCGCGCAGCTCTTCCAGGGTCATCGGTGTCAGCCAGTCGAGCTGCTCGAGCAGATGCAGGGCGACGGCCTGCTTGGCCCGGGCGGAGCCGTCCTCCACCTTGATCGCCACCCCCAGCCCTTCCCCCACGCGACTGAGGCACTGGATGCCCTCGGCACCCCCCTTGCTGAGCACCTGGCCATGGCCGCGGCGCATCAGTTCGGTGTCGAAGCGGCCCTCGCCGGCCACCAGCTCGGGATGGGCCAGCATCGCCCGGCTCAGCCGCTCCAGATCGGCCTGGCTGCCGGCCCCCAGGTGGGCATAGAGCAGGGCCATCTGGGCCAGTTGCAGCTGGAGGGTGGGGGCGCCGCAGTCGTCGCGGGCGGTGAGCAGCTCGGCGGGGGGCAGGGCCAGCAGATCGCCCACCCGTTTCAGCACTTCCTGCTGCAGGGGGTGCTCCTTCTGCAGGTAGCTCTCCCGACTCCAGCCCAGCTGGCGGCAGGTGGCGAGGAAGGCGGCGTGCTTGCCGGAGCAGTTGTGCTCCAGGGGGCTGCTGCCGCACTCGGGCACGGGGCACTGCAGCTGTTCGGCCTCGATCTCGGCGCCCCAGAGCAGCTTGAAGGCCTCGCGGGCATGCATGGCGGTGCCGGCATGGCTGGCGCAGGCGATCGCCAGTCCCCGCTCGCCGCAATTGCAGTGGTCGGCCGCGCCGCTGCCCACGAACACGGTGGCCTGGAAGGGTTTGAGGGCCGAGCGCACGAAGCTCAGCTGCTGGGGATCCCCCGCCCGCATCAACACCCGCCCCCGGCCGTCGCACACCACGGCATGCACCCGGTGGCGGGATTCCACGATGCCGTTGCGCAGCAGACGCACCTCCAGGGGAGGGACGCCCCCACGGGCGGTGCCACCAAAACTGGAGGACAGGGTCACAGGAGCCCGGGAACCGATCTCACAGAGCCTGACAGAGGCTCGCCCCCAGCAGGGCCAGGATCACGGCCAGTGCCGCCCCCTGCTGCAGCCGCCGCAGCACGGGCTGCACCTGGTGCTGGGCCACGAGCAGGTCCTGTTGGCGCCAGGGCAGGGGCTTTTCCCACACCTGGCCGTCGTACCAGCCCGATTCCTCGTATTCCACCCGCTCGGAGATCAGGCGCCGGTGCACGTAATTCCAGCCCAGCCACTGGCGCACCAGCAGCAGGATCGGCAGGGCCACGGCGGCCACCATGCCGGCGAGCACCAGCTGCAGCGGATGATGGCGCATCACCCAGCTGCCACTGGCCACCAACACGGTGAGGGGCAGCAGCAGCAGCCAGCTGGTGGCCAGGGGACGCAGGAGGCCGCCCAGGGTGTGGGCCGGCCAGACAAAAAACCACGACTCGAGCAGCTGCTCGTATTCCCGCAGGGGCCGTTGCTCGGGCGGCACCGGGCACGGCATGGATCTCAGGGGGTGACGGCTGGAGTTGAGCTTACGAAGCGCACCTGTTCGCCGTGGCCCCAGAAGGATTCGAGGTCGTAATAGGTGCGCTCGCTGGGGGTGAGCACGTGCACGATCACCTCGCCGTAGTCGAGCAGCATCCAGCGGCCCTCCTTCTGGCCCTCCCGGCGCAGGGGCAGCCGGCCGGTGGTCTCCTCGATCTGATCCTCCACCGAGCGGGCGATGGCGCGCACCTGCACGTCCGAAAGGCCACTGCAGATCACGAACCAGTCGGCCAGGGACGACACCTCATCCACCCGGATCAACCGGATGTCGACGGCCTTGCGATCGTCGCAGGCCTCGGCCGCCAACCGGGCCAGGGCTTCGCTGTCGAGGTCTGGGAGGGAATCAGCCATACACGTTCTCGCTGGTCACGGATTGGCGGGAGCCCTGCTGCTGGGCCATTTCGGCCCGGGCCTTGCCGGCACTTTTGCGCAGCGCCTCCAGTCGGTCTTCGTAGAAGGTGCGTTTCTTCTTCTTGCGGGTCTGCTCCACCAGCTCCTTGAGGGCGCCGCCCAGGCTCTTGTAGGCATTGGGCAGGGTGTAGCCGAAGCGGGTGGCCAGGTCGATGGCCCGCTCATCGGCGGCAATGGCGTCCTGGAGCCGCTTTTCGGAGTTGTTCTTGAGGTAGAGGCGGTAGCCGGCAAACCCGGACAAGCCCAGGGCCATCACCAGCAGCAGACCGTCCTGCACCCACAGCTCGCCGATGGCGCCGCCCAGGCCGATGGCCAGGGCCGCCATTTCCCAGCCGTCCCGGGGCACGGCGTCGTTCTGGATCCGGCCCACCTCATGCCAGAACAGCAGATTGCGGTGGTCGAGCGCCAAGCCGTCCCACTTCTCCAGATCCACCTGGATCTCCACCTCGTCGCGGCCGATCTCCTCAATGGTGACCAGGGGCGGGTCCACCGAAGCGGCCGCTTCCACAAACACCCAGCTCTGCAATTCCGGGGGCAGCAGCCCTTTCAGGCGCTGGAGTTCGCTCATCGGGTGGGAGACCGCGTTGGGATTCACGTTAGCGATTCCACTCTCCCCTGCCGAACGGGGCTCCAGGGGAGAAAGCCGGCCTGGGGCGCGTGAGAGGCTAGGCAGGTTTGGCTAGCTCACCCCCATGCCCCGCCGCACGGACCTCAGGCGCATCCTGCTGCTGGGCTCGGGTCCGATCGTGATCGGCCAGGCCTGTGAATTTGACTATTCCGGCACCCAGGCCTGCAAGGCCCTGCGGGCCGAGGGCTTTGAGGTGGTGTTGGTGAATTCCAACCCGGCCTCGATCATGACCGATCCGGACATGGCGGATCGCACCTACATCGAGCCGCTCACCCCCGAGGTGGTGGCCCGGGTGATCGAGATTGAGAAGCCCGACGCCCTGCTGCCCACCATGGGCGGCCAGACCGCCCTCAACCTGGCGGTCACCCTGGCCGAGAACGGCACCCTGGCCAAGCACGGGGTGGAGTTGATCGGGGCGAACCTCGAGGCCATCCAGAAGGCGGAAGACCGGCTCCTGTTCAAGGAGGCGATGGAGCGGATCGGGGTGGCGGTGTGTCCCTCCGGCATCGCCAACACCCCGGAGGAGGCCGAACGGGTGGGCGACGCCATCGGCAGCTATCCCCGCATCATTCGCCCGGCCTTCACCCTGGGCGGCAGCGGCGGCGGCATCGCCTACAACCCCGAGGAGTTCCGCGCCTTCTGCAAGAGCGGCCTGGAGGCCAGCCCCGTCTCCCAGATCCTGATCGAGCAGTCGCTGCTGGGCTGGAAGGAATTCGAGCTCGAGGTGATGCGCGACACCGCCGACAACGTGGTGATCGTGTGCAGCATCGAAAACCTCGATCCGATGGGGGTGCACACCGGGGATTCGATCACCGTGGCCCCGGCCCAGACCCTCACGGACCGGGAGTATCAGCGCCTGCGCGACCAGTCGATCGCGATCATCCGCGAGATCGGTGTCGACACCGGCGGCAGCAACATCCAGTTCGCCATCAACCCCGTCAACGGTGACGTGGTGGTGATCGAGATGAATCCGCGGGTGTCCCGCAGCTCGGCCCTGGCCAGCAAGGCCACCGGCTTCCCGATCGCCAAGATCGCCGCCCGGCTGGCGGTGGGCTACACCCTCGACGAAATCGTCAACGACATCACCGGCGCCACGCCGGCCTGCTTCGAGCCCACGATTGATTACGTGGTCACGAAGATTCCCCGCTTCGCCTTTGAGAAATTCCGCGGCAGCCCGGCGGTGCTCACCACCTCGATGAAGTCGGTGGGGGAGGCGATGGCGATCGGCCGCTGCTTTGAGGAGTCGTTCCAGAAGGCGCTGCGCTCCCTGGAAACGGGCCATGCCGGTTGGGGTTGCGACCGGCCCGATGCCCACTGGGAGCCCACCGAGCTGGAGCGCGCCCTGCGCACCGCCACCCCGGAGCGGATCTTCGCCGTGCGCGCGGCGATGCTCGCCGGCCGCAGCGACGACGAGATCCACCAGCTCAGCGCCATCGATCCCTGGTTCCTGGCCAAGCTGCGCCGCATCCTCGAGGCCGAGCGGGGCCTGCTGCTGGGCCGCCAGCTGGCGGAGCTCGAGGCCCCGGCCCTGCTGGAGCTCAAGCAGCTGGGCTTTTCGGATCGTCAGCTCGCCTGGGCCACCGGCAGCCAGGAGCTGGAGGTGCGTCGCCACCGCCAGGCCCTCGGCGTCAACGCCGTGTTCAAGACCGTGGACACCTGCGCGGCGGAATTCGCCTCCAGCACCCCGTACCACTACTCCACCTACGAGCGGCCGCTTGAGCGGCTCAACGCCGCCGGTGCGCTCGAGATCGTGCCGCCGGAAAACGAGGTGCAGCCCGAAAGCCGCCGCAAGGTGATGATCCTGGGCGGTGGCCCCAACCGCATCGGCCAGGGCATCGAATTCGACTACTGCTGCGTGCACGCCTCCTTCGCCCTGCAGGCCGAAGGCTTTGCCACCGTGATGGTGAACAGCAACCCGGAAACGGTGTCGACCGACTACGACACCAGCGACCGGCTCTACTTCGAGCCCCTCACCCTCGAGGACGTGCTCAACGTGATCGAGGTGGAGCGCCCCGAGGGGGTGATCGTGCAGTTCGGCGGCCAAACGCCGCTCAAGCTGGCGATGCCGCTGCTGCGCTGGCTGGCCTCCCCCGAGGGGCTGGCCACCGGCACCCGCATCTGGGGCACCTCACCGGAATCCATCGATTCGGCTGAAGACCGGGAGCAGTTTGAGGCGATCCTGCGCCGGCTGGAGATTCGCCAGCCCCGCAACGGCCTGGCCCGCAGCGAGGCCGAGGCCCGCGCCGTGGCCGAGCGGGTGGGCTATCCCGTGGTGGTGCGTCCCAGCTACGTGCTGGGCGGCCGGGCCATGGAGGTGGTGTACGGCGAAGACGAACTCAACCGCTACATGGTGGAAGCGGTGCAGGTGGAGCCCGACCACCCGGTGCTGATCGACCAGTACCTCAACAACGCCATCGAGGTGGACGTGGATGCCCTCTGTGACCGCGACGGGCAGGTGGTGATCGGTGGGGTGATGGAGCACATCGAGCCGGCGGGGATCCACTCGGGCGACTCGGCCTGCTGGCTGCCGTCGGTGAGCCTCAGCGAGGCGGCCCTGGCCACGATCCGCGCCTGGAGCCGGGCCCTGGCCCTGGCCCTGGGGGTACGCGGCCTGATCAACTTGCAGTTCGCGGTGCAGG
The DNA here is from genome assembly GCF_024345475.1 of Cyanobium sp. T1B-Tous. GTDB lineage: Bacteria > Cyanobacteriota > Cyanobacteriia > PCC-6307 > Cyanobiaceae > Cyanobium_A. The sequence goes on from NZ_JAGQBE010000027.1 coordinate 14,123, forward strand.
TGGATCCGGAGGAGGGTGAGCGGGTGTTCATCATCGAGGCCAACCCCCGGGCCTCCCGCACGGTGCCGTTCGTGGCCAAGGCCACCGGCGTGGCCCTGGCCAAGGTGGCCAGCCAGCTGATGGCCGGCCGCACCCTGGCGGAGCTGGGCCTCACGGCCGAACCCCGGCCGCCCCTGCAGACCGTGAAGGAGGCGGTGCTGCCGTTCAAGCGCTTCCCCGGCTCCGACACCCTGCTGGGTCCGGAGATGCGCAGCACCGGTGAGGTGATGGGCATCGCCACCACCGCCGGCATGGCCTATGCCAAGGCCGAACTGGCCGCCAACGAGGCCCTGCCCACCACGGGCACGGTGTTCCTCTCCACCCACGACCGCGACAAGGCGGCCCTGGTGCCCGTGGCCCAGCGGCTGGTGGGGCTGGGATTTGCCCTGATCGCCACCAGCGGCACCGCCGAGGTGCTGCGGGCCGCCGGGCTCGCGGTGGAAGCGATCCTCAAGGTGCACGAGGGCCGGCCCAATATCGAGGATGCGATCCGCTCGGCCCGGATCCAGCTGATCATCAACACCCCGATCGGCCGCCAGGCCGCCCACGACGACAAGTACCTGCGCCGGGCCGCCCTCGACTACGCCGTGCCGACGGTCACCACCCTGGCCGGCGCCCGGGCCGCCGTGGAGGCGATCACCGCCCTGCAGCAGCAGACGATCGAGGTGAATGCCCTGCAGGACATCCATCCCGCACTGTCCCGCCCGGCCCCGTCCCGTTAGGCCGGTCCGGTCCGTCAGCCAGGACCGGTCTCGTTAAGGTTGCAGACCTCCCGCCGCCCCTGCCCGTGACCGCCACCCCTGAGGCCCCCACCAGCCCCGTGCTCGCCCCCGGCGGCGACTGCACATCGGCCTTCCGCGCCGCCTACGCCAATCGCTACACCTGGGAGCCCGGCTTCGGGGGTTACCGCGGCCGCTGCATCTGGGAACAGCCCGGGGCGTCTGGTGAAGCGGACAGGCGGGCCGAGGGCACCTTTGTGGTGGGCGCCGATCTCAAGGCCACGGTGGAGGGCATCGCTGATGAGGCGATCCACAAGGCCCTGGCGTCCCAGCTGTGGGAGGTGGCGATCCACCGGGTGCGCCGCAGTTTCGAGCAGACCCACGGCGAGAACACCTTCACCGCCGGCGACACCGATGCGGTGGGCACCGAGGTGATCGTGGGCGGCAAGAACACCGGTGATCGCTACCGGATCCAGAATGACGTGGTGACGATGGTGCACCGCCACATCCACGGCACCGTGGTGACGATCTTCACCGAGAGCACCACCGACACCGGCAGCGGCTACCTGAGCCGCTGCTACACCAGCCAGTACAGCGACCCCGCCACCGGCGAAGCCAAGGGCGGCCTCAGCCGCTTCACCGACACCTTCGTGCCCCTGGCCGGTGTGGGCCCCTGGGTGCTGGGCGAGCGGGTGGTGGAGACCGAAGCCTGGGGCGACACGCCGGCCGGCCGCCAGGTGTTTCGGTTCGAGGATCTCGCCCCCCTGGGCTAGGCCGGGGCGCGGGCGGCCGGCACAATGCGGGCATGCTTTCCCTCTGGCTCGGTGCCGCGGATCAGGGTTTGGCCTACGCCGGCCTCGCCCTGGGCACCTATCTGACGCTGCGCGTCCTCAACTTCCCCGACCTCACCGTTGATGGCTCCTTTGCCCTCGGCGGCGGCACGGCCGCTGTGCTGATCAGCCAGGGCGCACCCATTCCCTTGGCCCTGGGGCTGGCGTTCCTGTTTGGCTGCCTGGCGGGGGTGGTGACCGGCCTGATCCATACCAGGCTGGGGGTCAACGACCTCTTCGCCGGCATCCTCACCACCACCGGCCTCTACTCGATCACCCTGCGGCTGATGGGCCGCTCCAACATTCCCCTGCCGGAAACGCCGGCGGGGATCCTGGCCCTGCCCGATCTGGGCCTGGGTCTCGACGGCCAGTGGCTGGTGGGATTGACCCTGGCCATGGGCGGCTTGATTCTGTTGATCAGCCTGCTGCTGGCCACCGATTTCGGCCTGTCCCTGCGGGCCCTGGGCAACAACCCCACCATGGCCCGGGCCAATGGCATCAACCAACGCCGCGGACTCACGGTGGGCATTGCGGCTGCCAACGGGCTGGTGGCCTTGGCCGGTGGCCTGGTGGCCACCTATCAGGGTTTCGCCGACGTGACCATGGGCATCGGCTCGCTGATCCTCGGCCTCGGCATGGTGATCATCGGCGAGTCGGTGCTGCGGCCCCGCTCGGTGCCCCAGGCGCTGCTGGCGGTGGTGGTGGGGGCGATCCTCTTCCGCACCATGATTGCGATCGCCCTGCAGCTGGGGCTGGAGCCGGTGGATCTCAAGCTGGCCACCGCCCTGCTGCTGCTGATCGCCCTGGCCTTCGGCCGGCTCCGCATCCCGGGCCTTTCGGATCAGGGGAGGCTGCTGGGATGAGCCACGCCACCCCGGCGCCCGTCCAATCCGGGCTCACGGTTTCTGGGCTCAGTTGGGGCCACCCGCTGCCCGGCTCAGGCTGGCGCCAGCTGTTCCGCGACTTTTCACTCACCTGCCCGCCGGGCCAGTTTCTGGTGGTGATCGGCAGCAACGGCTCCGGCAAGAGCACCCTGCTCAACCTGGTGGCCGGCACCCTGCGCCACGACAGCGGCCAGATCCACCTGGGCAACAAGCCCCTGCACAAGCTGCGTGATTACCAGCGGGCCCGCTGGATCGGTCGGGTGATGCAAAACCCTCTCGAGGGCACCTGCCCGGCCCTCACCGTGGCTGAAAACCTGCGTCTGGCCGAGCGCCGCCACCGGCCCGCCCGGCTGATCGGCGGCGCCCTGATCGGCATGCTGGGTGGCATCCACCCGAACGGGGCCGATCGACGCCGCTACCGGGAGCTGCTGGGGGATCTGGGGCTGCCCCTGGCCGATCGGCTCGATGAGCCCGTGGGCCAGCTCTCGGGTGGTCAGCGTCAGACCCTGAGCCTGGTGATGGCCACCCTGGGATCGCCCGACCTGCTGCTGCTCGACGAGCACACCGCGGCCCTCGATCCCCGGGCGGAGGCCACGGTGATGGCCCTCACCGATCGGCTCGTGCGCCAGCTGGGTACCACCGCCTTGATGGTGACCCACAGCCTTGACCAGGCCCTGGGCCACGGCGACCGGCTGGTGATGCTGCACGAGGGCAGCCTGATCGGCGACTGGAGCGCTGCGGAGCGTGAAGACCTGGATCCGCCGGCGTTGCGGGCGATGTACGGCGCGGCCATAGTGGCTCCGCAGTCGTCCAGTGCCCCCGATGGGTCTCCAGCGTCGTGAATTCCTGAGTCTGGTGGGGGCCGGTGCCGTGAGCACAGTTGTGCTGTCGGCCTGCGGAAAATTGGGTGGGGGCGCCAAGGTGAAGGGCCCCACCATCGGCATGTTGCAGATGGTGGATGCGCCGCCGCCGAACAACACCCGCAAGGGCTTTGAAGCAGCCCTGGCGGAAGCGGGCTACATCCCTGGCAAAACGGTGAACTTCATCCAGAAGGATGCGGCCGGTGAACTGCCCAACACCACCCTGGTCACGAAGCAGTTCGTGGGCGACAAGGTGGACATGATCCTGGCGGTGGGAACGCCCCCCCTCCAGGCCGCCATGAAGGTGGCCCCGGCCACCACCCCGGTGATCTTCTGCTACTGCTCCAATCCCTGGGGCGCCGGAGCCGGCACACCCCCGGGTGGCGTGGGTCAGCACAAGCCCAACGTGGTGGGCACCATCGGCACCAACCCGATGGGCAAGGAGCTCGATCTGGCCCGTCAGATCAATCCCGAGCTCAAGACCGTGGGTGTGATCTTCAATCCCGGCGAGCCCAACTCGGAATACGAGGCCAAGGTGCTCAAGGAGGAGGCGGCCAAGCGCAACATCACCGTGGTGGAGCAGTCGGTGGCCAACTCCGGTGAGGTGCTCCAAGCAGCCCAGGTGCTGGCCGAGCAGAAGGTGGAGGCCTTCGTGAAGATCGGCGATTACGCCACCATCCAGGGCTTCGGCTCGATCGCCAAGGTGGGCCTCGAGAAGAAGATCCCCGTGTATTCGGTGGATGCCGACGACATCAAGCTGCCGGGCTGCCTGGCCACGATCGGCTGGGCCTACTTCGACGACGGCTACGCCGCCGGCAAGCTGGCGGTGCGGGTGCTCAAGGGCGAATCGCCGGCCACGATGGCCTTCGAGCCCCTCACCAAAACCGAGCTGCTGGTGAACAAGGCCACCGCTGCGGCGATCGGGGTGACCCTGCCCGAGCAGCTGATCAAGGACGCCAAGGAGGTGGTGGGCTGAGGCCCACCCCGTTCCTCAGGCAGGCCCTCAGGGCAGGGGGGTGATGGTCTTCAGCTTGTCGTTGAGCTGGCTGGCCATCGCCTGCCGGCCCACGGCGAGCACCTTGAGGGTGTCTTCGTGCATGCGCAGCTGGGCATCGGCCACCTGCATGCCCCGCACCAGCTCCTTCATGTCGTCGGGAAGGCTGTTGAGGTCGTAGCGGTTGCCCTCGAAGGTCAGCACGGGGGGCTGGTTGGAGTTGGGCTGGGACGCGTTATCCAAGGAAACCAGGAGTGGGCAGTCCTCAGGATACGGGCGGATCCAGCACCGGTCGCTTGAAGAAAAACATCAGCAGCGGCCCCACCTGGGAGGCTTCCACCATCTCCCAGTTCTCCTTGCCAAGGGCATTGAGAAAGAACTGCAGCTGTTCGGCTGGATGGCGGGGCCGGGTGGCCGCGGCGTCGTACTGCTGGGGAAATTCCTTCTTGAGGAACTCGGGGCTCAGGGCGCCGCCCAGGCGCTCACTGTCCGCCTGCGGGGACGGTGGCCCCGGCGGGTTGCCGCTTTCCACGTTGATGTGGATCACCCGGTACTCCCACGTCATCAGGTCTGCAGGTGAATGAATTGGCGCTCGCAGAGCTCGCGGTAGCGGCCACCTTGGGCCATCAAGGCATTGTGGCTGCCCTGCTCCACGATGCGCCCGCCATCGAGCACCAGGATGCGGTCGGCACCCTGCACCGTGGCCAGGCGGTGGGCAATCACCAGCACGGTGCGTCCGGCCATGGCCTGCTCCAGCCCCCGCTGCACCGCCTCTTCCGCTTCGGCATCGAGGGCACTGGTGGCCTCATCGAGCAGCAGCACCGCCGGGTTGCCCAGCACGGCCCGGGCAATCGCCAGCCGTTGCAGTTGGCCGCCGGAAAAGTTGCTGCCCCGCTCCTCGATCCGGCTGGCATAGCCGTCGGGTAGGGCCTCAATGAAGCCAGCGGCGTTGGCCAGGCTGGCGGCCTGGCGGATGGCGGCGTCGTCGGCGGGCCGGCCAAAGGCGATTGCCTCGGCCACCGTGCCGGAAAACACACTGCTCTGCTGGGGCACCAGGGCCACGGCGCGGCGCAGATCCCGGGCCCGCAGGTCGGCGAGGTCGTGACCGTCGAGCAGCACCCGGCCCTGCTGGGCCGTGTTGAAGCGCAGCAGCAGGGAAAAGAGGGTGCTCTTGCCGGCGCCCGAGGGCCCCACCAGGGCCACCACCTGGCCGGGGGCGACGCTGAGGTTGAGGTCGTGCAGCACCGGTTGGGCGGCGCTGTAGCCGAAGCGCACCTGCTCCAGCACCAGCTCGCCGCGCACCGCACCGAGGGGCTGGGCCGTGGGGCGATCCGGCACCTCCACCGGCTCGGCCTCGATCGCCCGCAGCCGCCGCAGGGAGGCCTGCCCCTGCTGGAATTCGTTGAAGTTGGTGGTGAGGTGGGAGATCGGATCGATCAGCATCAGCAGGGCCGCCACGTAACTGCTGAAGCCCTGGCTGTTGAGCCCGCCGGCCTGAATGCGGGCGGCGCCGATCAGCAGCACGGTGAGGATGCCGGCCGCTTCCAGGAACCCCACCACCGGGTGCTGCAGGGCCAGCAGCTTCAAGGTGCGGTACCGGGCCCGGCGGTGCAGGTCGATTTCGGTGTCGAAGCGCTGCTGCAGCCAGGGTTCGGCGGCGAAGGCCCGCACCAGGGGCAGGCCGCCGATCGCCTCGCCGAGCAGGCCGGCCAGTTCACTCACTTGCTTCTGGCTGCGTTCGGCCGCCGCCATCACCCGGGCGCCGAAGCTGCTCACCAGCAGCACCACCACGGGGGCGAGCAGCAGGGTGGCCAGGGCCAGGGGGCCGTCGAGCCACACCATGTAGCCCAGCACCACCACCAGTTGCAGGGCGCTGGGGGTGGTGTCCTGGATGGTTTTGTAGATCACCTCGCCCACCCGGTCGGCGTCTTCGGTGAGGCGGTAGGTGAGGTCGCCGGCGGAGAGCTTCTCCAGGGCGCCGAAATCGAGCCGCTGCAGGCGGGCGAACAGGCCCCGGCGCAGCTCCTGGCTCACCCGCAGGGCGGGGCCCGCCAGCAGGGTGTCCTGGCCAAACTGGGCGGCCTTCTGCACCAGGAACAGGCCCAGGGCCGCGGCGATCGTGCGCAGCACCAGGGGGAAGTTGCCGGCGCCGATGGCCGGGATCAACTGACCGGCCAACCAGGCCAGCAGGGGCCAGCAGGCCACGTAGAGGAGCATGCAGATCCCCCCGGCGGCGAGACGGCGGCGGTGGGGCTTCAGCAGCGGCCAGAGGTGTCGAAAGCCGGCCGGCGAAGGTGCAAGCATGGGGGCACGCTATCGCTGCCGCAGCACGCCGGCCTTTGAAACTCGACCAATTCCTCAAATTTCAGGGCCTGGTGGGCACCGGTGGCGAGGCCAAGCTGCGCATCCAGCGGGGCGATGTGCGGGTGAACGGCACGATCGAAACCCGCCGTGGCCGCCAGCTGGCCCTGGGGGACGCGGTGGCGGTTGACGGCCGTGAGCTGCTGTTCACCCCTGCCAGGGCGGTGCCTCGACCGGCGGCCCATTAGGTTTTGCTGACAATCAGTGAGGTGGTGCCGGTGCGCAAGGCCGTGATCGCGGGCAACTGGAAGATGCACATGACCTGTGCCGAGACGCGGGTGTTTGCGGCAGCGTTCCGCCCGCTGATTGCCGATCTCCCCGACGACCGCGAGGTGGTGATCGCGCCACCCTTCACCTCGATCCCCACCCTCTGCCGCCACCTGGAGGGGGCCGGGGTGAACATCGCCGGCCAGAACGTCCACTGGGAGGACACCGGCGCCTACACCGGCATGATTTCGGCGCTGATGCTGCTGGAGCATGGCGTCAGCCACGCGATCGTGGGCCACAGCGAGCCCCGCAAGTACTACAGCGAGAGCGACGAGCAGATCAACCTGCGTGCCCGCAACGCCCAGCGCCATGGGCTGATTCCGATCCTGTGCGTGGGCGAAAGCCTGGATCAGCGGGAGTCGAATGAAACGGAGCGGGTGATCCACCGCCAGATCGAGCAGGGCCTTGAAGCGGTGGATCCCACCCGGCTGATCGTGGCCTACGAACCGATCTGGGCGATCGGCACCGGCAAGACCTGTGCCGCCGAGGAGGCCAACCGCATCTGCGGGTTGATCCGCGGCTGGGTGGGCAATTCCTCCGTCACGGTGCAGTACGGCGGTTCGGTGAATCCGGCCACCATCGACGATCTGATGGCCCAGAGCGACATCGACGGCGTGCTGGTGGGTGGGGCCTCGCTCGATCCGGTGAGCTTTGCCCGCATCGCCAACTACGGCCGTTGAGGTTGCCCTGATGGGCGATCCCCGGCTGCCCTGGGGGGCGCGCACCGGCGTGATGGGGGTGCTCAACCTCACCCCCGATTCCTTCAGCGATGGCGGCCGGTTTGATCGGCCGGAAGCGGCGGTGTGTCAGGCCCGGCTGCTGCTGGCCCAGGGGGCCGATGTGTTGGATCTGGGTGCCCAGAGCACCCGCCCCGGCGCCGAGGAGGTGGGGCCCACACGCGAGCTGGAGCGGCTGCTGCCGGCGCTCAAGGCGATCCGCGCCGCCCATCCTGAAGCCCTGCTCTCGATCGACACCTTCCATGCCCCGGTGGCGGAGGCGGCCCTGGCGGCGGGGGCCCACTGGATCAACGATGTGAGTGCGGGCCGGCGCGATCCTGCCCTGCTGCGGCTGGCGGCGGCTGCGGGCTGCCCCCTGGTGCTGATGCACAGCCGCGGCGACAGCCGCAGCATGGATGGCCTGGCCCGCTACGGCGATGTGGTGTCCGAGGTGCGGCAGGGGCTGCTGCAGGCCAGCGACACGGCCCTGGCGGCGGGGGTGCGGCCGGAGCAGCTGATCTGGGATCCGGGGCTGGGCTTTGCCAAGGACACCGAGCAGAACCTGGCCCTGCTGCGGGGGCTGGCGGTGCTGGCGGCCGAAGGCGTGCCCCTGCTGGTGGGGCCCTCGCGCAAACGCTTCATCGGCGCGGTGCTGGAGGAGCCCCGGCCCCGGGCCCGGCTGTGGGGCACGGCGGCGGTATGCAGCCAGGCGATCGCCCAGGGCGCCAGGATGTTGCGGGTGCACGATGTGGGGCCGATCGTGCAGATCGCCCGCATGGCCGATGCCCTGCGCTCTGATGCTCCGGCCTGATCAGCCAGCTTGGTAGTCGATCTGGCCCTTCTCGTTCACCTTGGCCATCGAGAAGAAACGGGCGGTGGTGGGGGAGATGAAGCCCAGCTCGGCCAGCAGCTCACCCACCCGGCCACCCTTGGTGCGCTGCAGGTTGAGGGCCTGGTCGAGCTGCTCGGGGGTGATGCAGCCCATCTCCACCAGCCGCTCGCCGAGCCGTTTCTCATTGAAGCCCTGCTCGTCAAAGAGGGCGGGGTTGAGCAGCAGATCGAGCAGCTGGGGCGGCACCTGCAGGTTGAGCCTCAGGAATTCGCCGAAGCGCTGGGTTTCGGCAAAGGGGCGGTAGTCCTCCAGCAGTTGCTCCAGTTCTTCAATCTCCAGCACGCCGGCCTGAACGAGCTTGTTGCCGAGGGTCTGACGCTGGAAGCTGGTGTCGGTGCTGGCGGCGGCATTGAGGTCGCCCTCGATCACCTGGGGTGCCTGGAACGCCTCGCGCACCCAGGCGTCGTTGCCGAGGAAGCCAAACAGCTCCCGGGGATTCAGGGTGAGGCTGCCGAGGCTCTCCTCAATCAGCTCCTCCAGGAAAGCCACCTCGGTGGTGGGGCCAATCACCTGAAACGGCAGGCGGGAGGTGCTGCCATTGGCCACCAGCTCCAGCTGCACTTGCTCCGAACTCAGACGGAACCGATACATCCCTACAACTCCAGACGGGTTCTGACGGGTGTGGGCCGAGAAGACACTTCACCCCAACGGCCTCAACCTAGCCGTGAATTGGGACGTTGCCCGTGCAGAACGCGCAATTTTTCCCAACCAGTTGTGGCGTATTCAGCGGCTTGTCTGTAATTTGCACATGTCTGCAGCGGCGATTTGACACGGACATTCGACGCGGGAGAGCCGAATCCATCGATTTGGCGATCCCTGGGCCAGGGGCGCGACCTGGTTGTCAGGAAGGCTGTGAATGCCTGGAACACCAGCTTTGAGCTGGTCGACGAGCTGGTGCATCACCGCTTCTTCCAGTCCCTCCAGGACGTGGATTGGAGCCAGTATCAACTTGGACCCATCTTGATCGCCTCGGTGCTGATCAACCTGCTGGAACTGGCGTCCCCGCTTTACATCAACATCGTCTACACCTCGGTGCTGCCCAGCGGCTCGATGTCGAGCCTGGTGGTGATGACCGTGGCTGTGCTGCTGTTGATGGTGCTGGGCGGCTGGCTCAAGACCGTGCGGCTCGGTTTCACCGGCGGTGACGGCGCCCGGCTCGAGCACCAGCGCCGGCTGGAGGGCTTGGCCCACTTCTCCCAGATGCGCCTGAGCGACTACCTGCGGGCCTCGCCGGCCACCCACCTGGAGCGCCTCAACGCCATCAACCTGCTGCGCGATGAAAGCGCCCTGCAGTCGCTCACCACGGCGATCGACCTGGTGTTCTCGCTGCTGTTCGTGCTGGTGCTGTTCCTGATCGCCGGCAGCGTGGGCATCGTGGCCGTGATCGCGATCGTGGTGTACCTGCTGCGCGCTTTGGCCTTCGCCCGCGACTACGAGGGCATCAGCAAGCAGCGGGATCGCCTCGAGCTGGAGCGCCTCAGCTATCAGACCAAGCTGATGGGCTCGATCGATCTGATCAAGTCGAATGGACTGGGCCGCCAGTTCCTGGTGGGCAACGAGCAGCGCCAGGAGGAACTGGCCTGGCAGCGGATGGTGAACAACAACTTCAGCGGCCAGTACCAGGCCTTCGGTTCCCTGATGAGCCAGCTCACCTTCGCCGGCATCGTCACCTGGGGCGCCCTGCGGGTGATCCAGGGCAGCCTGCTGGTGGGCGCCCTGGCGGCGGCCCTGTTGCTGGCTGGCAAGATCCTCACCCCCTGGCAACAGGCGATGGGGCTGTGGAACAGCTACCGGCGCCTGGCCCACGCCCGTGATGAATACGACGTCCTGATGGCCACCCCGGTGGAAGACGAAGGCGGCGAGGAAAAGCTTGTTCTCTCCGCCGAAGGTGCCCTGAGCCTCTCTCTCGAGGGGCAGCCCCTGGCGGTGATTCCCACCGGGTCGGCGGCCCTGCTGCGGGATCAGCAGTTTGGAGCCCAGGTGCGCCACCTGTTCATGGCCCTGATCCAGATCGAAGCCGATCCCAGGCTGCAGCTCAATGGGTTGCCGATCGCCAGCTACCACCGGGAGGCCCTGCGCGATGGCATTGCCTACGTGGATCCCTCCCGGGACTTCTTCGACGGCACCTTGCTGCAGAACATCACCAGCTACCAGCCCCGCCGCTACCAGCGCCGCGCCCTGTTCTGGTCCTTCCTCGCCGGCCTCGACACCACCGTGCGGGGTCTGCCCCAGGGGTACAGCACGGCGATGGGCACCTCGGTGCCGTCCGGTCTGTCCAGGGATGCCCAGCAGCTCTTCCAGGTGATCACGGCCCTGGCCCGATCTCCCAAGGTGTTGCTGCTTGATCTCAGCGACTGCTCCTACGGCAAGGAGTTCATCGACGGCCTGCAGCGGATTCTGGGCCGCACCAAGGGCCGAACCACCGTGTTGATCAGTGGCGCTGGCCGCGTGCTCGGTTCGGTGAGTGACCAGCAAATCGACATGCCGGCCCAGGGCCGGGAGGTGCTCGCATGACCAGTTCCCCCTCCCGCGCCATGTTGCTGCGCGATCTCACCCTCAGCGCGGAAGCGCCGATGGCCTTCTGCGTGCGGCTGCTGCTGCAGCAGATGATGTGGACGGGCCGTCCCGATGAGCTGTTTGAGCTGATCGGCAACGACCCCCGCCAGATGGACCTGGTGGATGCCCGCAACCTGCTGCTGCGGCTCGGTTACGGCAGCCGCTTGGAGGGCCTCGAGAGCTGGAGCCAGCTCAATCCCCAGCTCCTGCCGGCCCTTTATGTGGGGCCCGACAACGTGCCCTACGTGCTCTCGCGCACCAGCAAGGGCGAGCTGGTGGCCGGCAATGTCAATGGCCGCACCGACCTCTACAGCGTGCCCACCGGTGGGCGGCTGGTGTTCCTGCAGGACAAGGGCAGCACCGAGCGGGTGACCCTGCTGCAGCAGATCCTCTATCGCTTCACCAACCGGATCTCGGTGCTCTATGGCATCAGCTTCGCCCTGGCGTTGCTGGCCCTGACGCTGCCCTTCTACATCCGGGCGATCTACAACATTTCAATCCCGAGCACCAGCGTGCTCTCCACCTTCTGGATCTTCCTGGGGGTGGTGCTGCTGTTCGTGCTGGATTGGATCCTGCGCCAGTGGCGCACCACCCTGCTCTCCCAGCTCTCGGGCCGCCTGGATGCCCTGCTGGGCGTGAATCTGGTGGAGAAGCTGTTTGGGCTCGACTACCGCCAGATCGAAACCCTGGGCCAGCACGGCCTCACCAACCGGCTGCGCAACCTCGATGGCCTGCTCGCCTACCTGCAGGGCCCCCTGGCCCTGGCCTGCCTGGATTTCCCCTTCGTGGTGATCTACCTGGGGGCGATCGCCCTGATCGCTGGCCCCCTGGTGTTCGTGCCGCTGGTGCTGATGGTGCTGAGCGGGGTGCTGGTGTGGCTGCTGTCGCGCTACTACACCGGGGCGTCTGAGCTCAACCTGGCTACGGGCATCGGCATCCTGCAAGCCCAGCAGGAACTGGTGAATCGCTTCCTCGAGGTGAAGCTGGCCAACGTGGAGTGGGTGTGGCTGCAGCGGCTGCGGGGCCTGTCGGCCCAGAGCACCAGCAGTGCCCTCACGATCAACCGCCAAGTGGGCCGTCTGCAGGTGATCACCAGCACCACCTCCCAGCTGGCCGGTGTGCTCACCCTGGCTGTGGGGGTGTGGATGGCCTACACCACAGACCAGGGCCCGGCGGCCATGGGCAACCTGATCGCCGCCATGTTCTTTGTATGGCGGGTGTTCACGCCCTTCCAGCAGTTGATGAATGCCCTGCTGCGCTTCGATTCGATGCGCAAGCAGTACGGCCAACTGGATCAGTTCTTCAAGCTGCGCAATGCCAGCCGGCCGGTGGCCTCGCTCACCAATGCCCCTCGCATGCGCGGCTCGATTCTGTTGGATTCGGCCGCCTGCCGCCTGGGCGGCGAGGGTTCCCTGGCGATCACCAGGGTCTCCCTGTCGGTGGCGCCGGGCGAGCTGTTGGCGATCACCGGCAACGCCGGCTGCGGCAAGAGCACGGTGCTGCGGGTGATTGACCAGCTCTATCCCCTGGCCAGCGGCACCCTGCTGTTTGACGGCAAGGACTACCGCCAGTTCAGCGTCGAGGCCATCCAGCGCAACATCGCCTATCTGATGCCCCAGAGCGAGCTGCTGCCCGGCACGATCTGGAGCAACCTCACGGCCATGAACCCCGACGCCACCGTGTCCGGGGTGCGTCAGATCTGCGCCACCCTGGGGCTGCTGGAGTTTCTCGAGGGTCTGCCGGAGGGCTTTGATACCGAACTCAGCGATGAGATCGTCTATCAATTACCCAACGGTGTGCGTCGGTTGATGTCTTTGGCCCAGGCGCTGATCAAGGACACGCCCGTTCTGCTGATCGACGACATCAGCCAGGGTCTGGCTCCGGATCAGTTCCAGGCGGTGCTGGAGGCCCTGCCCACCCTGCGGCGCTGCACCTTCAGTGGTCAAGACCGCAGCATCATCCTGGCCACCGACAACAAGTTGTTGCTGGAGAAGGCCGACCGCCTCTGCATCCTGGACAAGGGCGTGACGTCGTTCCAGGGCACGGCCGATGAGTTGCGAGCGCGTATGCAACAGAGCGCTGCCTGATCCCCATTCTTTGTTCCACCGCCCCCCTTCATCGCCATGACTTCCACCCCCGCTAACGGTCCTACCGACTCCTCCTCCCTGGCCCTGCCGCCCACCGGCGGTCTGCTGGCCCGCCTGCCCGGGCTCGACAGCCCCGATGCGATCACCCTGGTGGGTCGCAACCGGCTCAGCCAGGCATTGGAGCTGGAGGAGAAACCCGATAACCGCTACCTGCGGCTCAGCCTCTATGTGCTGGGGGCGGCGGCGCTGATCTTCTTCCCCTGGGCGGCGCTCACCCCGATCACCCAGGTGGTGAATGCCTCCGGTGAGGTGATTCCCGAGGGTGAGGTGAATGTGGTGCAACACCTCGAGGGCGGCATTGTGTCGCGGGTGGAGGTGAGCGACGGCGAGGAGGTGCGTGAGGGTGAGGTGATGCTGGAGTTGCGGCCCAACCTGGTGGAGAGCGAATACCGGGCCACCGAGCAGCAGCTCAAAAACCTGCTGCTGCAGCAACAGCAGCTGCAGGCGGCGATCCGCGGCGAGCGGGTGCTGCCCCCCACCGAGGGCATCCAGGAAGGCAATAAGGTGAGCAAGGCCCAGATCGACCTGCTCAACAGCCGTCTGGACAACAGCGGCGACCAGATTCAGGCCGCCAAGGCCGTGGTGGCCGAGAAGCGCGCCGAGGTGACGGGCCTCAACAACCAGATCGCCCTGTACGTGAAGCAGCGGGCCATGTGGGCCGGCCTGGTGGCCTCCGGTGCCGCGTCGCGCCTCAACCTGCTCGACATCGACACCAAGCTCGCCGAGATGCGCGGTGCCCGCAATGAGTCGCTCAAGGCCTTGAGCCAGGCCGAAGCGAATCTCCGCGGCGTGAGCTCGGGTCTGGTGTTCGAGCAGAACTCCCAAATCGCCCAGCTGGTCAACGAGGAGGCCGTGGTGGCCGAGAACATCAAGAAGGTGCGCAACCAGCTGGAGCGCACCAAGATCACCGCCCCAGTGGATGGGGTGGTGAGTGACCTGCGCTTCAAGGCCCCCGGCGCGGTGGTGGGCCCGGGTGCGGTGGTGCTGTCGGTGGTGCCCAACAGCACCCAGAAGTTGGTGGAGGTGCGGGTGCCCTCCGGTGACATCGGCTTCGTGAAGCCCGGCCAGAAGGTGGACGTGAAACTCCAGCCCTTCGATTCCACCATCTACGGCTCTGTGCCCGGCAAGGTGGTGAGCATCGGCGGCAACTCGGTGCAGGATCCCGACGACCGCAAGTACTACTACAAGGCCCGCATCCAGCTGGATCGTCAGTTTGTGGATGTGGCCAACCGCAAGTATCCGATCGCCGTGGGCATGCCCCTGGTGGCCGACATCAAGGGCCCCCAGCGCAGCGTGCTGCGCTACATCTTCCAGCCTTTCACCCGCACCCTGGATTCGGCTCTACGGGAATCCCGCTGAGATCGTGCCGAAACGGTTCGGTTCGTCCCTGGCCGCCTTCGGGCGGCCTTTTTAGTTTGTGGATACGGGAGCCCGCGGGTTCCACCCTCGCCCCCGCGTTGTTCGCCATGGGGAGTGATGACCGATTCCTTTCTCACCACCGGCCCGCTGACGGCGGCGAATGAAGCCGCCCAGGCCCAGGAAGACGAAAACCGCTTGGCGGGCAACCCGCCCAAGGCGCTGGAGGTGGATCCCGCCGGCCAGTTGCCGAACCCCGAGGGTTATACCCCCGTGGGTGAGGGCGTGATGGTCACGCCGGTGGAAGAGGCCCCCGGTGGCCGGGTGCCCGCCGTGGCGGTGGGCACAGAACTGCCCACCACCGATGCCGGAGGTGGGCTTGAGGTGCTCGGTGGTGGTGGTGCTGTGGCTCTGCTGGCCACCCCGGAGGTGCCTGCTGCCCTCACCGATCTGTCTCCAGAACTGGTGGCCGCTGGGCCTGCCGCCGCCGCTGCCGTGACGTTGCCTGAAGCCGTTGCCGCCGCTGCCGGCCCAGAACCATCCACGGAACCACCAACAGAACCACCAACAGAACCCCCAACCGAACCGCCCACGGAGCCGCCAACGGAACCTCCCACCGAGCCCCCGACGGAGCCGCCCACGGAGCCCCCCACTGAACCTCCAACGGAACCCCCGACGGAGCCTCCCACTGAGCCACCGACGGAGCCGCCCACAGAACCTCCAACGGAGCCGCCCACGGAACCCCCAGTTCCCATTGAGGGTCGCTGGAAGATCGACCAAACCCCGCAGGCTGGCGACAAGACCGGTGGCGACACGATCTGGGAAAACCCAATGAAGGGCCAGAAGCCCGACACCTTGTTTGATGTGTCGTTCAACCATGGCAGCTACAAGCTGGCGGAAGGCCAGCAGATTCAGGTGTTCCTGGATGTGCACCACCAGCACGATGACGCCACGCTCACCACGGCGGATCAGGCCGACTGGACCTTCGCGGTGAGCAGCAAGGATCCCGGTTTGGCGGTGGTGGACAGCCAGCTGGAGGACGGCCAGCTGGTGGTGACGCTGCAGGCTGTGCGCGATGGGGTCAACCTCACCGGCGATGTGTTCCGGGTGGAGGTGAGCGCCGTGGATGACGACGAGGCTGAGCCCACGCCGGAGCTGCTGGTGTTCGATATCAACGACGACGTGCCCGCCCTGGATCTGGCCACCAACACGGTGATCGGCTCCGATTGGGACGACCACGACGATCTGGTGATCACCATCGCCGAGAATCCCGCTCCGGACGACCCGGCGTTTGCCGATCTCGGCGCTGTGGTGGAGGCCTTCGAGGCGGAGATTGAGGCCCATCCAGCGGAGGCCCCCACCGATGCCGATCTGGGCCTGGAGCTGCTGCTCAGCCAGGAGGCCAACCTGCCCGACGACCAGGCCCTCGATGGGCTCGCGGATGGGGCCGGCGACGACAGCGGCCTGGCCGAGGCGGCCTTTGAACAGCAGAACACCGTGGACGAACTGCTGCTGATGGATCTGCCCCTGGATGCGGTGTTCCACGGGGCGGACGCCGCCGACGACGGCGGTCGCTAAGGCCGGTGCGAGTACACCGGTCCGAGGGCATCGGCCAAGGCGTCGCTGAGGCGTCGCTCGCCCTTGGCCCGCAAGGCCTGGGGATCCCAGTCGCGGTGCACGGTTTGGCCCCAGTGCACCAGGCTGGGATCCCCTTTGGGCTGCTTGTAGAGGTGGTAAATCGGCAGCAGGGAGGGGTGGTAGATCGTCCAGCCCCGTGCCAGGAGGCGTTGGGCATACACCAGCTCTTCGCCGTTGAAATAGAGGTGGGGGTCGTAGGGCACTTCGTCGTAGAGGGTGCCGGCGGCAAACAGGCAGCCCGCCGCCAGCCGCTGGCCTGGCACGGGCCGGCCACTGGGGTTGGCCACCAGGGCAGCTCGGTTGCGCAGGGGGTATTCGGGATGGGGCTCCAGCACGATCACCTTGCCTGTGGGCAGGGGGATTGGGCCGGCGTCCGGGGTCCAGGGCATGGGTGAGGCCGTGAGCAGGGCCCGGGGCTGCTCGAGGGAGGTCCACTGGTCGATCAGGATTTGGTCCCAGCCGGGATCGAACCGCATGTGGGAATCGATCTGCAGGAGAAAGGCTTCCCCCTCCATCAGGCCCGCCAGCATGGAGCGGGCAAAGCACACGCCCCGGGCATCGCGGGCGTTGAGCCAGATGTAGCGAATCTGCGCCTTCCAAGTGGGCAGCTCGCCATAGCGATCCACCACGTGCTGATCCACCACGCCAAAGCGCAGCCGCTCGGGGTGGGCCGCCTGGCCGTAGGCGCTGTGCAGGGTGGGGAAGAGCTCCGGGTCGTTGTAGGCGGCCACCGAGACAAACAGCAGCGGTGCTGGTGGTGGGGCCATGGCAGGAGCGATCGCCTCAGTGCCCATGGTATGGACCGCGGCTGCGGCCCATTTCTCACCCAGCTCTCAGAAAGGGCAGATCCGTTGCGCTGCAATTGATCTGGGTTCATCTCCCGGCATTTACCCTCCCCAGCGGCACCCAGGGGGTGACAACACCCTGTTTTCCCCTTGGTGAACTGGGAGGCCCTGCATACGGTGGAACCAGAGAACTGCTGGAACCATGGCTGAAGAACTGAACAACATGCTCACCGACGGTGCCCAGGCCGACGAGGACATCAACCGCCTGTCCGGCAACATGCAGGATCCGTCGGTGGTGGATCCCGCCGGCAGCTTCGACAACCCTGATGGCAACACCCCAACGGGTGAAGGGGTCGACAACACGGGCACGGAGCAGGCTCCCGACAGCACGCCCCCGGCCAACAACGTCACCCAGGACATCCCAGGTCCCGACGTCCCA
>NZ_JAGQBE010000028.1 GCF_024345475.1 Cyanobium sp. T1B-Tous
TGGGTGGCCGCCGACATCGTGGCCAAGCTCCAGGGCCGCCCGCACAAGGCCTTCCAGTTCAGCGATTTCGGCACCATGGCGGTGCTGGGTCGGCTTCATGCGGTGGCCGATCTGCGCGGCCTGAAGGTGACTGGCCTGCCGGGCTGGATCCTCTGGGGCCTGGCACACCTGATGTTCATGCCCGCCAATGAAAATCGCCTCAGCCTGCTTACCAAATGGCTGTGGGCCATCGCCACCCGCCAACGGGCTTCCCTGCTGATCACCGGTCGTCCGAACCAGCACCTGAACGTGGATGTGGGGCTGGAACGTCCACTGGCCGCCCCCTGACCTGCTCCGCCTCGCTTTGCAAGGTGTGGCGACTGATCAACAGGCCCATCACGATCGCCAGATAGAGGGGCCCACAGATGCTCAACGCCACACTCGCCATCTCGGCAGGAGGCGTGGCCGGCACGATGTCTCCGTAGCCCAGCGTGGTGAGACTCACCAGGGCGAAATACTGGATGCGGGTGAAATCGAGGCTCCAGACCTGGAGCCCGGCCGCATTGAGGGGCAGCCCACGCAGGAGCAGGGCCTGGCCACCATCGGTATGGCTCACAAAACTGCCCGGCGCCACCGTTTCCATCACCCCAAACAACAACCCTCCACTGATCCCGAGCAACAGGTAGCCGGCCACCGCCCCCGCCAGCACCTCCATGCCGATGCGGGCTTCCTGGCCGAGGCAGAGCAACAGCCGCTTCAGGCTCCAGAAGATGAAGGCCGTGATCACCACCATCACCGGAAAGCCCACGACAGCGAAGGTGGTCGGGCTGACCATCCACGTGATCTGAAAGACCACACCGGCCAGGCCGGTCCAGCGGTAGAGGATGTCACTCCAATGACGACGGGTCTGTCGGGGTCGCACGGGCTGGCCCAGTTCAAAGGCCAGCAGCACGATCAGCAGAGCATTCCCTGAGAGTGCCAAGGAGCGCAGTGGATAGGGGAAGGCCATCGAAGCCATCACCAGCAGGCAAACCCCAAAGACATGGCGGTAAAAGCGATGACGTTGGCGCATCAGGCCCTCCAGCGGAAACGACCGAGGATCAAGGCAATCAGGATGGCCACATACAGCTGGCCCACCACGGTGATCACCGTGGTCACCACCTGCCCGGACACATGGCTGGTCTTCAGCACCGTGGTGCCGATGGTGGTGAGCATGGTGAAGGCAGCCGCCATCAGCGCCGGTGCCACCACCACATTGGGGAGTGCCGTCGTGGAGCCCACGGCCGGCAACGCCGTCAGGTCAAAGGCGGAGGGATCGAGCACCCAGTGGGCGGTGAGCAACAGCCCACCCGCCAGGCCCACGAGCATGTAACCCGAGGCCGCACCCATCACCACCGACACGGTGACGAAGGGCTCGCGGTTCAAGGTTTTGACCTTGCGAATCACCGCGAGGGAGAGAAAAACCAGCCAGACGATCACATGGGGAATGGTCAGCGCCCGACCCAAGGCTGGCTGAGTGGTGAGGGTCAGGTGCCAGATCAATTCCAGGGCGATGGCGAGGCCACCCAACCCGTAGATCAACGGGCGGGTTTTGCGCAGGGGGGAATAACGGCTGACGAACACCATCAACACCAATGCCAGCACGATCAACGAGCCGGACAACAGCCAGATGGAGCCCTGCGCAACAGGCAACAGCAGCAACAGGGCCACTTCCGTGGCCAGCGTGATCAGATAGCCACGATGGCGCTTGCGCAATCGGACGATCTCCTCACGGGTAATGCGCATGTGGCTCCCTGCTGTGCTTGCTATCCCCTCCGCTCAGCCAGCGATCACAGCCCCGGGCTGCTCTGCATGATGCCGCCGTCGGCAAAGATCGTGGTGGCGGTGATGTAGCTGGCCGCATCGCTGGCCAGGAAACCCACCACCCGGGCAATCTCCTCCGGCTGGGCCATGCGGCCCAGGGGAATGGCCGCATCGAGCTTGGCCAGCAACTCGGGATTGTTCATGGTGGAGTCGTTGATTGGCGTAGCTACGGCGCCGGGGCCCACATTCACCATGGTGATCCCATGGGAGGCCAGCTCCAACGCTGCCGTGCGCGTGAGCATGCGCACCCCTCCCTTGGCACAGCAGTAGGGGGTGTTCTCCGGCATCGGCCAGTCTTCGTGCACCGAGGAGATGTTGATGATCCGGCCGCCGCCGCCTTGGGCGATCATCTGCTTGGCGGCGTACTGACAGGCAAAGAACACACCGCGCAGGTTGACGTTCAACACCTTGTCGAAATCGTCGGGTGTGGTGTTGAGGATCGAGGTGCGGGTCTCGACGCCGGCGTTGTTCACCATCACGTCCAGGCGGCCGTACTTGTCCACGGCCGCCTGCACCAGCCGCTGCAGATCATCAAGCTTCGACACATCGGCCTGAACGCCATAGCTGCTGCCGCCATAGCTGCCGATCTCCCGCTCCAGGTCCTCGGTGGCCTCGGGATGGGAGCGGTAGTCGATCACCACCTTGGCGCCCAATTCGGCCAGGTTTTCCACGATCGCCTTGCCAATGCCGCTGTTGCCACCGGTGACGATCGCCACCTTGCCCTGCAGGAAGGTGGAGAGGCTCTGGCCAGCCAGGGGATTGGTGGTGGAACTGGCGGTCATGGTGCAACAGGGTTGGATTGCCGCAGGGTAAGCAGATCGGGGCGGCCGCGCCGCAGGCTGCAACACCTTCAGCACCAAAGCCTTCGCCATCGCCAGGACCAGATCTGCCCCCTACCCTGAGCGCCAGCGATGGGCGACGGCCATGGAGAGCGCTCAACGCGCAGTCATTCCCGAGGGCTCGATGTTGCAGGGATCCATGCTGAAGGGATCACTGCTGCTTGTGGCAGCCTTTTTGGCCAACACCCTCCAGAGCGCCTTCGCCCGGGCCGTGGGCCCGAGCATGGATGCGGTGATGTTCACCTGGCTCACCTTTCTGCTGGCCTTGGTGATGTTGGTTCCCGTCTTGATCGCCCGGCAGGGCCGCGATCTGCCAACCCAAGCCCTTCACCTGCACCTCCTGCGCGGCGGCACGGGCATGGGCGGTTTTTTGCTGTTCATGACCGCCGCCAAGCTGGTGAACCTGGTGAATGCCAACGTGCTGCTCAACACCACGCCGCTGTTTATTCCGCTGCTGGCCTGGTTGGTGCTCAAGCAGCGCATTCCCCGCAGCCTCTGGATAGCGCTGGCAGTGGGCTTCGCCGGCATGGTGATCGTCGTCAAGCCGAGTATGAGCGTTTTGGATCAACCCGGCGACCTGCTCGGCCTGGCGGCTGGCTTCGTATGCGCGGTTGAATTTCTCACCGTCAAAGGGCTGAATCGCACCGAATCACCCCTCACCCAGCTCTGGTACTTCCTCAGCATCGGGACGGTCATGACGACCCTGGCGATGGTGGGGCATTTTCACGGGATCAGCCTGAATCAGGGACTGCTGGTTTTGGCGTCAGCAGCCTGTCTCCTGAGCTTCCAGTTCTTGTTGATTAAGGCCTACAGCTTTGCCGATCCCAGTTCCATCGGAGCCTTTCAGTACTCCTCCGTCATCTTTGCCGGCCTGATCGGCTGGATCTGGTTCCAGCAGATTCCCGATCTCGGCGTTGTTTTGGGAACTGTGTTGATCTGTCTGGGCGGTGTGATGAGCATCGTCAACCAGGCCACCGGCCGCAGCAGCCCTTCCTAAAGACAGCACGCGCGCCCGTCGGTCAGGCCAACCATCACCGATCCCATTCCCCGCTGATGCCGCCCTCTCCTCTCCTCCCGCACGTTTGCAGCGCTGGCTTCACCACGACCGACGCCGAAGCGGCCGCCCAATTTTTTGAAGGCACCCTGAGATTCCAACGCGGTGACACGCTGTTGGTGGACGCGGGCCCCTATGCCCAGCTGGTGGGGCTGCCCGGCTCCCGGCTAAAGCTGGTGCGGCTCCATCTCGGCGACGAAATCCTGGAGCTCACCGAGATCCTGCACCTGGGCAGCGGCCTGCGGCCAGGACGCCCGATCCCGGCCGACTCCCGCAGCTGCGACCTCTGGTTTCAGCACATCTGCATCGTGGTGAGTGATCTGGAGGCCGCCAGCGCCAAGGCGCGCCAGGCCATTGCCGAGGGCTCCCTGGTGGGGGTGTCCAGCGCGCCTCAAACGCTGCCGGAATGGAACACCGCCGCCGCCGGCATCCAGGCCTTCAAATTCCGCGATCCGGAGGGGCACAACCTGGAGCTGCTCCAGTTCCCGCCCGACAAGGGCGAGCCCCGGTGGCATGGCCCCCAGCCCGCCAGCGCACCCTTCCTGGGGATCGACCACAGCGCCCTCAGCGTCGCCGACACCCTCCGCAGCTGCCGCTTCTACGACGCCCTGCTGGGCCTGAGGCTGTGCGGCGATGGCGTGAACAGCGGCCCCACCCAAGATGGACTTGATGGGCTGGAGGACACGCGGGTGCGCATCACCGGCCATCGCTGCCCCACGGGCGCTGGCGTGGAGTGCCTCAACTACCAGCCCCCCAACAGCGGCCGGCCCCGACCCTCCGACCAGGGCGCCCAGGATCTGGCCCACTGGCAGATCCGTCTGGGGGTTGACGATCTGGATCCCATCGCCGCCAAGGCGGAGACCTACGGCGGGCAACCGCTCCATGGCGGAGTGATCGAGCTGGGCCACCAGGCCGCCCTGGTGGGCAGTGAGCGCGCCCTGCAACTCGCCGACCCCGATGGCCATCAGGTGCAACTGGTGCAGGGATGGGCAGATCTGGGTACCTTGAGCTGACCCTGTAGCCCAGCCCCGATGGATAGCACCGTGGTGGAGCTGCTGGTGCCGGCGGCACCCTCCACCCTTGCCCAGGCATCCCTGCTGGTGATGCGGGTGTTTCTGGGGATCTGCTTCATCCGCCACGGCTGGCCCAAGCTGCGCAACCTCAAGACCTGGGCCACGGCCATGCAGACGCCGCAATGGCTCTGCTTTCTCTCGGCCTTTTCGATGTGGGGTGCCGGCATCGCCCTGATTCCGGGATTGCTCACCCCCCTGGCGGCCCTGGCGATCCTGGTGTCGATGGCCTACGCGGTGGTGGTGGAGCTGAAGGCGGGCTTTCCCTTCATCGCCCCCGATCCCTACCAGATTCCCCCCGGTGATTACGCCGGCCCCATGGGCGTGGGTGACCCCCCAAGCTGGGAAAAGGCGGCCATGTACGTCGTGATGTGCGCGGTGTTGGCCAGCTGCGGTGGCGGCCTGTTCTCCCTCGACAACCTGCTGATCGCCGATCTGGTTCGCAGCCTGCTGGCCTAAGCCAAGGCTCAGGCCCTCAGACGGTCAGGCCCTCAGACGGTCAGACGGTCAGACGGTCAACCAGATGGGCGCCGACCCTCAGGGCATTGGCAATGGCGGTGAGCGAGGGGTTCACCGCGCCGATAGTTGGCATGAAGCTGGTATCGACAACGTAGAGGTTGTCGAGCTCATGGGCCTTGCAGTTGAGATCGAGCACAGACGTAGCCGGGTCGCTGCCAAAGCGACAGGTGCCCGCCTGATGGCCCACCGCGGCGATCGACATCTCGCTCTTGATGTAAATCTGGCGCTCCACCAAATGATTCTTCAGATACAGGTGATCCAGCATCCCCGAGAGCCGGCCATAGAGCCGCTGGGCCGCCGTCTGGTTATTGGGGGTGTAGCTGAGGTGAATATGGCCCTCGCCGTCGATGGTGACCCGGTTATCGGGATCCGGCAGATCTTCTGAGGAGATCCAGAAATCCAGGGCGTGCTCGGCAATCTTGTCCATCGACCAGCCGGGCATCAGGAAGGTTTCCAGCGGCGCATAGCCCTTCATGATCTGGCCGTTGGTCTTGCCAGTCATCTGGATGTTGCCCATCGGGTAGTCGAAGTCCGCATCCCCCAGATACCAGTCGTTGATCGTGATGGTTTTCTGAAACACGGTGGTGTTCGGCTCATGGGCCAGGGCCACCATCGCCTTGCTGTTGTGGAACATGTAGTTGCGGCCCACCTGGTCGGAGCCGTTGGCCAGGCCGCGGGGATGGCGATCATTCGCCGACATCAGCAGCAGCCGGGCGCTGTTGGCCGCACCACAGCTCACCACCACCACATCGCCACTCACCTGGAGGGTTTCACCGTCGCGCTGCAGTTCCACCGCCGTCACGCTCCGGCCGCTGGCATCGGTGTGCAAGCGGCGCACCTCGGCCCTAGTGAGCAACGACACCGTCGTGCTGGCCAGGGCGGGGCGCATCCCCAGCACGTCGGCATCGCTCTTGGCGTGCACCAGGCAGGGGAAACCGTCGCAACAGTTGCACTTACGGCAACGGCTGAAGGCCATGTTGGCCTCATCCAGCATCACCCCACTGGGGGCGTGGGAGGGGTGCAAGCCGGCGGCTCGCAAGTCATCCACCAACTTTTGGATGCGGGGCTCATGGGCCACCGGCGGGTGGGGATAGGGGCCACTGCAGGGGGGCTCGGTGGGATCCTCTCCGCGCAGGCCATGCACGTGGTAGAGCTCCTCCGCCCGCTGATACCAGGGCTCGAAATCGCTGTAGCGCAGGGGCCAGGCCGGTGAGAGGCCGTCAAAGTGACGCAGCACCTCGAAATCCTGCTGACGCAACCGGAAATGGGCCGCCCCATACATCTTCGTGGCACCCCCCACGAAGTAATGGCTACCCGGTTGGAACGGCTTGCCGTGCTTGTCATGCCACACGTCCTTGGAGACGTAGCGGTTCTTCTGGAACACCTCTTCCGCATCCCAGTTCTGGGGCTCCTGGGGAAGCCAGTCACCCCGCTCCAGCACCAGGATCTTCAGACCCGAGGCAGCCAGGGTGCGGGCCAGGGTGCCACCACCGGCACCACTGCCGATGATCACCACATCGAAGTGGGCACCGTTGGCGACGTGTTGCTGCTCGGCAACGGGCAGGGGTGAGCTGTGGATGCCGGTGAGCAGATCCTGGGAAGACACCGGGGCCATCATTGGGGAAGCGAGGGGAAAGTCGTGATCGGCAGTTGACGTTCTGGGGTGAACGTCAACCGGTGGGATAACGATGCAGCTGATTGATCATCTTGGCCACCACGGCGCTCCAACCGGTCTGGTGGGAAGCACCCACACCGCGGCCGTTGTCACCATGGAAGTATTCGTTGAACAGGATCAGGTCGCGCCAATGGGGGTCGTCCTGGAAGAGGTTCACATCGCCGTTGAAGGCACGCCGGCCCAGGGCATCGCGTCGGAAGATTCCCACCAGGCGACTCTGCAGCTGCAGCGAGGCATCCCAGAGGTTGATCCAGTTGCCGGAGCGGGTGGGAAACTCCACCTTGAAGCTATCGCCATAGAAGTGGGCAAACTTCTGCAGCGATTCGATCAGCAGAAAATTCATCGGCATCCACACCGGCCCGCGCCAGTTGGAATTGCCACCAAACATGGCCACCGGGCTGTCGGCAGGGCTGTAGCGCAGCTCTTCACTATCTGACCCCTCGGTGTAGCGATAGGGATTGTCCGCATACACCTTGGATAGGGCCCGGATGCCGTAGGGCGAGAGAAACTCGTCTTCATCGAAGAGCCGTTCACAGATCCGTCGCAGCCGCTCTTCGGGCACCAGGGTGAACAGAACGCGATCGTTGTGCCAGCGACCCAAATTGGACTGCAGCCAGGTGGGACTGGTGCGCTCATGCACAAACCAGGACAGGCTCTTGAGCACATCCAGCACCGGCAGGCGCTCCACCGTCTCGACGTCGTAGCTGGCCACCGCCAGCAGCGGAATCAGGCCCGACACCGAGCGGGTTCGCAGAAAATCGCTGCTGCCATCGGGCCGCTTGATCACGTCGTAATAGAAGCCATCCTGCTCGTCCCAGTTGAGGTACGAATGGGTGATCGGTGCGTTGAGGGTAACCGCCAACTGCACAAAGTCGTAGACGAATCGCTCACACAGATCGGCGTATTCGGCCTGATCACGACTGAGCTCCACCGCAATATTCAGCAGGTTTAGGCTGAGCGACGCCATCCAGGCCGTGCCATCACATTGCTCGATATGGCTGCCATCAGACAGGGGGAAGCGCCGGTCGAACACGGCGATGTTGTCGAGGCCGAGGAAGCCGCCCTCAAACACGTTGTCGCCGGAGCGGTCGTTGCGGTTGGCCCACCAGCCATACTCGAGCAACAGCTTGCGCAGGGCAGAGCGCAGGTAGGAGAAATCAGCCGTTCCCTCGGCCTGCTTGCGCTCAATCTGGAAGATCCGCATCACCGCCCAGGCCCCAATCGGCGGGTTGGGATCGGAGAGGGCCCACTCGTAGGCAGGGGTCTGGGCGTTGGGGGCCGTGTAGTGGGGCGAGCGCAGCAACATCGACTGCTGCTTGGCCGTGGCCGGATCCACAATCGCGAACGACACGGCGTGGAACATCAGGTCCCACTGACAGAAGTAGGGGTACTCCCACGCATCCGGCATGGCGATGATGTCGTGGGCGTGCAACCGTCGCCACTGGGCCGTATCGCTTTGCTGGCGCTCAGGCGGTGGCGCCGGATGGGTGGGATCGCCCTCCAGCCAGCGCTGAACGCTCCAGCCGTAGTACTTCTTGCACCACAGCAGGCCCGCCAGGGCCGTGTTGTGGATGAGCCGATCGTCGGGATCCAAACCCGGCAGGCGGTGCTCCATGTAGGCCTGCCACTCCTGCTCGCGGGCCTCAAACAGGGCATTAAAAGCATCGCCGAACGGCGCTGAATCGGCAGCGGAATCCGGCTGCTCCACAGCCCGCAAGCGCAACTCCACCGTCCAGGTTTCGCCCGGTTCCAGGGTGTGCTGCAGCAGGGCGGCGGCCTTGGTGCCCTCACCGACCGAATTGATGGCACCCTGCTCGCCCTCGATCAGGAAGCGGTGGAAGCCATCCTTCTGGAAGGGTGTCGTGTTGGGCTGGCCGAAGAGGCGCTCATTGTTGGTCTCGTTGTCGGTGAACATCCAGCGACCCGGACCGTTCAACAACAACTCATAGGAGTCCAGATCGGCCAGGGCCGGGGTGATCAGCCGCTCCCCCTCCAGTCGCATCGGCTGGCGGGTGGCATCGGGATAGCCCCAGGACCAGGTGTTGCGCAGCCACAAGGTGGGCAACAGGCTCAACGGCGCGGCCTGCGGCCCGCGGTTGATCGCCCGGATGCGGATCAGGAGGTCAGTGGGAGAGGCCTTGGCGTAGTCGATGAACACATCGAAGTAGCGGCTCTCGTTGAACAGGCCCGTATCCACCAGCTCGTATTCCGGCTGATCGCGGTCACGGCGACCGTTTTCCTCCACCAACTGCTCGTAGGGAAAGCGGGTCTGCGGATATTTGTACAGCCCCCGCATGAAGCTGTGGGTGGGGGTATTGGCGATGTGGAAGTAGTAATCCTTCAGGTCTTCGCCGTGGTTGCCCTCGGGGTTGCCCAGGCCGAAGGGCCGCTCCTTGAGAATCGGATCCTGGCCGTTCCAGAGGGCCAGGGAAAAACACAGGCGGCACTGCTCATCGCAAAGGCCGAGTAGACCGTCTTCTCCCCAGCGGTAAACGCGCGAGCGGGCATGGTCGTGGGGAAAGGAGCGCCAGGCATCGCCGTCGGCGGAATAGTCCTCGCGCACGGTGCCCCACTGGCGATCGGGCAGGTAGCTGCCCCACAGGCTCCAGGGCGCGTGACCGCAGTCACGCTCGGCCATGCGTCTGGACTCGGTGGGAATGGGATCGGTCATCGCAGGGACGCCTTCAGATCGTCGGCCATCCGCAGGGCATTGGCGATCACCGTGAGGCCAAAGCCCATGGCCGGGCAAGCGGGAAACACACTGGCATCGGCAATCGTGAGGTTGGCCACCTCATGGCTACGGCCCTGCAAATCCACCACCGACGTCGCCGGATTGTCGCCCATGCAGCAGGTGCCGCAGCTGTAGCCCATCGCCGATAGGGGCGCCTCACCGCGGGGATGGGTGGGTGCCTGCTTCACCACATGGCAGTCGGGGTCGGCCTCCACCGCCTTGAGCGTGTCGATCCAGCGATAGACGAGGCGATCATGGGCCTCGCGGTTGTTGGGCTGGTAGGTGATCTGGATACGATCCCCCCGCAGGCTGACGCGGTTGTGGGGATCGGGCAGCACCGGGCTCATCGCCCACCAGCTGATTGAACGTGAGGCCAGCTGTTCGAGGCCGAAGTTGGGCAGCAGCTTGGTCACCAGGGAGAGCACCGGCGGTGACTCAGCGAACAGGGCATCCTGCAGAACCCCACCACCGTTCTGGATCGAACCGAGGGGGAAGGAGACATTCTGATCGCCCCAGAGGTAGTCGTTAATGCCATAACTCCGCCCATAGCGGCCGCTGTTGGCTTCCGTGGCGAGTTGCAGGATCGAGGTGAGCTGCAGCTTCATCAGATTGCGGCCCACCTGGTCGGAGCCGTTGGCCAGCCCCCGGGGATGGCGATCGGTGCCTGAACGCAACAGGATCGCCGCGCTGTTGACGGCCCCAGCCGCCAGCACCACCTGATGAGCCATGAACAACCAGCTCTGGCCGTCCACCAGGGCCTCCACCCCCCGCACCTCCGTACCCGTGGGATTGACGTGCAACCGTTGCACCTGGGCCCCGGTCCTCACCACCACCGAGGTGGAGGCGCGGGCGGGATCCACCCCGAACAACTCCGCATCGCCACTGGGATCCGCCACGGATTCCGACCAGCTCTGGGGCAGGTGGTAAGGATTCACCCCCTGGCGGCCCAAGGCCAGACGCAGCTCTTCAAAGAAGGGCTCAACGGGTTTGGGGGCGAGAGCGTAATTGCCGCGGGCGCTGGGCTCGGTTGGGTCCACCCCGCGTCGGCCATGGACGCGGTAGAGGCTCTCCGCCTGGTCGTACCAGGGCTCAAGATCGCCATAACTGAGCCCCCAAGCCGGTGCCTGTCCCTCCTGCAGGGCGAGGCCCGCCAGTTCCCGCTCGCGCAACCGCTCCAGCACGCCCCCCCAAATCTTGGTGTTGCCTCCCAGGGCATAGATCGTTTGGGGTGAGAAGGGATCCCCATCGGTGCCAAACCATTGCTCCTTGGGGTGGTAGCGATCCTTGCGGAACAGGTCGACATCGGCCACGTTCTGATCGGCCAGGGACATCTGCTGGCCCCGCTCCAGAAGCAGCACCGCATGGCCGGCCTCGGCCAGGGAACGGGCCATGGTTCCCCCGGCGGCTCCGCTGCCGATGACAATGACGTCGTAATGGCGGTCGTCGATAATCATGAAGAGGTCCTCAGCTGCGCTGCCAGACGTAAATGAGCACAAACAGGATGATCCAGATCACATCCACGAAGTGCCAGAACAGCGATGTGGCCTGCACACCCTGTTCTCCCCCCACGTAGTTCTGGGGGATAAAGGATTTCACCAGCATCAGGCCCATCAGAAACACGCCTGTGGCCACATGCAGGCCGTGAAAGCCTGTGAGCAGGTAGAACGTGCCCCCGAACACGCCACTGGTGAAGCCAAATTGAAGGCCACTCCATTCGACCGCCTGGCCATAGAGGAAGTAAGCCCCCAGAGCCATAGTGACCAACCAGAACGTGCGGAATCCGACCAGGTTGCCTTTGGCCATGCAACGCTCCGCCAACCAAATGGTTCCGGAACTGGACACCAGCACCACGGTGTTGATCAGGGGCATGCGCCACTCCAGGCCCTCCACACCCGCTGGCAACCAATTCAGGGCACTGGTTTTCAGCAGGGCGAAGCCGCTGAAGAAGGCCAGAAAAATGACGCTCTCAGAGCAGAGAAAGATGATGAAGCCGGTGAGGTTGTGATTCTGATGCTCAGCTTTCGGATGATCCGGTGGCTGA
Organism: Cyanobium sp. T1B-Tous; assembly: GCF_024345475.1. Classification (GTDB taxonomy): domain Bacteria; phylum Cyanobacteriota; class Cyanobacteriia; order PCC-6307; family Cyanobiaceae; genus Cyanobium_A. The sequence goes on from NZ_JAGQBE010000028.1 coordinate 11,772, forward strand.
TGAACGGTGGCAGTCATGTGCTGGCCTCCTGCAGACAGAGCTGGCGTTCGATCTCAGCCTGGTGTTCCACCAGCGGTTCACCGGTGCCATAGCCATAGGGGCGGGAGATCACGGTGGGAACGTGCTCGCCAAAGTTGTCCTCCGGCGGCGGAGACGGCAACAACCATTCCAGACCGATGGCATTCCAGGGATTGTGGGTGGCCTTTGGTCCCCTCACCCAGGCACTCAGCATATTGAGCAGGAAGGGGATGATCGACACCCCCAGCAGGAAGGCTCCCAGACTGGCCAGCACATTCCAAAAGGCGAATTCCGGGTCGTAGCTGGACACGCGCCGGGGCATCCCCATCAAACCGAGGGGATGCATGGGCAGGAAGTTGAGGTTGGCCCCGATGAAGGTGAGCAGGAAATGCAACTTGCCGAGGCCCTCGTAGGGCATGCGGCCGGTGAATTTAGGAAACCAGTGGTAAATCGCAGCGAAGATGCCCATCACCGCGGCTCCATAGATCACGTAGTGGAAATGGCCCACCACGAAATAGGTGTTGGAGACGTGGATGTCCACCGGAACGGTGGCCAGCATCACACCGGTGATGCCGGCAAACACGAAGTTGAACAGGCCCCCCAGGCAAAACAGCATGGGCGTGGTGAGCCGCAGCTTGCCACGCCAGATGGTGCCCAGCCAGGCAAACACTTTCACGCCGGTGGGCACCGAAATCAGCATGGTGTTGACCATGAACAGGTTGCGCATCCACTGGGGCACGCCACTGGTGAAGAAGTGATGCACCCACACGATCAGGCCGAGGCCCACGATGATGAACGAGGCCAGCGAGACATACACGTAGCCGAACAGGGGCTTGCGGGAATAGACGGGAAACAGCTCCGAGAAGATTCCAAACACCGGCAGAATGATCACGTACACCGCCGGATGGGAATAGAACCAGAAAAAGTGCTGATAGAGCACCGGATCACCACCCCCCTCCGCCTCGTAAAAGCTGGTGCCAAAACTGAGATCCATCAGCAGCATCACCGCACCACCGGTGAGGGCCGGCAGTCCGATCAGCTGCAGACTCTGGGCCGCCAAGGCGGTCCAGCAATAGACGGGCATGCGGAAAAAGCCCATCCCAGGAGCCCGCATCCGCAGGATCGTGGTCACAAAATTCACCGCGCCCATGATCGAGGACACCCCAGAAAGCGCGACGGCCGTCAACCAGAGGCCCTGGCCATTGATGAAGTGGCCCAGGGGGTTCTGAATGCTCACCGGTGGATAGGACCACCAGCCGGAGTAGGCAGGACCGCCGGGGACAAAAAAGCTGGCGATCAACAAAAAACCGAAAATCGGCACCAACCAGAAGGCCACCGCGTTGAGCCGCGGGAAGGCCATATCGGGAGCCCCGATCATGGTGGGAATCAACAGGTTGTTCAGCCCGTTCAGCACCGGAAAGATGAACAGGAACAACATGATGGTCCCGTGCATCGTATAGATGCCGTTGTACACCGTTCTGTCCACCAGATCAGACGCCGGCGTGATCAACTCACCACGGATAATCATGGCCAAAAGGCCACCGATCAGGAAGAAGAAAAAGGCCGTGACGATATACTGAATCCCAATCACCTTGGCATCGGTGTTGAACCCGAAGTACCGGTTCCAGGACTGGTTTTCCGGAGGGCTTGAAGGGAAGGTGGCGGAAGTCATGGGCTCAGGCGTCGTGCGGCAGGGTGTTGGATCCGGGAACGTTCACCTGGGGGGGCGGAGCCGGTGGCACGGTGGCCCAGCCGGGATTCTTCAGCTGCTTGCGCTCGCCGTACTCGCCAACGGCATCACTGAGACCTGGCTGCAGCGGCTGCCGGGCTGCGTTCTGAAGCCAGGCCTGGTAGTCATCTGCGCTCTCCACCACCACATCGGCCTGGTTGGCCGCAAACCAGGTGCCGCTGAACTGGGAATCGCGCAGGCGGTAGCGCCCCTCGCGGGTGGGGGTGAGGTTGAAGTTGATCGCCCGGCCCGGGATCACGTCCTGCTTGAGGCGGAAAGCCGGGATGTAGAAGCCATGCAACACGTCATCGGAAACGAGACGGAAGGTGACGGGCTGATCCACCGGCAAATGGAGCTCGGTGGTGGAGACGTTGGCCTTGGGATAGCGGAATTCCCACGACCATTGCCGCGCGATCACCTCCACCTGCTCGGCGGGCAGGCGATCAGCGGGATAGCCACCCTGCTCTTCGACAGGATTGGCCAGGTGGATGTGCTCCATCGGCCCCAGCACCCCCAGGCTGGTGTTCACCCGAATGGCGTACACCGCAATCGCCATGACCAGCACGAAGGGGATCGCCGTCCAGATCACCTCCAACCGGGTGTTGCCCTCAATCGGCTCCGCATCGGTTTCGTCGTATTTCTCGGCGCGGTGCATCAACACCACCCACGCCATCACCGACACCACGGCCCCAAACACGAAGGTGCCAACGCCCGTTTCAAAGCTGAACAGCCCATCCACCAAGGGAGCAGCGGTGGAGGCCTGCACCGGCAGCCAGCGGTAGGACTGCTGGGCCATCCACCAGCTCAGGGCCAGCAGCGCGCCGATCCAGCCCAGCAGGGCCACCAGGCCCAAGCCGCTGATCGGCAGCCGGGAACGGCCAGAGGAGTTGCTCATGGCAGGGCCTCCTTGAGATCAGCCCCCGCAGCCAATAACTGATCAGCGGTGATGTGCACACCAAATTCGCCGGCCAACTCGGCCCCGAGGGTGCCGTGCAGCCCGATCACCAGAAACAGCCCAAGCCCCACCAGCAGGTAGAGCCACTGCACCTGGCGCCCCATGTCGCGGCGCCAGACAAAGCGCTGGTAGCCCCGCCACACCGTCATCGCGACGATCACCAGCAGGATCACAACACCGCCAACGCCATGCCAGAGCATCGTCTCCATGCTCTGCAGCCCAATGGTGCTGGTGACTCCCGGCAGGGGCACCGCCAGCAGCATCTCGAAGAAGCCAGCCGCCACGGTGAAGAAGGTGGCGATGGCGCAGGCCAGCAGGTTGTACCAACCCACATCGTGAAAGCCACCCCGGGTCACCGGCAGGGCCAGAAAGCGGAACACCCGCTTCTCCACCGGATAGAGAGCGCCGGCAATATCAAAGGCGATGGCAATCACGAACAAACCGATCGTGAGATGCACCAGGTTGGGGTGAATCGGCAGGGCATAGGGCAGGCCGTTGGAGCCCAGATCCGAGGCCAACTGCTCAATCGGCGAACCCACCGGAATGAAGGCGGCCATCACACCAACCCCGCCCGCATGGCCTGGACCACGGGCACCGTGTGCAGCCCGTACACCCAGATGAGTTGGTTACCGAGGGTCACCTGCACCACGATCAGGGCACTGAGCAGGCCACCGGCGCCGAGGAATGCCAGGGGCAGCTGCTGGGGGTCCTTACTGCGGATCACATAGCGCCAGCCCGACATCAACGACAGCACACCTGCCAACGACCAGCCGATCGTGCTGTGCAGGTTGAGAATGTCGCGGGAGGCCCCATAGGGATTGGCCAACCCTGCTTCCACCTGGCCAAAGATGATCGCCACAAAGATGGCGGCGGTGGCGAACAGCAGATTCCAGAAGCTGACCTCAAACAGGGCCGACCTGCGGGTGAGGACACCAATCAAATCAAACACAAACGTGATCAAGCCCATGGCGATCACAAAGTGCACCACGATTGGATGGAGGGTATCCATCCAGGGGAGGTTGTGGTCGTTGAGCGGCGGCAGCAGCTCAAGCATGGGGCCCACGTCAAACAGGGATGCCAATCACCCTGCAGAGGGCGTGGCAAGGGCGCCGCAAGCTGTGATGGTTTGCTACGTGCGCGTGCTGTTTTGCTGACCACGCAAGCCTTCATACCGGGCCAGGGATGCCCAGTAAGCGATTTAAACTGACCTTTCTTCCGTGTCTGATTCGGTGACGGTTCCCACTTCTCCAACCCTGCGCTGGGTGACCGCCGCCCTGCTGTTTGCTGCAGCCGGGCTGTCGATCGTGCTGCCGTTCGTGTCGGCCACCCTGCTCACCATCGCCGTCGGCGCCGTGTCGGTGGTTGCGGGGGTATCCCAGCTGCTGCGGCTCACCGGCGAGCCCGACAGCAAGGGCAAGATCTTCCGTCTGCTCTCCGGCCTGCTCTACCTGGGCGGCGGTGTCTGGGTGCTGGTGTTCCCCGTGGCCAGCGAAGTGAGCCTCACTTTGTTTGTGGGCTTCCTGCTCGCCTTTGAGGGGGTGATGGAACTGGCCGCCGCCGCCACCGGCCAAGGGGCCGCCCGCGGGCTGGTGCTGCTGGACGGCATCGTCACGGCCGTGCTCGGCGGCATGCTGATCGCTGAATGGCCCTCGGACAGCATCTGGGCGATCGGCATGTTGTTCGGCATTGGTCTGGCCTTCTCCGCCATCAACCTGATCACGGCTCCGAGTCAACCGGCCGCTTGAGCTGCAGCTCGCCCATGGCGGCGGCATCGAGACGCCGGGGGTCGGCGACCCCCAGGGTTCCCCCCTCGGCCAGCACCTCCACGCTGTTGGCCGAACCCATCGCGGGTGCCACCACCACCTGGTGCCCCAGGGCTTGCAGCAGCGCCCTGGTGTCGGGGCTGAGGCCCTGCTCCACACTGATCTGATCGGGCCAGAGCTGGGAGTGGATGCGGGGGCTGGCCACTGCTGAGGCCAGATTCAACCCATGCACCAGGCGGTTGAGCAGCACCTGCAGCACCGTGGTGATGATGCGGCTCCCGCCAGGACTGCCCGTGGCCAGCCAGGGGCGCCCATCGCGGCGAAACACCAGGGTGGGGGTCATCGAACTGAGGGGCCGTTTGCCGGGGGCAATGGCATTGGCCGCTCCCTGCACCAGGCCGTAGGCATTGGCCACGCCGGGCTTGGCGGTGAAGTCGTCCATCTCGTTGTTGAGCAGGAAACCGGCGCCGGGAACGCTGATGCCACTGCCGTAGGCGAAGTTGAGCGTGGTGGTGAGGGCCACCAGCCCCCCCTGGCGATCGGCCACCGACAGATGGGTGGTGTTGGTGCCACCGGAGCTGGGGGCCTCAGCGGCCAACTCGGCGGCCGGACGATGGCGATCGCTGCGGATGCGGGCACGCTGGCTGGTGGCATAGGCCGGGCTGAGCAGGCGCTCCAGGGGCATGGCCACCTGATCGGGATCGCCGAGCCAGTGGTTGCGATCGCGGTAGGCGAGGTTCATCGCCTCCACCATCCGATGCAAGCTGGCGGCGCCGTTGAGGCCGAGCTCCGCCAGGGGCATGGGCTCCAGCACCTGGAGCAGCTGCACCAGGGTGACGCCACCGCCGCTGGGGGGCGGCATGGTGAGCACCGGATGGCCGTGGAAGCGCACCTGCAAGGGCCGCACCAACTGGGCCCGGTAGCCATCGAGATCGGCATGGCGAATCAAACCACCCCGTTGGCGCATCAACGTCACCAGGGAGTCGGCGATCGGCCCCTGGTAGAAGCCACGCTCGCCCTGGTTGGCAATGCGCTGCAGGCTGGCAGCCAGCAGGGGCTGACGGAACCGGGCTCCGGGGCGCAGCGGGTGTAACAGGAAGAGCTCGGCAGAGGTGGGATCGTCCTGGAGCAGGGGCGCCGCCTGCCGCAGGGAATCGGCCAGCTCCTTGCCCACGGGGAACCCCTGCTGGGCCAGGCGAATGGCTGGTGCCAGCACGGCGGCCCGCGGCAGGCGGCCGTAGCAGCGCTGGGCGAGCAGCAGACCGGCGGGCGTGCCGGGCACCGCCACACTCAAGGGGCTGCGGGTGGCCCGCTGGCGGTCGGCCTCACCATCAGGGCCCAGGAACATCCCGGCCGTTGCGGCCAAAGGAGCGGTTTCGCGGAAGTTCACCGCCACCGCCGTGCCCCGACCCACCCGGATCTCTGCGCCCCCCGCAAGACAGCCGCGGGCCGCGGCCGGTGAGGGGCCCGGCAACCAGAGCACCAGAAAACCACCCCCGCCCAGATTGCCAGCCTGGGGCAGGGTGACCGCCAGGGCGAAGGCCGTGGCCACGGCCCCATCCACCGCATTGCCCCCCCGGGCCAGCACGGCCGCCCCCACGCGGGAGGCCACCTGCTCCTGGCTGGCCACCATGCCCCCAGGCGACCACTGGCTGTGAAAGCGCTGGCTGCGTTCCTGCAGCACATCGGCACGCACCGGCCCCGCCAGTACCAGCCCCAAGCCCAGCAGCGGCCTCCATCCATTCATGGGCAGGCAGGCGCTCCAGCGGGCACCCCGTACCCGCCGCCGCCCGGGGTTTCAATGCGCAGGGCCTCACCGGCCTGCAGCTCCAGCTCACAGGATCCTTCCAGCTGACGGATCGAGCCATCCGGCCCGATCCAGCTGTTGCGGCCGCAGGCTCCTGGCAAGCCGCCGGCCAGACCCGCCGGCGCCACCCGGCGCGAACCGGAAATCAGGGCTGCGGTGACGGGCTCGAGGAAACGCAACTGCCGCACCACGCCATCACCACCGGAGAAGCAGCCGGCTCCCCCCGAACCCGTGCGGATCGCAAACTGCTCGACCCGCAGCGGAAACCGCGATTCGAGGATTTCCGGATCGGTGAGGCGGGAATTGGTCATGTGGCTCTGCACCGCGGAGGCCCCCGCATAGCCCCCATCACCCGGCCGAATCCCCGCACCGGTGCCGCCGCAGATGGTTTCGTAGTACTGGCAGTGGGCATTGCCGAAGCTGAGGTTGTTCATCGTGCCCTGGGCCGCCGCCTGGATCCCGAGGGCGGCGAACAGGGCGTTGGCTGCCGCCTGGGAGATCTCCACATTGCCGGCCACCACCGCCGCCGGCGGCCGGGGATGGAGCAGGGATCCCTCCGGCACGATCAGGTCGATGGGCTCGAAACAGCCGGCATTGAGCGGGATGGCCTCCCCCACCAGGCAGCGGAACACGTAGAGCACCACCGCCTTGGTCACGGCCAGGGGGGCGTTGAGGTTGCCGTCGTGCTGGGGGGAGGTGCCGCTGAAATCCACCCGGGCCCGGCGTGCACCGGCATCGATCTGCACCGCCACCTGGATCTGACCGCCATGGTCGAGCTCCACCCGGGCCTGGCCGCTGCGCAGCCCTGCCATGGCCCGGGCCACCGCTTCGGCGGCATGGGCCCGCACGTGGGCCATGTAGGCCTGCACCTCGCTCAGGCCATAGCGCCCGATCAGGCGGTCGAGCTCCCCAACCCCCAGGCGGTTGGCCGCCACCTGGGCCTGGAGGTCGGCGAGCAATTGGTCGGGGTTGCGCACCGGATGGCACCCCGCTGCGAGGCGTTGCCGCCAACTGGCCTCATCGAAGCCGCCATCGCTGAGAAACAGCACGTTGTCGAGCAGCAGGCCCTCATCAGCGATAGTGCGGCTGAAGGCCGGCATCGAGCCGGGGGTGATGCCCCCCACATCGGCGTGGTGGCCGCGCGAGGCCACAAAGAACAGGGGCCCGCCCCCGGGCTCCGGGCCAAACAGGGGCGTGATCGCTGTGATATCCGGCAGATGGGTACCGCCGTTGTAGGGGTTGTTGGAGAGCACCACATCCCCTGGAGCCAGGGGCCGACGATCGCCGCAGGCGATGGCCGCCAGCAGGCTGGCCACGCTCTCGCCCATCGAACCCAGGTGCACCGGAATGTGGGGAGCATTGGCCACGAGCCGGCCGGCGGCATCGAAGAGGGCACAGGAGAAATCGAGCCGTTCGCGGATGTTCACCGAACGGGCGCTCTGTTGCAGCCGCACCCCCATCTGCTCAGCAATGGCGGAGAAGCGGTGGTTGTAGAGCTGCAGCAGGGTGGGGTCGGGGCGGTGCACATCACCAGATGCGAGCACCTCGGCAGGGCGTGGGGCCACCTCGATCACCAGCCGCTCCAGCAGCAGGGCCCCATCCGCCATCACGGTGGCCTGCCAACCGGGCTCCAGCACGGTGGTGGTGGTGAGGTCCACCACCAGGGCCGGCCCCTCCAGCCGCTGCTGCGGCATGAGCTGGCCTCGGCGCCACAGGGGCACGGGCTGCCAACCAGCCTCCTCACCCAGCCACAGGGGGGTGGTATCAGCCTGGGGCCTGGCCGCTTCAGATCGGGCGGTGTCAGATCGGGCGGTGTCAAATTGGGCCGAGGCGGGCGGAATCCGCGGCCCAGGAGCCTCCGGCGACGTGCCTGGTGCCACCTCCACCAGCAGCCGCTCCACGATCCAGTGCTCCCCGCTGGGGCAGGTGCCGTAGCGCTGGCGATGGCTCCCTGAAATGGCCTGCCGGAGCGCCTCCACCGTGGCGGCATCGTTGGACGGCTCGGGGGACCAAGCCACCTCCAGCCCCTGCTCCCGCCCACCGGCCCGGATCTCCAGGCGCATCCCGATCCGGAGGGGGGCCTCTCCAGAGCCAGCCCCCTCGGGCAGCTCCGCCACGGCCTGACGCACCAACGCGGCCGCCCGCTGGCGCAACACCGGCAGGGCGGCGGGCTCCAGGGGCAGCCGCGGCGAACACTCGAGCAGCACCCTCTGCTCGGCCATGCCGAGGCCGTAGGCCGACAGCACCCCGGCGAGGGGATGGAGCAGCACCCGCGGCAGCCCCAGCACCTCAGCCAGCCGGCAGGCGTGTTGGCCGCCGGCCCCGCCATAGCTCACCAGCAACGCCTCACGCAGGTCGTGGCCGCGCTGGATGGAGATGCGGCGCACCGCTTCCGCCATCGTCTCGATGGCAATCTGCAGGGCTCCCTCGGCCACCCGCTCGGGCGTGATGCCCGGTGCCACCGCGGCCATGGAGGCCGCCAGGGCGGCAAAGCACCGCCGCACGGCCTCGCCATCGGCGGGTTGGTCAGCACTGGGACCAAACACCGCCGGCAGGGCCGCGACCGGCAAGCGGCCCAGCAACACGTTGGCATCGGTGATCGTGGCCGGGCCTCCGCGGCGGTAAGCCGCCGGCCCCGGATCGGCCCCGGCTGAGGCCGGCCCCACCAGCAGCCGCTGGCCATCGAAATGCAGGATCGAACCGCCACCGGCCGCCACCGTGTGGATCGGCAGCATCGGAGCCTGCAGCTGCAAGCCCACGATCTCCGTGGTGGGGCTGCGCTCCCAGGCCAGATCACCGTGCCGTCCATCGAAATGGAACACATCCGTGGAGGTGCCCCCCATGTCGAAACCGACGATCGGCTGGGGCGGCAATCCGGCAGCCTCCAACACCTGGAGCCCCACGGACACCGCGCCCACCATGCCGCCGGCCGGCCCCGAGAGAATTGTGTCCTTAGCCAGCAGGGCCTCCGGAGCCGCCAGGGTGCCGCTGGAGCGCATCACCTGCAGGCGCGTGGCGGGGCCCAGGGCCTGCTGCACCTGGTGGAGATAACGCCCCAGCACCGGTGCCACCGCCGCCTCCACCAAGGCGGTCTGGCCGCGGGGCACGAGCCGGGGCCGGCCACTGAGCCGGTGGGACAGCACCACGGCTTCAAAGCCAAGGGGCTCCAGCCACGCGCCCAGCTGGAGCTCGTGACAGGGATTGGAGGTGCTGTGCAGCAAGCCAACGGCGCAGGTGGAGTAGCCATCGGCCTGGGCTTGCCGCAGCTGCTGCTGGAGATCGTCGGCCCATTGGAGCGGTTCCAACACGGAGCCATCGGCCGCCAGGCGCCCAGCCACCTCCAGCACGCGCACCGTCAGGGGATGGGGCCGCTCGATCTCCAGGGCAAAGAGGTCGGGGCGGTGCTGGTCGCCAATGGTGAGCAGATCGGCCAAGCCCCGGTTGATCAGCAGCACCACTCCGGCACCGCGGTGCTCCAGCAGGGCATTGGTGGCCACGGTGGTGCCGAGCCGCACCTCGTCCACCAGGCCCGGCTCCAGAGCAAGCACCTGCCGGATGGCCCGAACCGCCGGATCGCCGGGGCACTCGGGCTGCACCGACAGCACCTTGCGCACCACCAGCGCGCCAGCGGGACTACGACCCACCACATCGGTGAAGGTGCCGCCGCGATCAATCCAGAACCGCCAACCCGCCACTCAGCGGTAGTTCTCAAACTGCAGGGGCACCTCGACGTCCTGGGCCTTGAGCAGGTTGATGGCCTGCTGCAGGTCGTCCTTGCTCTTGCCGGTGATCCGCAGGCTGTCGCCCTGGATCGACACGGTGACCTTCTTGAGCTCGTCCCGCACGGTTTTGCTCAGGCTCTTGGCCAGCTCCTGGGTGAGCCCTTTGCGCAGCTTCACCACCTGCTTCACCCGGTTGCCGCCCACCGCCTCGGGGGTTTGGAAGTCGAAGATCTTGAGCGAGAGATTGCGCTTGGTGGCCTTCTGGCGCAGCACATCCTCCACGGCCTGGAGGGTCATGTCGCTGGCGGTGGTGATGGTGAGGCTCGTCTCCTCCACCTCGATCTCGGTGTTCGAGTCCTTGAGGTCGTAGCGGGTGCCCACGTCGCGGCGCACCTGATCGATCGTGTTGACGAGCTCCTGGCGATCGAAATCACTCACCACATCAAAGGAATAGGTGTCGGCCATGGGGCTAGTCAGGCTGGTCGGGAACGTCTGCGGATCGTAGGTGCGGCCTGCCAACCTGGAGGCATTGTTCGTCCATCCGCCGCCATGAACGCCGCCCTCGCCCCATTCGCCTGGTCGTTGTTGCTGGCCGCCGGCGTGGTGGTGTTCAGCACGGTGCCCCTGGGAGCCGCCCGTTCCCAGGCCAACTTCCAGATGGCCGACCTGGCAGCCCCGCGGGCGATGTTCGAGCGCCTGCCGGACTGGGGCAAGCGGGCCGCCTGGGCCCACCAGAACTGCTTTGAAGCGTTCACCCTGCACGCCCCGGCGGCCCTGCTCTGCCTGCTGGCGGGGGTGACGAGCCCATTGGCCCTGGCCGCCGCCTGGATCCATCCGGCCCTGCGGCTGGCCTACATCGCCGTGTACGTGGCCAACAAGCCGCCGCTGCGCGGGCTCTGCTGGGCCGGCGGCCTGGTGTGCACGGGAGTGCTTTACGCCGAGGGGCTGAAGGCGGTGCTGGGGGGCTAAGTTCCGCGTCCAGCGGGCTCAGTCGAAGAACATCACGCTCACCACCTTGCCCATGTCCTCGGCCACGCGGCAGCTGGCCAGCAGGGTCTCGCTGTCGTGGAAGGCGTAGCAGATCAGCTGGTCACAGCGGCTGATGATGTCCTGGTTGCAGAGGCTGCTGGCCATCGGCAGGGGCAGCTCGTCGTGCTCGGGCTTCTCCACCAGGTGCAGCACCCGCTCGAGCTGGTCGCGGGATTCGCCCGGCTGACGATCGAGGCTTTGGGGCAGCAACACGGTAAGCCGGGCCGGATCAATCTCCAGGACGCTGCGAATCACCGCCGCATTCACGCCCTGGGCACCGGAGGTGATCAGGTTGTGGCCCTCCTGGGCCAGGGAGCGGGCCACCAGTTCCACCAGATGGATCGACACCACCGGCACGTGGCGGCTGCCCAGAATGGCGATGCGCCGCTTGCTCCGGTCCTGGAGCATGGCCAGCTCCTGGGCCAGGGTGTCGATCCGATCGAGCGCCGGAAGATCAAGGGACCGGGTCACCAGTAGCCGCCAGCCTGCCCTTTGAAACTAGCAGCGTTATTTGGCCAGCGCGGGCAACTGCAACCTCGCGAACAGTCGGGTGAAATCGCAATGCTCTTCCACCAACCGGAAGGCAAAGCTGGCCTTCACCACCTCGTGCAGCCGCACGTGGCCAAAGGCCTGTTCAATCACCTCCACGGTGGTGAGGGTGTCGTGCTCCACCTTCAGCAGGGGCACCTCGAGCTCCTCGGCCCGGTTGAGCAGCTGGGGCAGGGGATCTCCGGCTCCGGTGAGGATCAGGCACTGGGTGGAGGCCTCCAGGGCCGCGAGCTGGATGTCGGTGCGATCGGCGCCGGTCACCACCGCCATGTTGCGGCGGCGACGGAAAAACTCCATCGCCGAATTGACGTTCATGGCGCCGATCGAGAGGGTTTCCACGAGCAGATCGAGGCGCTCGGGGCAGCACAGCACCTCGGCCCCCAGGCGCAGCGCCAGCTCCTCCACCGTGACGCTGCGCAGCAGGGGGCTCTGGGGCATCACTCCGAGCACCGGCAGCCCCAACCGTTCCAGGGCCGGCAACAGCTCGGCGCGGAGCTGGGGCACTAGGTCGGGATTGACGGCATTGAGCACCACCCCAGCCAGGTTGTCGCCCAGCTCGGCCTGAGCCGCCAGCAGGGGATCAATGCTGCAGCTGTCCGTCCAGGGGTGCACCAGCAGCACCGGCGCCTGCAGCCCCCGGGCCAGCTGGCCCAGGCTGAGTCCGTACAGCAGGCCCTCGTGGAGGCTGCCGGCAGCCTCAAGCAAGGTGAGCCCATCGGAGGCGGCCTCCAACTGCTGCTGCAAGAGGGGAAACCCTGCCCCTGGCTCCAGATCCCCCTGCAGCAGCCGCTGCTGGGCTGTCGCCGCATCCAGGACGTGCAAGGAGGGAATCAGCTGCGACTCCGGCAGCCCCAGGGTGGCGCCGATGAAACGCACATCCGCATCCAACAGGGCCGAGGAGCTGGCCTGGGCGCCTGGGGCATCCAGACTGGTGGCCAGGGGCTTGCCGAAGCGCACCGGCACGCCCAAGCGGCTGAGCTGGCGGGCCAGCCCCAGCACCACGGCGGATTTGCCGCTGAAGGATTCGCAGGAGCCGATCAGCAAGGTGGGGGCCATCGGTCAACCCCGCTGGGGGCGCGTCTTGGGGCGAAATTTAGGCGGCGCTGCCCACCGGTTCCGTCGCCAGGGGGGGCTGACCCAACAGCAGCCAGCGCCAGAAGCTCGCTGGCAACTCCTGGCCCTGCCGCTCCATCAACCACTGCACCAACTGATGACAGGGGAGGTCAAAGGCGTAGGCCACCTGGGGCAGGTCCGGAAAGATGAGGTCGCAGTGGAGGAGCTCCTGGGGAGCCGTCTCGCCACTCCAGCTCAGCCGCAGGGAATGGCTGCGTCCACCCTGCAGCAGGCGCAGGCCCGTCCAGTGGCCAACCAGCAGAATGGCCAGGGCCTCCTCCAGGGACACCTGATGCCCCAACCCCCCGCAGTAGGGAGCAAACAGGGGCACCAGCGGGGCCACGGTCTCAGACGAAGCCTGATCGGACCAAGCCAGATCAGCGGAGATGCCATCAGCCATCAAGGAGGCAGATGCGGCGGCGGGACTGCACCATGCTGGCGCGTCGGTCGCCATTTGCGCCAGGGTCATGGTCACATTTGATGGGAGCACCGGTGCAACCACCGTGGCGATCACCGGCGCCAGCGGCAGCTTCGGGCAGGCCCTGCTGCGGGCCTGGTCACGCCAGCCCGCAGCAGGGCAGGGCATCCGGCTGGTGGCCCTGACCAGCGGCCAACGCCCCCTTGACCTGCGCGATGCCGCCGGCAAGGCGATTCCGGTGGAGCAGGCGGCCTGGCAGATCGGCCAGGAAAACGCCCTGCGTCCCCTGCTGGAGCGTGTTGATGTGCTGGTGCTCAACCACGGCATCAACCACCAGCAGGCCCGCAGCCGCGAGGCCACCGACCTGGCCCTGGAGGTGAATGCCCTCAGCAGTTGGCGTCTGCTGGAGCTGTTCGCCGAGGTGGTGCGACAACGCCCCGGCGCCGGGCGCCCGCAGCCCGAGGTGTGGATCAACACCTCCGAGGCGGAAATCCAACCGGCCTTCAGCCCGCTCTACGAGCTGAGCAAACGGCTGCTGGGCCAGCTGGTGAGCCTGCGGGCCCTCGATCTGGGTGGGGCCTCCGGACCGCTGCGCATCCGCCGGCTGGTGCTGGGGCCCTTCCGCTCCGCGCTCAACCCGATCGGCCTGATGGGAGCGGACTTTGTCGCCTCCCAGGCGCTGGCCCAGGCCCGGTTGGGCTGCAACCTGATCATCGTCACCCCCAACCCGCTCACCTACGTGCTGATGCCGCTCCACACCCTGGGGCGGTGGCTTTACTTCAAAGCACTGACGAGGGCCTGAACCCAGAATCCAGCCCTAAAAGTCCCGGTCGGTGAGGATTTCGCAACCGTCACTGGTGACGGCGATGGTGTGCTCCCACTGGGCCGACCAGCTGCCATCCACGGTCACCACGGTCCAGCGGTCCTTGAGGGTGCGGCAGGCCTTGCTGCCGGCGTTGAGGATCGGCTCCACCGCCAGCGTCATGCCCGGCCGCAGTTTCATGTTGGGCAGATCCCGGGTGCGGAAGTTGAACACCGAGGGTTCTTCATGGAGGTTGCGGCCCACGCCGTGGCCGGTGTAGTCCTCCACCACCGCGAAGCCATGGGCTTCCACGTGGTCCTGAACGGCGCCGGCGATGTCGAGCAGGGTGTTGCCCGCCTTGATCTGGGCCAGGCCCTTCATGAGCGATTCCTGGGCCACCCGGCAGAGGGTCTGGGCCTCCTCCGTGGCGCCTTCGCCCACGCACAGGCTCACGCAGCTGTCGCCGTGGTAGCCGTCGAAATAGGCCCCGGTGTCGATCTTCACCAGATCGCCGGCCTGGATCACCCGCTTGCTATTGGGGATGCCGTGCACCACCTCGTTGTTGATCGAGGCGCAGATGCTAGCGGGGAACCCGTGATAGCCCTTGAAGCTGGGCGTGGCCCCCATCTCGCGGATCCGCTTCTCGGCATGGCGGTCGAGGTCGCCGGTGGTCATACCGGGGGCCGCCAACTCGAGGATTTCGCGCAGCACCGTGGCCACGATGCGGCTCGCCTGGCGCATGGTGTCGATCTCGCGGGCGCTCTTGATCTCCACGCCCCGTCGGCTCTTCTGAATGCGCGGACCGGTTTCAAGCGCTGTGGCGGGAGCGGGGGCGGGGGCCGGGGCAGAGGATGCCTTGGTGCTGGCCAGCAGATCGGCAAACAGATTCATGCTGGTGGCGCCGGCAGCGTTGGAAACGGCAGAACGTCAAACTACCAACGGGAGTGGAACGCCGTGGACAGGTCGCTGGGGAGCCCATCCACTGGGGGTGGCACCTGAGCCGGTACACTGGCTGTTTGGCCAGGCGTCGCGGAGCTGAGATGGCAACGGAGTCGACAGACAATCAAGCCGTGAACCCGGCAGAGGCGGAAGCCGACACGGCTGCGGCGGCGACCGCCGTGCAGGAGAAGCCGGCTGCGGCGAAGGCCAGCGGGACCAAGGCCACCACCGGCAAACTCAGCGCCCAGGAGCTGATCCGTGCGTTTGAGGCGGAGCAGCTCAAGGACGAACTTCCCGAGATCTACGTGGGTGACACCGTCAAGGTGGGCGTCCGGATCCGCGAGGGCAACAAGGAGCGCGTGCAGCCCTACGAGGGCGTCGTGATCGCCAAACGCCATGGCGGCCTCAACGAGACCATCACCGTGCGTCGCATCTTCCAGGGCATCGGCGTGGAACGGGTCTTCATGCTTCACAGCCCCCAGGTGGCTTCCGTGAAAGTGGAGCGCCGCGGTAAGGTGCGTCGGGCGAAGCTCTTTTACCTGCGCGACCGGGTGGGTAAAGCCACGCGGGTCAAGCAGCGCTTCGATCGCTGAGATCCCTACCCGCGTCAACACACGCTCTCGGAATTCTTTCTTCAGAAAGTTTTTTATCGAGAGCGCTGTATTGACGTACGGATCTCATGTTTACGGGGGCATCGGTCTTGCGCCGTTAGTTCAGTTGGTAGAACGCAGGTCTCCAAAACCTGATGTCGGGGGTTCAAGTCCTCCACGGCGCGTTCGATGCCCCAACTTGCAGTTTCCTGGTTCCGAGGATGGAGTTGGATCTACAACCCGGGGATGTGGTCAAAGTGCTCGAATCAGCAGCCTTGGGCTGGGTTCGCGCACGGGTGATCCGGGTCAAATCGGGTGGCCGCGTGGTCGTGCAAAGCGACCAGGGCCGCGAATTCACGGCCCGGGGAAATCAGGTTCGGCTGATTGAGCCGGCAGGATTTCGCCCCTGAACGCCCTTCAGGCCGCCCCAACGGCCTGGGTATTCGATGCGTTGTTGCTGGTTTGATCCACACCAATTCAAGACACACCAATTGGTTGACGATCGGACCGGCGATCACGGATACTTTTGAGGTCGCAGCCGCGACGCAGATTGCCCAAAAGGCAGCCTGGGACTGTAGTTCAATCGGTTAGAGCACCGCCCTGTCACGGCGGAAGTTGCGGGTTCGAGCCCCGTCAGTCCCGTTCCAGTTCAATCAGGAGTCATCCCGGTGGGTGCTGCACAGTCCTCACGCCCTGTACGCGTGCGCCTGGCCCCCAGCCCCACGGGCACCCTGCACATCGGCACGGCCCGTACGGCAGTGTTCAACTGGCTGTTCGCCCGGCGCCAAGGCGGCGAGTTTCTGCTGCGCATCGAGGACACCGACCGGGAGCGCAGCAGGCCCGAATACACCGCCAACATCCTGGAAGGCCTGCAGTGGCTTGGGCTGCACTGGGATGGCGAGCCCGTGGTGCAGAGCGCCCGCATCGGCGAGCACCGGGCGGCGATCCAGCAACTGCTCGACTCCGGCCAGGCCTACCGCTGCTTTGCCACGGAAGCCGAACTCACCGCCATGCGGGACCAGCAGGCCGCCAGCAAACAGGCCCCCCGCTACGACAACCGCCACCGCCAGCTCACCGCGGAGCAGCAGCAGACCTTCATCGCCGAAGGCCGTGAGGCCACGGTGCGCTTCAAAATCGACGACGACGCCACCATCACCTGGAGCGACCTGGTGCGCGGCGACATGCGCTGGAGCGGCAGCGACCTGGGCGGCGACATGGTGATCGCCCGCCGCGCCCCCGCCGACCAGATCGGTGATCCCCTCTACAACCTGGTGGTGGTGGTGGACGACATCGCCATGGCGATCAGCCACGTGATCCGCGGCGAAGACCACATCGCCAACACCGCCAAGCAGCTGCTGCTCTACGCAGCCCTGGGCACCGAGCCGCCGATCTTTGCCCACACCCCCCTGATCCTCAACCAGGAGGGCAAGAAGCTCTCGAAACGCGATGGCGTCACCTCGGTGAGCGACTTCCAAGCCATGGGTTACACCCCGGAGGCCCTGGCCAACTACATGACCCTGCTGGGCTGGTCGCCGCCGGAGGGCATGGGGGAGCGCTTCACCCTGGCCGAGGCGGCCACCGTGTTCGACTTTGAGCGGGTGAACCGGGCCGGAGCCCGCTTCGACTGGGACAAGCTCAACTGGCTCAATGGCCAGGTGCTCCATGAACTTGGGCCTGACGCCCTGCGGCAGCAACTGCTGCCCCTCTGGGCCGCCCAGGGCTGGGGCACGGCGCCAGGCCCGGCCCAAGCCGACCCCACTTGGCAAGCTGACCTCTGCAGCCTGATCGGGCCATCGCTGAGCCTGCTCGCCGATGGGGTGGAGCAGGCCCGGCCCTTCTTCACCACCCCAGAGCTACAGGAGTCGGCCAGCAGCCAGCTGGCCAGCGAGGGGGCCCGGCCGGCCCTGGCCGCCCTGCTGGAGCGCCTGCCGGAGGGCCCGCTCAGCGCGGATCAAGCCCAGACCCTGCTCACCGAGGCAGCCACGGCGGCGGGGGTGAAGAAGGGCGTGATCATGAAGAGCCTGCGGGCGGCGCTGCTCGGCAGCCTCCAAGGACCCGACCTACTGGCCACCTGGCTGCTGCTCCACCGCAGCGGCGACGACCGCGCCCGCATCGCCCGCTGCCTCTGAGAGGCCCAGCCAGCGGGCCAGGGGCCCGGCGCTGAGGCCCTGCAGGCCCACCGTGAGCAGGATCGTCAAAAACACCAACCCCTGAAGCCGGCCAGCCCCCACCACCCCGGCCTGCTCCAGCCGAATGGCAAACAGGCTGGCCACGGCGGCCGTCACGATGCCCCGGGGCGCCAACCAGCTCATCAGGGCCCGTTGGGGCAGGGTGAAGTCGAGGCCCCAGGTGGCCAGGCCAATCGCCACCGGACGCACCAGCAGCATCAACACCAGCACGCAGCTCACCCCGCCCCAGCCCAGGGGGCTGAGTTCGGCCCAGCTCACATCGGCCGCCAGCAGCGGAAAGAGCATGGTGATCGCCAGCTGGGCCAGCTGGCGGATCAGCTCATCGAGCTCGGCGGCATCGGTGTCGGGCCGGCGCCCCACCACCACGCCCGCCGCCACGGCCGCCGGCAAGCCCGACTCGGGCAGCAGCAGCTCACAGCCGCTGAACATCAGAAACAGGGTGCCCACCGTGAGCTGAAGCCGCAGGGCCCCGGCCGGTTGGGCGGGAATGCGGCGCAGGGCTTCGGCCAGCAACCAGCCGCACCCCGCCCCGATCGCCACCCCACCACCCAGCCGCTGCAGCAGGCCCAGGGCCAGCTCTCGCCAGCCGTGCAGATCGCCCAAGGCCAGCTCCAGCAGCAGCAGGGCCAGCACGGCCCCGATCGGCTCGAGGATCAAGCCTTCCCCCTCCAGCACATCACCGAGGGGCGGCGACAGGCGGATCTGGCGCACCAGCGGATTCACCACGGTGGGGCCGGTGGCCAGCACGATGGCGCTGAACACGGCCGCCAGGGGCCAGTTGAGCCCCGCCAGCGTGTGGGCGGCCAGCAGGCCGGCGCCGAGGGCCAGCACCAGCCGCACCAGCACGATGCGCAGCACCGCTTGCTTGGTGGCATCGCCGGGCAGCCGCAGGTTGAGGCCGCCGTCAAACAGCACCAGGCTCACCAGCAGCCCCACCACCGTGCCCAGGCCGGCGCCCAGGTCGAGGGGCTCCACCAGGCCGAAGCCGGAACGGCCGATCACCAGGCCCGCGCTGAGCAGCAGCACCACCCCGGGCAGGCCCGTGAGCCAGGCCAGGGCCTGGGCAATTGCCCCGGCAAACACGGTGACTCCCCAGAGCAGGCCCAGCCGCTCAGGCGTCATTCATCGAGGGCGTTGAACTTGGGCTCCACGTGAATGCCGATCACGCCACTGGGCCGCACCACCAGGTATTCCCCCTCCAGGTCACCGATCGGCACGTTCACAAAGGTGTCGGGGGCTGAGGCGGTGAGCACGCCGCCATACCACTGCTGAAACGCCTCCAGGGTCTGGAAGTTCACTGTTTCGGTTTGGCCGCCGCTCATGTGCAGATGAACGGCGTAGCGGCGGGGGATGCGGGACATGGGGAGGGGGCAGCGGGATGGGCGGTCGTGCCCACAGGATGCCCCAGGGCCACTGGGTTGTGCCAGGCCAGCGGCTGCAGCGCAACAGTGCCGGCCACATAGAGGGGATGGCGGGGCTGGCCGGCGGCAGTGAGGCCCAGGGCCCAGAGGCGCCGCCCCTGCAGCACCGCCAGCACCGCCCGATCCCGATCCCGCCAGGCGCCCTGGTTGCCCCAGCCCAGCCACAGCGGCGCCTGGGGCTGGGCTGCCAGCCGGTGCCGGATCCAGGCATCGGCCTCGGCACCCACCGGATCGGCGGCGCGGCGCAGCACCGCCGGCGAGGGGCTGATGCGGGCAAACAGGTTGAGCACCTCCAGGCTGCCGTAGCCCCAACGCTGGGCGAACCCCAGCAGCCGCCGCAGGGTGGGATCGTCACGCTGGCCATCG
>NZ_JAGQBE010000029.1 GCF_024345475.1 Cyanobium sp. T1B-Tous
ATCCGTTGCAGGTTGCGGGCCGCTTCCGGCAGGCGGCTGCCGGGCACCAGCAGCAGTTGCGGCTCCTGGTCTGGGCTGCTTGATGGAGGGCTCGAGGGGGGGGTGGGAGGCTGATCCGCAGGGGGGCCGCTCACCACATCCAGAAAGGGGTTGCCCAGGAAGGTCACGGGCCGGGCCAGCTGCTGGCTGAGGTCGCTGGCCGTGAGGGCATCCCGGCTCCAGATGGCTCGGATGGCCGGCCGCCCCAGCAGCCAGCCGCAGGGCCAGGGCAGCCGCAGGCGGCCCTCGTAGTGGCTGGAGTAGGCCACCAGGTACACGGCGGTGGGCAAGCCCGACAGCCAGCCCCCCAGCACCGCCAGCACGTCACCTACCGCCAGCACCAGGCCGTAGGCCTGGCGGCGGCGCCGCAGCAGCAGCAGGCGCCCCAGCACATAGAGCAGTTGGCCCTCCACCAGCTCACTCAGGCGTCCCGCCAGGCTGGTGTACCCCAGGCCCCCAGTGCTGCAGCTGCGCGTGCGGCCCAGCACAGGAATGCCCAGCTGCCGGTAGGGGGAGCCGTGGCCCACCAGGGGCAGGGCTTCCACGGGGATGCCCCGCTGGAGCAGCTGGGCCGCCACTAGGGCGCCACTGAGGTCTTCCCCGTGGCCGTTGCTGACCAGCAGAACCGGTTTCAACCCGCCAGCCAGGCCTTCACCTTCTCCATGGCCTTCCAGCCGGGTTTGCGCTGGAGCCCGTCGGCGATGGCGGCGTTGAGGTCTTCGGCCATCTCCGGGGCCATCACCATCACGCGTTGCACGATCTCCACGTGCTCCCGCACCCCCTTGGCGCCGGTTTCGAGCATGGCCAGGCTCAGGTTGATGCGGGCCTGGGGGTCCTGGCCGTTCAGGCGCACCGCGGTTTTGGCGGAACGCAGGGCTTCCTGGGGTTGGTCGTCCAGCAATTGCAACCAGGCCAGGCAGGTCCAGCCGGCGGAGAGGCGCGGCTCCTGCTGGGTGATCTGCTGGAAGCTGGCGATCACTTCGGGCAGGGGGCGCCCATCGTGGTAGCCCTGCAGGGCCTGCTCGAACAGCGAGGGGGCATCGGTGGCTGTCATGCGCGCGCGGGCCTGGTCGTGCCCTCAGATTGCCACCCGGCGGGTGTTACACCGCAAACGAGCTGCCGCAGCCGCAGGTCTGGCTGGCATTGGGGTTGGTGAAGTTGAAGCCGCCGCCGATCAGGGCCGTGGAGAAGTCGAGCTGCATTCCGTAGATGTAGAGCAAGCTCTTGGGATCACACACCACCTCAAAACTGGGGGCATCGGCCGGTTCGTAGGTGTAGCGCTCGTCGTCGGAGCGGATCTCCTCAGCCGCCACGAAATCCATCGTGTAGCTCATGCCGCTGCAGCCCCCGGAGCGCACCCCCACCCGCAGCACCTTGCCCGCACCCTGCTGGGCCATCAGGGCGGCCAGCTGCTTCATGGCGGGTTCGGTCACCTGAATGCCCTTGCCATCCCGGCCGGTGTGGGTGGCCGGAGCGGTGGTGGAGGGAGCCGTCATGGCGCTGCCGCGTTCGCGGTAATGGATCGTGGCTGAACTGTAGGCAGGGTGGGTTGGGGCTGTCGCTGCGGCCCCAGCACCCTCAGGCCAGCGGTTCGCTCCATAGAGTCGGCACACCAAAGGAGAGCAGGGTGCGCGTCGCCATCGTGGGTGCAGGGCTGGCCGGACTGGCGGCGGCGGTGGATCTGGTGGATGCCGGCCACCAGGTGGATCTCTATGAAGCCCGGCCGTTTCTGGGCGGCAAGGTGGGCAGCTGGGTGGATGAGGGGGGCAACCACATCGAGATGGGGCTGCACGTGTTCTTCTTCAACTACGCCAACCTCTTTGCCCTGCTGCGCAAGGTCGGCGCCCTCGACAACCTGCTGCCCAAAGACCACACCCACCTGTTCGTGAACACCGGCGGCGATCTGCGCGAGCTGGATTTTCGCTTTGCTCTTGGCGCCCCCTTCAACGGCCTCAAGGCCTTCTTCACCACCCCCCAGCTCGACTGGATCGACAAGCTGCGCAATGCCCTAGCCCTGGGCACCAGCCCGATCGTGCGGGGCCTGGTGGATTACGAGGGCGCGATGAAGACGATCCGGGCCCTCGATCGCATCAGCTTCCAGGACTGGTTCGTGGGCCACGGCGGCAGCGTTCAGAGCATCAAGCGGATGTGGAACCCGATCGCCTACGCCCTCGGGTTCATTGATTGCGAGGCGATCTCAGCCCGCTGCATGCTCACCATCTTCATGATGTTTGCGGCGAAAACCGAGGCCTCCAAGCTCAACCTGCTCAAGGGCTCGCCCCACCGCTGGCTCACCGGCCCGATTCTCGACTACATCCAGCAGCGCGGCGGCCAGCTGCACCTGCGCCACCGGGTCACGGAGGTGCACTTTGAAGACGCGGTGGCTGGCGAAACCCGCGTGACTGGCCTCACCCTCGGCACCCCCGATGGGGAGATTCAGGTGCAGGCGGACACCTACCTGGCGGCCTGTGATGTGCCGGGCATTCAGCGGATGATCCCGGAGGCCTGGCGCCGCTGGCCCCTGTTTGAAGCCATCTACAAGCTGGAAGCCGTGCCGGTGGCCACCGTGCAGCTGCGTTACGACGGCTGGGTGACGGAACTGGGCGATAGCCCGGAAGCCCAGGCCGCCCGGGCCGACCTCAGCCGCCCCAGCGGCCTCGACAACCTCCTCTACACCGCCGACGCCGACTTCAGCTGCTTCGCCGATCTGGCCCTGGCCAGCCCGGAGGACTACCGCAAGGAGGGGCTGGGCTCGCTGCTGCAGTGCGTGCTCACCCCCGGTGACCCCTGGATCCCCAAGAAAACCGAAGAGATCGTGGCCCACACCGATGCCCAGGTGCGCGCCCTCTTCCCCTCCGCCGCCAACCTGACCCTGGTGTGGAGCAACGTGGTGAAACTGGCCCAGTCGCTGTACCGGGAAGCACCGGGGATGGAGCCCTACCGGCCCGATCAGCGCACGCCCGTGGCCAATTTCTTTCTGGCCGGCAGCTATACCAAGCAGGACTACATCGACTCGATGGAAGGCGCCACCATGAGTGGCAGGCTGGCCGCGGCGGCGATCCTGGGCCGCCAGGCTGCTTTGGCTACCAACACCTCTGTCGCGTAGGAGATTCCATGGGCCGTTGGCTCGAGCACAGCGTCACCACGGAGATCCAGGCCTCGGTGCAGCAGGTGTGGGAGGTGTGGAGTGATCTGGAGGCCATGCCCCAGTGGATGCGCTGGATCGAGTCCGTGGTGACGCTGGAAGATCCCGATCTGACCGATTGGACCCTGGCGGCCCAGGGCTTCCGCTTTCACTGGAAGGCCCGGATCACCCAGCGGGTGGAGGCCCAGCAACTGCACTGGGAGTCCGTCGGCGGGCTGCCCACCAAGGGCGCTGTCCGCTTCTATCCCCAGGCGCCCGAACTCACAGCGGTGAAGCTGAGCGTGAGTTATGAGTTGCCGGGGGTCTTGGCACCGCTCATGGAACCGAGCATCCTGGGTGGAATTGTCACCAAGGAGCTGCAGGCGAACCTTGACCGATTCCGTGACCTCGTTGAAAGCCGCAACCCTGAAAGCCCCAGTCTTGAAAGCAGTGACCGCTAAGTCCCCTGGCGTTCTCCTCGGTGTGGCCCTCTTGCTGGCCGCCTGCGGCGGAGAGACGCCTCCAGACGTCAGCAGCCAGCCTCCGCCGTCTCCACCCCCAGCACCCGTGGCAGCGGCCCCTGTCGCCGCTCCGGGACCCGTGGCCGGGCTCACTCCGCTGCCCAGCGCTGACCAGGTGGTGGCCTCCGTCTCCTCAGGCCGGGTGGATCCGTTCGCGCCCCTTCAGACCACCAGCGCCCAGAGTGGGGTGCGTCCCGCGCTCACCCTGCCCCAAGGTCTGGTGTTCAACGGGGTGATCCGTTCCGGGGGCACGCCGGAGGCCCTGGTGCAGTTCTCCGGCGAGTCTGGAACCCTGCGGGTCGGTCAGAGGGGCGGCCGCACCACCACCCTGCTCCCCGATGGCTGGAGTGTGGCCAGCATCGACGTCCAGAAGGGCCGCCTCACCCTGCGCCAAGCGGGTCAGTCGGTGACGGCTGAGCTCTGAGGCAGCGGCCACAGGCCTCCACCAGCCCCTCCAGGTCGTGGGGATCGGCCTCCTGGTCCACCCGGCCGAGCAGCTTTCGGCAGCGCTCGCTGGTTTGGGGCCCGATCGATACCACGGCCACCCCGTCCAGGCTGGCGAGCCAGCTGGGTCCATAGGCCGCCTCCAGCATCCGGCAGGTGTGCGTCACCGTCTTGCCGCTGCTGAAGGTGATGGCGTCGAGACGTCGTTGCTCCAGGGCCGCCACGGCAGCGCTGGGCAGGCCCTCCGGGCAGCGGGTTTCGTAGGCCGCCACCTCCACCACCCGGGCCCCGGCATCGGCGAAGGCTTCCGCCAGCAGGGTGCGGCCACCGCTCTGCACCCGCGGCAGGAGCAACCGCAGCCCCCAGCCGGAGGCGGGGAAATGGTCCAGCAGGCTGTCGGCCACGAAGCTGGGCGGGATGAAATCGGCGGGGGCGCCGAGGGCCTCCAGCTGGGCGGCGGTTTTGCGACCCACCGCGGCGATCTTCAGGTGGGCCGGCCGGCGCGCCAGGCAGCGGCCCAGTCGGCGTAGCCGCTGCTCCACCGCCTCCACCCCATTGCCGCTGGAGAACACCAGCCAGTGGAAGTCGTCGAGCTCGCTCAGGGCGTCGTCGAGGGGGCCCCATTCATCCGGGGGGGTCACCACCAGGGCCGGCAGGTCCACCACCGAGGCGCCGGCGGCTTCAAACAGGCGCCGGGCTTCCCCCAGCTGGGTCTCGGCCCGGGTCACGGCGACGGTGCGGCCGCTTAGGGACAACTCGGGGGCCAGGGCCATGGCGGGATCTTGGGCTCAGTCGTCCAGCTTGACCATCGTGCCGGCCTGAAGGCGCAAGGCCTCGGCTTCGGCGCTCCGGTTCTGCTGGTTCAGCAGGGCGATCGCCTGGCGAAAGGCCAGCCGCGCCCCGCCGATGTCGCCGCTGAGCAGCAGGGCCACCGCCAGGTTTTGTTGGGCTGCGGCCAGGCTGGGGTCGCGCTGCAGGGCGGCGCGATAGGCCGTGATCGCGTCCGGGATGCGCCCCCGCCGCCGCTCGGCCAGCCCCAGGTGCAGCCAGCCCAGGGCCAGCTCCGGGGCTGCGTTGGTGGCGTCGCGGCAGAGGGTGCATGCCTCCTCCAGGGCGCCCTGGTTCAGGGCATCGCACTCCTGCAGCAGGGCGGCCAGGTTGAGCCGGGCCGCCAGGGTGAGCCGCGGCGGCAGGGGCAGGGCCAGGGCCTGGCGGTAGAGCTGGCTGGCGCGGGCAGGGTTGTTGCCGCTTTGGGCCATGGCCAGGTGCAGCAGCAGCTCGTAGCGCTCGGGATGGCGGTTGGCCGGGCAGTGGGCCAGCCCCTGCTCCAGCAAGGCAATGCCGCGCTCGTGGTGGCCTTCGCTCACCTCCAGGCTGCCGAGCTTGGCGCAGGCGTAGGGGTCGCCGGGGTGGGCGGCCAGGTCGGCCTCCATGGCCTGCCGCAGCCGCCCGGCCTTGGCGCCGCTGGCCAGCAGCTCGGGCCTGTAGCCGTCATGGGCCAGGGCCGGCACCCCGCAATCGGCCAGGCGCCAGTGGGGTTCCTGCTCGAGGAGGGCCAGCACGCTGTCATCCACCATCGAGTGGTAGGGCCGGCTCCAGTGGATGGCCGGATGGCGGCGAAACAGACGGCTGACGTTGGAGTAGGGCGACTGGGCGGCACCCCGCTCCTCCCGCAGCAGGTTGATCAGCAGCAGATCTGGCTGCGTCATCAGGGACTGCAGCGGGGCGCGGGCCCCGTCCAGGAGCCACTCATCGGCATCGAGCACCAGCACCCAGTCGCCGCGCACGTGCTCCAGGGCCGCATTGCGGGCCGGGGCGAAGTCCCCCGGCCAGGGCAGGTGGTGCACCACGGCCCCCAGCCCCTCGGCGATGGCCACCGTGGCGTCGCTGGAGCCGGTGTCGAGCAGCACCATCTCGTCCACAAATCCCGCCACCGAGCGCAGGCAGCGCTCCAGCCGCTCGGCTTCGTTGCGCACGATCATCGAGAGGCTGAGCATGGGCCCGGACCGGACGGAAGGCGCAGGGGGAGCGTCAGTCGGTGAAGCCGGCGCTGCTGCCAGTGTCCCCCAGCCCCAGGGCGCTGCCCAGGGTGTTCAGGGCTTCCGCCTGGGCCAGGGGCATCTGGCCGGGGCTGTACACCCCCGGAACGCCCTCCGGCAGCAGCGGCCGCAGCTCTTCCCACAGGTAGGGGCTGCCGTACACCACCAAGCCAGCCAGGCGCCCGGCGGCGGCCAGTTGGCGCAGGGCGGCCGGCCAGGCCTCGGCGCTGCCGGCACTGCCCCGGAAGGGGTTGCCCCGCACGAACAGCTGCAGCAGCACCGGCCCCGGGCCGAGGCGCTCCAGCGCCAGCGGAGCTGTGGGGATGCCGCTCCACAGGCTCGGGCTGCGGCTCTCCAGCAGCACGCTGCGCCAGCCGCGGGCTTCGGGCCGCGCCAGGGCCGGGGCGGTGGCTGGCAGGAAAGGGGCTGCCAAGGCGGTGTCCAGGCGGATCAGGTTGATGCCGGGCTGGCTGGCCTCGGCAGCCCTGGCCGTTCCGGCGCTGCCCGCGGCAGGTGCCTTGGCCTCCAGGGTGGCGCGCACCAGTTCGAGGGCCAGGGCCTGATCCGGCTGGGCCGCGGCTTCGGGGTTGGAGCTGGCCGCCGCCGAGTGGTCCCCACAGCGCTCCAGGGCCCGCTGGCGGCGCTCGGCATTGGCCTCGAGCTGCCCCCGGCTCAGCCGACCGTTCTGCACCGCTGCCGCGATGGCCGCGATGGCGGCCCTGGCATCGGCGGGCATCAGCACCAGGTCGGCGCCGGCCTCCAGGGCCAGCACCGCCGCTTCCCCGGCGCCGTAGTGGCCGGCGATCGCCTCCATCACCAGGGCATCGGTGACGATCAACCCGCCAAAGCCCAGCTCCTGGCGCAGCAGGCCGGTGAGCACCGGCTGCGACAGGGTGGCGGGCCGGTCGGGATCGAGGGCGGGCAGCATCAGGTGGGCGGTCATCACCGAGGCCACGTCGGCGGCGATCGCCTGCTGAAACGGGGGCAGCTCAATGGCCGCCAGCCGCTCCCGGCTGTGGGGCAGCAGCGGCAGGGTGAGGTGGGAGTCGCTGCTGGTGTCCCCGTGGCCGGGGAAGTGCTTGGCGCAGGTGAGCACCCCCTCCGCTTGGGCTCCGCGGATGAAGGCCGCTGCCAGCGCCCCTGCCGCCATCGGGTCGTCCCCCCAGGCCCGCACGTTGATCACGGGATTGGCGGGGTTGTTGTTGACGTCGCACACCGGGCCCAGCACCCAGTTCAGGCCGAGGGCCTGGGCATCCCGGCCGGTGCACTGGCCATAGCGCTCGGCCAGGGCCATCGCCCGCTTCGGTTCCCGTCCGTAGAGGCGCCCCAGGGCCAGGGGCGGCACCAGCCAGGTGGCCCCGTCAAAGCGCTGGCCCACGCCCTCTTCCACATCGGCACAGAGCAGCAGCGGTTGGCCGGCCCAGCGGCGCAGCTGGGCGCAGCGCAGGGCCACCTCAGCTGCGCTGCCGCCCAGGAGGATCACGCCGCCGACCCCCGCCTCCAGCAGCTCCTGCAGTTCCGCATTCGTCAGCTCCCAGCGGGGATAGCCCCGTTGATGGTCGGCCAGCTTGCCGCTGGCCCGCACCACCAGGAGCTGGTGGATCAGCCGCAGCAGGGCTGGATCTGACGCGGGCTGCGGGTCAGGCTGGGGCGCGGATTCAGAGCTCACTGGCTTCGGCCGGTTCGCCCTTCTCCTGCCGCTCTTCCTCCAGCCGGTTGAGCAGGCCCAGCACCGAGGTGCCCCGTTCAATGCCGCGGTCGAGCACGAACACCACCTCGGGGGTGCGGCGCATTTTCAGCCGCCGGCCGAGCTCGCCCTTCACAAAGGCGCTGGCGGAGCGCAGCCCCTCCATGGCCTGGCTGCGGTCGTCCTCGCTGCCGAAGACGCTCACGAAAATCTTGCAGTGCTGCAGGTCGCCGGCCACTTCCACCGTGGTGACGCTCACCATCCCCTGGCTGACCCGCTCGTCCTTGATGCCGCCGATCAGCAGCTCGCTCACTTCGCGGCGGATTAGGGAGGCCACCCGCTCCACCCGTCGGCTCTGTGCCATGGCTATGCCAGTGGTGCTGGGTTCACCATCGCACGCAGGATCAGCCCCAGGCTGAGCATGCCGCTCACGCCGGCCCCGATCAGGGCCACCGCCGTGACCGGATTGCGGCCTCGGGCGGCGAGGGGTTCGAACACCGAATTGGCCACCCCCAGGCCAAAGGCCACCAGATAGCGCGGGTAGCGCGTCACATTCAGGAAGAAGTCCTTCATCGCCCGGGGTGGTCGGTGCCTGCTGCGTGCTGGCTACTCTGCCGCCCAGAGGCCGGATTTGACGCATGCAGCTGCACCAGTTCAGGCATTCCGCCTTCTGCGAGAAGGTGAGGCTGGTGCTCGCCGCCAAACGCCTCGATTACACCGTGGTGGAGGTCACCCCCGGCATCGGCCAACTCGAGCTGTTCCGCCTCTCCGGCCAGCGGCAGGTGCCGGTGCTGGTGGATGGCGCGGAGGTGATCGCCGATTCCACGGCCATTGCGCTCTACCTCGAGCGGCACCATCCTGACGTGCCCTTGCTGCCCGCGGCACCGGCCGAGCGGGCCCGGGTGCTGCTGATTGAAGACTGGGCCGATACGGCCCTGGCGGCGGGCTGCCGGCTGGCCCTGGTGCAGGCGGCGGCGGTGGATCCCCTGCTGCGCACGGCCCTGCTGCCCGATTCCACCCCGGGCCCCCTGCGCCAGCTCGTCAGCAACCTGCCCTCAGGGGTGATGGCCGGCATGGGCGAGGCGCTGGTCAGCGTGGTGGGAACGGCCGAGCGCCAGCAGCTGCAGACCAACCTGGAGCAGCTCGCCCTGCTGGTGACCGACCAGCCCTACCTGGTGGGCGACCGTCTCTCCTTGGCCGATCTGGCCGTGGCGGCCCAGCTGGGGCTGCTCAAGTTTCCCGCCAGCAGCGGAGCCCCCCTGGCGGGCCTGGGGGTCAGCGGGATCGCCGACCATCCCCTGCTGGAGCCCCTGTTCAGCTGGCGGGATCGGATTGCAACGGAGGCGGGCCGGGGTTGAGCGGCGTGAGCTCCAGCCGGTAGTGGCCGCTGCTGCTGGCCGTCGCCGCCAACCCCAGGGCCGGGGAGGGATAGCTGGCCTGCCACTGCTCGGCGCTCACCGTGCCGTCCGGGCCCAGGGCATAGCGGCTCAGGGTTTCCACCCGGCTCACCCGCGGATCGCCGGGGCCGTGCAGCACCTGGAGGGCCAGCTCGTCGGCCCAGAAGTGGGTTGGATCCGGCTGGGCGCTGTGGCGCCCCACCACCGTGGATTCCAGCCGTTGATCGCCTGCCAGCACGGCAATCTGGCGGTTGGGGTTGGTGGGGTCGTTGGCCACCTGCAGCAGGGCCTCCCCCAGCAGGGCCCGGCCGATCGCGGTGGCGTTGTAGGCCCGATCCCCCACCACCGCGCCCTTGGCGTTGGGCGCAAACCGCACCTGGTAGGAGAGGTCGTCGCTGTGCACCTGCCACTGGCCGGCCATCCAGGTGGGGTAGGCGAGGTCTTGGCGCCCCGGTCGGTTGGAGGGGCGCCCGAGGGGAGCGGGCAGGCGCCAGTCGGGCCATTGGGTGGCCCGCTCCGCCAGGGCGGTTGGGCTGAGCGCCAGCAGCAGCGCCAGGATGGGGGCCAGTAGGGCTCCTGCCATGTCCGATCCCCTCCTCCGGGAGCTTGATCATTACGTGGTGCTGGAGCCGGTGGGGGGGGAGCGGATCCTCACGGCGGCCGAAACCCTGCACTGGCTGGCGGAGCAGCTCGAGGCCCTGGAGGTGGTGCCGGCGGATCTGGCGGCCCTGCCCACTGCCGCGGAGCGCGCCCAGCGCCTCCTGGAGACGGCCTGCGAGCTGGAGCTCGCCCCGGGCCTCGCGATCCAGTGGTTTGCGGTGCGGCTCGAGCCTCCCGGCTGATCGCCGCAGGCTGGCTCAGTTGAGGGATGGGGTGATCGTGCCGTCGGCCTGGCGCAGGCTGATCGGGGACGGAGGGGCTGCCGCCGGATCCTTGAGGATGGATGGCAGGCCCGCCAGCACCTGGAGGGCCACCTCCGCGGGCCCATCTCCGCCCTGTTGGACATGCAGGTCCGCCTGGGCATAGAGGGGCTGGCGCTGGCCCAGCAGCTCGCCGAGGCGAGCGCTGGGGTCTTCGGCCTCCAGGAGGGGCCGCGGCGTCGGATCGGCCTGGAGGCGCTCCAGTAGCAGCGATGCGGGCGCATCGAGCCACACCACCACGCCCTGGCGCATGTGGCCCCAGTTCTCCGGTCGGGTCACGACCCCTCCGCCGGTGGCCACCACCAGGGAGTGCCAGCTGGCAATCTGACCCAGCACCGCCGTTTCCAGGTCGCGAAACCCGGCTTCCCCGTCGCTGGCGAAAATGTCTGGGATGGTGCGTCCCGCCACCTGCTGGAGCGCGTCATCGGCATCGAGAAACCGATAGCCCAGCGCCTCTGCCAGGGGGCGACCCACGGCGCTTTTGCCGGCCCCCATCATGCCGACCAGATACAGATTGAGGCCCTGCAGCCGCTGGGCCAGGGCATGGTGGGAGGGGGTGGTCATGGCGGGGTAGTCATTGGCATGGACGCCGGGGCCCTGGGCCCGTTTCTAGGATGGAGGGCCTCCAGCCCAGGGCGATGACGGCCACTGCACCCGCCCAAGGGAGTTCTCCAGCCCAGAACGCCTCTAGCCATGGCCGGGGCAGGCCCTGCGTGATCACGCGGCGGGCCACCTTCAGTGCCAGTCACCTCTATTGGTTGCCGGAGCTGAGTGCGGAGGACAACCAAGCCCGTTTCGGGCCCTGCAGCCTGGCCCCTGGCCATGGCCACAACTACACCTTGATCGTGGCCATGGGTGGGCCCCTCGATGGCGATGGCATGGTGCTCAACCTCTCGGAGGTGAAGCACGCCATTCGGGCTGAGGTGACGGCCCAGCTCGATTTTCGCTTCCTCAACGAGGCCTGGCCGGAGTTCGACCTCAGCCGCCCGGAGGGCCGGCTGCCCACCACCGAAGCCCTCTGCCAGGCCATCTGGACCCGCCTGGCCCCCAAGCTGCCCCTGATGGGGCTGCGTCTGCACGAAACCGACACCCTCTGGGTCGACCTGCTCGCTCCCCCATCCGCCCCGACTCCCATGGAAGCCTTCCTCTCGATCCGCACCCACTTCGCCGCCGCCCATCGCCTGGCCCGGCCCGAGCTCTCCCAGGGGGAGAACGAAGCGATCTATGGCAAGTGCGCCCGGCCCCACGGCCACGGCCACAACTACCTGCTGGACGTGACCGTGCGCGGCCCGATCGACGCCCGCACCGGCATGGTGTGTGATCTGGCGGCCCTGCAGCAGCTCGTCGACGACCTGGTGGTGGAGCCCTTCGACCACACCTTCTTGAACAAGGACGTGGAGCACTTCGCCAGCACCGTGCCCACCGCCGAGAACATCGCCCTGCACATCGTCGATCTGCTCACCGGCCCGATCGCCGCCACCGGTGCCCGGCTGCACAAGGTGCGCCTGCAGGAGAGCCCCAACAACGCCGCCGAGGTGTTCGCCGAAACTCCCCAGCTTGAGATGGTGCCCGCGGCCCTGGAAGCCCTGGTGGCCGGCTGAGCCCCGGCGGTGTCGGGCCTGAAGGTGCCCAGCCTGCGACTCGTGCTGGCCGTGAGCCTGGACGGCCGGCTGGCTCCCCCGGAGGGCGGTGCGGCCCAGCTGGGTGGCAGCGGGGATCGTCGGGTGCTGGAGGAGGCCCTGGCCTGGGCCGATGGCTGCTTGATCGGAGCGGAAACCGTGCGGCGCCACGGCAGCACCTGCCTGATCCATGCTCCCGACCTGCTGGCCCAGCGGCTGGCTTCCGGCCGCGGCCACCAGCCGGTGGCCGTGGTGGTGAGCCGCACGGCGCGTTTTGCCGCCGATCTCCCCTTTTGGCAGCAGCCCCTGGAGCGCTGGTTGCTGGCCCCAGCAGGGGCGCTGCCGCAGCAAGGATTTCAGCGTCAGCTGGACCACGCGGGCTGGCCTGGGGCCCTGGCGGCCCTTCAGGCCGCTGGATTGGAGCGGCTGGTGGTGCTGGGCGGCGCCAACCTGGCGGCTGGCCTGCTGGCGGGAGGCTGGATCGATGCACTCCAGCTCACCCTCTGCCCCCGCCTGCTGGGTGGGCCCCACAGTTGGGTGCCGCTGCAGGCTGCCGTTCAGGCGAGCACCTGGCAGCTGGAGGAGCACCGCCGTTTGCCCGGTGACGAGCTGCTGGTGCGCTACCGGCGTGTTTTGGCGAAGCCTTGAGCCAGCTCCTTGAGCGGGACGGCCTGGAGGCTGTCGGCCGGTAGCCCCAGCATCTTGGCCAGGCAGCGTTTCACCACCACTTCGCTGTCGGCGCCAAGGTCGCCCCGAATCATGTCCCCCAGAATGGCCAGGCTGCGGCCGCTGTCCGCGGTTTCCTGCACCAGGCATTGGCTGGTGGGCCTGGCCAGCTGGGTGCAGGGGGCTTCCAGCTTGGCGGCCAGGGCGGCATTGCCGGACGATCCGGTCTCCACGCAGACGGTTTTGAGCCGCTGCTCCAGTTGGGGCCGCATCAGCTGCAGCACGGGCAGCAGCAGGCTCGTGAGCAGCACGGGTGCCACCAGGGCACGGATCGGTTGGGGCACCGCAATGGCACAGCTCTGGTTAGTTTTGCTCCCCATCCCCCTTGCCGGCCGTCGTGGCAGCCATGGCTGAGTTGCAGGCCCGCTGGCACCAGAGCCTCTCCGCCATCCCAGAGGACTGCTGGGATCGCCTGTTGACCGCCGCCCACCCCCAGGAGCTGCCCTTCTATCGCTGGCGCTGGCTGCACCAGCTCGAGGCCAGTGGCAGCATCGTGCCCCGGGAGGGCTGGCAGGGCTGTCACCTGGGCCTGTGGCGCGGGGAGCAGTTGGTGGCGGTGGCGCCGCTGTATCTCAAGGGTCACAGCTATGGCGAATTTGTCTTCGACCAGAGCTTTGCCCAGCTCGCCGGCCAACTCGGCCTGCGCTACTACCCGAAGCTGGTGGGGATGAGTCCGGTGAGCCCGGTTCAGGGCTACCGCTTTCTGATCGATCCCAGCGAAGACGCGGCGGCCTTCACGGTCCTGATGCTGGATCTGATCGATGACTTCTGCCGCCAGCACGGGATCCTCAGCTGCAACTTGCTCTACGTCGATCCCCAGTGGCAGCCCCTGGCCGAGGCGGCCGGTTGCGCGGCCTGGGTCAACCAGCAGAGCCTGTGGACCAATCCCGGCCATCGCGACTTTCAGGCCTATCTGGCCGGTTTCAATGCCAACCAACGCCGCAACATCAAGCGGGAGCGGCAGGCCGTGGCGGCTGCGGGTCTGGTGGTGACCCCGCTGGAGGGTGAAGCCATCCCGCCAGCACTGGTGGGGCGGATGCACGACTTCTATGCCCAGCACTGCAGCCGCTGGGGTGCCTGGGGCAGCAAATACCTCAGCGAGGCCTTCTTTGCCGCCCTCGCTACGGACCCGGACCTGCGGCGCCATCTGGTGCTCTTCAGTGCCCACCGCGGCGATCCGGCACAGCCGGTGGCCATGTCCCTGTGCGTGTCCGCCGGGGACCAGCTCTGGGGGCGTTACTGGGGCAGCGATGAGGAGATCGACTGCCTGCATTTTGAGGTGTGTTACTACGCGCCGATCGCCTGGGCCATTGAGCGGGGCATTCGCCACTTCGATCCCGGGGCAGGGGGGAGTCACAAGCGCCGCCGCGGGTTTGTGGCCCAGCCCCGCGTCAGCCTCCACCGCTGGAGCGATCCCCGCTTCGCTGGGATTCTGCGGGGTTGGTTGCCCGGCGCCAATGCGGAGATGGCCGAGCTGATGGCGGCCATGAATGCGGAGCTGCCCTTTACGGCTGCCTACGATCCCCCCATGCCTGATCTGCCTCCCACCCGCCAGGAGCTCGACAACCGTCTTTCCCAGCGGTTTATCGCCCTGGATCCCCTGGGCTATTTCCTGATTCGCCTCGACCGGGACACCCAGGAGTTGGTGGCTGAGCACTACGGCAATGGCATCGATGAGCGGGGCCTGGCCACCGATCCAGACACCGGAGAGGTATTGAGCTGCCGGGGCACTGGCCCGCGCGCGCCCATCGCCGTGTACCGGGCGCGATCGGCCAAGCAGCTGGGGATCGCTCTTACGGAGGGCCCTGGCCCCCACCCCCTCAGCCGACTCGACCACGCCCTCTATCTGGGCCGGGAACTCCAGCGCGCCGAGGCCTGCCTGGAGCAGGGCCTGGAGTACGTGCAGGACTGACAGCTCGGACGACCGACGCCGTCAGGGCTCAGACCGGCTGCAGTTCGCGGCTCGGTTCCGCCGGTGCCTTCGGGGGATCGGGCGGCAGGGTGGCCAGCTGTTCTTCGATCTCGCGGCGCACGATCGCGCGGTACTCGAGGAAATGCTCGTTGTGGGCCAGGATCGAGAGGAAGCCGGTGAAGCGCTTGGGGTTCTGGCGCGCCATGCCGTAGAGCGCCTTCCAGAACCGAACTCGGGTGTTCCGCTTGACACCCTGGCGCCAGAGAATGATCCCCAGGGCCCGTAGGTCTATCCAGCTCGGGGGCTTGGAGGGGCGGCTCCCCGGCACGATCAGTTCTTTGTATTTCTGGGGCGGTAGCTTCAGGAAGTAGGAATAGACCCGATCAATGAAGGCGTTGGGCTCATAGAGGGCACCAAAGGCGTCCACGTATTCATTGGCGATGTCGCGAATCGGCCGGGTGGGAACGAAATTCAGCAGGTTGGTCTGGTTGACACCTTTGGCGGCAGCCTTGCCTTCAATCAGCCGACCTTCCTTCTCGAGGCGATGCCAGAGGGCCGTGTTCGGCAGGGCTTGGAGCATGCCCATCATCGCGTGGGGGATACCCGTGCGGGTCACAAATTCGACGATGCGGCGGCCGGCACCATCTTTTTCGCCATCGAAACCGATGATGAATCCCGCCATCACCCGCAGGCCGTAGGAGGTGATCTTGTTGACCGAGTCCTCGAGGGAGCTGCGCGTGTTCTGAAGTTTGCCGGCGGTTTCGAGGCTCGATTCGTCGGGAGTCTCGATGCCGAGGAAGACGCTCTCAAAGCGGCATTCCACCATCATCTGCATCAGGTCATCATCGGCCGCCAGATCCACGGAGGCCTCGGTGGCGAAGCTGAAGGGGAACCCGTGGTCAATCTGCCATTGGCGCAGCAGGGGGAGCAGCAGCTTGACGTTGCGCTTGTTGCCGATGAAATTGTCGTCCACGAGGAAGACAGATCGACGCCAGCCCAGGTCGTAAAGGGTTTGGAGTTCGGCGATCAGCTGCTCTGGATTTTTGGTGCGGGGTTTCCGGCCATACAACACAATGATGTCGCAGAACTCGCACTGAAAGGGGCAGCCCCGGGAGAACTGCACGGACATCTCCGAATAGGCGTCCAGTTCGAGCAGGTCGAAGCGCGGTATGGGCGTGCCGGTCACATCCGGCTTGACCCCATCGGAGCTGAAGCGGCCGCTGGTGTCTCCCCGCTCCAAGGCCTCGATGAACATCGGCAGGGTGATTTCACCCTCATCGAGGATCTTGAAATCGGCCAGGTCGAGTTCCGGGGCATCCGGGGTCGAACTGGCAAAGGGCCCACCCACGGCCACGGGGATCCCCCGTTCCTTGGCCTTGGCGATCTGCACGGCCATGTCGGCCTTCTGCACGATCATTCCAGAGATCACCACCAGTTCAGCCCAGTCCCACTCGGCCGATGTCACCTCGCGGACGTTGCGATCCACCAGCTTCATGTCCCAGTGCTGGGGAAGCAGGGCGGCCACGGTCACCAGTCCCAGCGGTGGGAGCAGCACCTTGCGGTCGATCAGCTCAAGGATTTTTTCGTAGCTCCAGAAGGTTTTCGGGAACTCGGGGTAAACAAAGAGCGTGCGCATTCAGGGCAGCAGAGCTGGGGACAAAACTGGGCTGGGCCGGGGCTCTAGGCGCTAGGCACCTGGGCCAGGGCGCTGGGGCTGCGCTGGGAGGCGTTGTGAGTGATTAAAAGCCTAGGAGGTTTACGGAAATCCTGAAGCTCGCCCCCGTTCTGCTGTAATGGCCCCATCGTCTGCTGGGCAGCCATGGGAGTCGCGATCTATCTGGGCCTCGTTGGTGGCGGACTGGCTGTGGCCATCGCCGCATCCATCGTGCTGCGCGGCATCAAGCTGATCTGAGTTCCAGTCGCAACTGGTGGCGGCGTTGGAGCTCCAACAGCCCCAGAACCAGGCCCGTTCCGCCCAGCAGGGCCATCGTGGCTTGCAGTCCGATCATTAGACTTAGGGCGGCTGCCATCAGGCCACTGAGGCCACCGCCGCCCAGGAAGGCGATCTGCCCAAGGCCGGCCATCCGGCCCCGAATGGCCATGGGGGATCCCACCTGGCTGATCAGGTTGACGCCTGACAGAAGGCTGGCGGTTCCGGCGCCGATGGCAAAGGTGGCTGCTAGTCCCAACCCGCTGGTGGAGGGTTGGCTGAAGCGGGCCAGGCCCAGCTGGGCGAGGGCCGTGATCAGGGTGCAGCTGCCCAGCAGCAGGGCTGGTCTATGGCTCAGCCAGCGACTGTGGCGTTGCAGCACCAGCCCGCCGCTGATGCTGCCGGCCGCCAGCACGCTGGTGAACAGGCCCAGGGCCTGGGGCGATGGCCCCAAAAGATCCCGGGCCATCAGGGGGGCCAGACCCGGGTGGAAAAATCCCACCAGGCAGGCCACGGCCGTAAAACGCAGCACGTGGCGCAGCACCGGTCCACTGGATGTCCAGGCGGCCCTGAGACTGGCGGAGGCCCCAGGGGCACTGCGTTGTTCCCGGCTGCGGTCGGGGCTGAGCAGCCAGAGCACCGAGGCGATGGGCAGCAAAAAGGTGGCGGCATCGATCGCCAGGGCCGTGCCTGCTCCCGTCCAGGCCAGCAACCAGCCGCCGAGGGGTGGCCCCACCAGCTTGCCGACGTTGAACACCACCGAGAAGCTGGTGAGGTAGGGCGCCAGTTGCTCAGGGCTCTCCACGAGCAGGGCGCAGTACTTGTTGCGGGCCGAGAGTTCGTAGGCGCTGGCGATGCCCACCAGCAGGGTGCTCAACAACAGCAGGCTCACCTGCAGGCCCCCATCCGTCAGCGGGATCGCAATGGCCCCGAGCAGGCCGGCGCCGAACAGGCCCCACTGGGATCGGATCAGCACGCTCTCGCAGCCCAGCCTGTCGGTCATGACGCCGGCGGGACCACTGACCAGCAGGGTGGGCATGGCCAGCACAGCGAAATGCAGGGCCAGCAGCATGGGGTTGTTGCTGCCATCGATCAGGATCCAGCCCTTGGCGGTGAGGCCCGCGAACGACCCGGCCGTGCTCAGCCCTGAAGCCACCAGAAAGGTGGTGCGTTGGTGCTCCCGCCAGTTCAAGCTCCCGTCCGTCGGGATGCGAGCACGTCGTCCACCATGGCCCGGGCCCCCACCACTTCACCGACCAGGTCGTAGGTGTCGGCGGCGGTGAGGCGCACCGGCACCATCGTTCCCGGCGCGGCGCAGAGGCCCCCCTCACCGGGCATCACCCGCACCTCGCCATCCACTTCAGGGGCATAGCGGGCGCAGCGGCCCAGCATCTCGCCGGTGCTGGGGTTCTCCTGTTCGATCAGCACATCCACGATCCGGCCCACCCAGGCGCCATTGCGCTCGGCGGCGATCGGCTGCTGCAGGGCCATGAGGCGGTCTTTGCGCTCCTGGGCGATCGCGGCCGGCACGGGATCCGGCAGCGCGGCCGCCGGGGTGCCCTCCTCCGGCGAGAAGGTGAACACGCCCACGTGGTCGAAGCGCTGCTCGGCCACGAAGTCGAGCAGGTGCTGGAAGTGCTCCTCGGTTTCGCCGGGGAAGCCCACGATGAAGGTGGTGCGCAGCACCGCCTCGGGCAGTTGCTCACGGATGCGTTGCAGCAGGCCCGCGGTCACGTCCGCCTGCCAGGGACGATTCATGGCCCGCAGCACCTCCGGGTGGCTGTGTTGCAGGGGTAGATCCAGGTAAGGCAGCACATTGGGCACCTCCCGGTAGGCCGCCAGCACCTCGGGCGTCAGTCCGGTGGGATAGGCGTAGTGCACCCGGATCCAGGGGATCTCCACCTCTCCGAGGGCCCTTAGCAGCTGGGCCAGTTGGGGTTTGCCATAGAGATCCAGGCCGTAGTTGGTGGTGATCTGGCTGATCAGCACCAGCTCCTGCACCCCCTGGCCGGCCAACTGCTGGGCTTCCGCCACGATGCTCTCGATCGTCCGGGAGCGCTGATCCCCGCGCAGGTGGGGAATGATGCAGAAGGCGCAGCGGTAGTCGCAGCCCTCGGCCACCTTCAGATAGGCCACGG
This sequence comes from Cyanobium sp. T1B-Tous, assembly GCF_024345475.1. GTDB lineage: Bacteria > Cyanobacteriota > Cyanobacteriia > PCC-6307 > Cyanobiaceae > Cyanobium_A. Next base: position 18,497 of record NZ_JAGQBE010000029.1, read on the forward strand.
CCTCGGAGGTGGTGCGGTAGCGGGGAAGGTGCTCATCGGCCACGAAGGTGGGGATGGCGCTCACCTGGTTCACCCGCTCGCCGGCTTCCACCCGCTCCAGCACGCTGACGATGTGCTGGTAGTCGCCGGTGCCCACGATGGCCTTGGCCTCCGGCAGGGAGTCGAGCAGCTCCTCTTGGAAGTGCTGGGCCAGGCAGCCGGCAATGATCAATTCCTTGCCCTGTTCCGCCAGCTCCACCAGGGTGCGCACTGATTCCTCCCGCGCGTCCTGAATGAAGCTGCAGGTGTTGACCACCACCACGTTGGCCTCGCTCTCGTCGGCGCTCACGCCATAGCCGGCCTGGGCCAGCAGGCCGAGCATGTGCTCGGTGTCCACCCGATTCTTCTCGCAGCCCAGGTGGGCGAAGGCAACCGTTTTGCGTGGAGCAACCGGCTCGCCCGGTTCGGCGGCTCGGCTGGGTTGAGCGGCGTTTTCCCGGGTCACGGACTTGCCAGGGCAACAGTTCACCCTACGTTGCGTCTGGATGTTGGACGCTGTCGATGGTCCCGCTGCCGAGCTCACCCCAGCCCCTGCGCGGCCGGGCAGCCGCTGCCGGTCTTCAACTCTCTCCCCTCCTCACTCTCGCTGCGCTCCTCGTTTTTGCGGGCCTGGTCACGGCCTGCCGGCCCGGCGAGCCCACCCCCGCGATCAGCAACTCGCTCTGCTTCGAGCAGCGCAGTGGCGAGCCCGACAGCCCGAGCCTCGAGCAGTTGCGCCTCGATCGCGCCGGGGATCAGATCACGGGCTTCTACCGCTGGGTCCCCTGGCAGAAAGACCGCCGGATCGGCACGCTGGTGGGGCGCGTCTCCTCCCCGGGCACGGCGCAGCTGGACTACCGCTTCAGCCAGGAGGGCCAGCAGGCCAGCGCTCCGCTCACGATCGGGTTCGATGCGAACCGGGCGGTGATCCGCTGGGATCAACCGCAGCAGCCGATGCCGCCGGTGGAGCTGCCCGCCCGGGCCTGTGGGGAGCTGCAGCCGGTGCCGGGTTTGTGACCCATCCGGGGCACAGCTGCGAGAATCCACCCAGTGCAGCCGTTGCCGTGACCTCCACCCGCCTCAGCCAGCGACTCAGTTCGTCCCGGCGCCGCAGTGACCCAGCCCGTCGCTGGGCCCGGGTGGCCATGGCCGTGCTCGCCACGGTTGGCTTCATCGACACCGGCGCCATCACCCTGAAGCGTTGGGGCCTGCTGGGTCCCTTGAGCTGCCCTGGCGGTGCCGAGGGCTGCGACAAGGTGCTCAACAGTGCCTGGGGCAGTCTGTTCGGCCAGCCCCTGTCGCTCTTTGGCTGGATGGCCTACGCGGCGGTGTTGGTGCTGGCGGTGCTGCCGCTGGTGTTGCGGGGGGATTCGCGCGCCGCCCTGGCCCAGCGCAGCTGGTGGGGCCTGCTGCTGCTCAGCACCGGTATGGCGGTGTTCAGCCTCCTGTTGATGGGGCTGATGGTCGTGAAGATCCAGGCGTTCTGCTTCTTCTGTGTGCTCTCCGCATCCTTGAGTCTGGGACTGTTCGTGCTCAGCCTGGTGGGCGGCGAGTGGGACGACCGGGGCCAGGTGCTGTTCCGCGCCGTGATCGTCGCCCTGGTGGTGGCGATGCTCGGCCTGGGCTGGGCGGCATCCGTGGATCGCCCCGTGGCGGCGTCCGGTAAGGGCGTGCCCCCCGCCGTTGTCGCCACCAGCAGTCCGCAGGCGGTGGCTCTGGCTGACCATCTCACCCGCAGTGGAGCGGTGATGTACACGGCCTATTGGTGTCCCCACTGCCATGAGCAGAAGGAGCTGTTCGGCAAGGCAGCCACTGCGCAACTCACCCTGGTGGAATGCGCTGCCGATGGGCGCAACAGCCAGAAAGCTCTCTGTGACTCCAAGAAGATCGAGGGTTTCCCCACCTGGGAGATCAATGGGACATTGGATTCCGGGGTGAAATCCCTGGATCAACTGGCCCAGCTCTCTGGCTACACGGGCCCCCTGCGCTAACCCCGGCCCTCAGACGAGCACCCTGGCGGTGGAGAGGGGGAGATCCCGCCGTTGATCGGTGTGACGTTGCCAGAACGGCTGGGCCGCAGGAGCGTCCGTGCGGTGATGGCCGCCGCGGCTCTCCTGGCGGAACAGGGCTGCTTCCATCAGCAGGCTGGCTAGCACCAGGCGCTGGTGCCACTCCTGCAGCCGTTTGAGCGCAGGCACCGCGGCGGCGGGTAGGGGGAGCGCAGGCCCTGGTTTCAGGGCCTGGAGTTGTCGCCATGCGGGGCTGGTTTCCAGCTCCTGGCGCTGGCGCCGCACCTGCTGGAGGGCCGGTGCCAGGGCGTGGGGGCTGCGTTCCACCCCCGCCACTTGCCAGCAGAGCTCGCGCAGCGCACTGATCTTGGTGTCCAGGCAGGCCAGGCTTGGCAGATCCAGGTGGTCGAGCACCGGGGCTGGGGGCGTCGGGCCGGGCAGGCCTGGTGCTGCCCCCGCGCTGAGGCGGATTTCCCGGAGCTGGCGCGCAAACACCAGGCACTCCATCAGGGAATTGCTGGCCAGCCGGTTCGCTCCATGGACACCGGTGCAGGCCACCTCGCCCACGGCATAGAGGCCCGGCAAGCTGGTGGCCGCATCCAGATCGGTCCACACGCCGCCCATCCAGTAGTGGGCCGCGGGGGCCACCGGGATGGGGGTGCTGGTGGGGTCCAGGCCCAGGTCGCGGCAACGGCCCAGGATGGTTGGGAATTGCTGTTCCAGGCGGGCCACGCCGACGGGGCGCAGATCCAACCAGAGATGGTCAACGCCGAGGCTGCCCATCCGGCGGGCCAGGGCACGGCTGACGGCATCCCGGGGGGCCAGATCGCCTCCAGGCAGGCCGGCTACCGGGCTGGCCCCGTCTTCTTCCACCAGCCGGGCCCCTTCGCCGCGCACCGCCTCGGAAATCAGGAAATGGGGGGCCCCCGGCAGCATCAGGGCCGTGGGATGGAACTGCACGAATTCCAGATCCCGCACCACCGCTCCGGCTTGCCAGGCCATCACCACCCCATCACCGCTGGCCAGGTTGGGATTGGTGGTGTGGGCAAACAGGTGGCCGCCGCCCCCGGTGGCCAGCACCACGGCCCGGGCCCCCAGCCAGTGGATCTGGTCGCCGTCGAGCACCTGCAGCCCGACGCAGCGGCCATGCTCCACCCAGAGCTGAAGGGCGAGAACCCCCTTGCGCTGCTCCAGCTGGGGCCGCCGCTGCACCTCCCGTTCGAGGGCATCCACGAGGGCCCCACCGGTGCGGTCCTGGGCATGGAGCACCCGTCGATGGCTGTGGGCGGCTTCCAGGGTGGTGCTCAGACCGTCTCCATCCCGGTCAAAGGCCATGCCCAGCTGGAGCAGGCGCTCCACGCACGCCGGGGCCTCATGCACCAGCCGCTCCACGGCCGCCCGGTCGCAGAGTCCAGCGCCGGCCCGCAGGGTATCGATGACGTGGCTGGTGAAGCTGTCGTTGGGACGGGTGACCGCCGCGATGCCCCCCTGGGCCCAGCGACTGGCGGATCGGGGATTGGTGCGGGCGTCGCCGGGCGGATCCTGGTCCTTGCTGAGCAGCAGCACCCGCAGATGTTGGGGCAGTTCGAGGCAGGCCATCAGGCCCGCAGCTCCGCTACCGACCACCACCACATCCCAGGACTGCTCTGCCATGGCGGCTGAAGGCATCCGGCAAGGGCCGGCACGAAAAAAGCCGCCGGAAGGCCCCGACGGCTTTCAAGGTGAACGGAACTTTAAGGGTCAGCGGTACTGGCCGTCGTTGATGCGGTCGTCGCCTTCGTTGAGGGCGATGGAGGCCGCCGTGACGGTGAAGTTGTCCTTGTACTTGTTGAACAGCTCCTGCTGGCGCTCGGTGAGATCGAGCTTCAGCACATCATCAACGCTGTTGTAGGGGCCCCCCAGCACGATCTTGCCGGCGAGGGTTGGATACATGCCTGGGTAAGCCTGAAACCGGCGGACGGAGCAGTTGTTGAGATCCACCTTGCCGGCCCGTTCGGCGATTTTGTCGTCGGCCTGATTGCGCAGGTCTGCGGCCTGGGCGGCCGGGGGGATCAACAGTGTGACCAGGAGGCCGGCCAGCACCACCCCACTCATCAGCCAGGCAACCAGCCGTTTCATCACGACACTCCGTTGAACTACGGGACGGGAGGCGGCCGGGGGCCACCGGAAGCCCAACGTTACAGAGGAGAGATGGAATCCCTTCGTTCAGTTCCGGAGCCTTTTGCAGATCTTCAGATGGAACGGCGTTAAATCAAGCCACTCAGCCCTGGTGCCAGCAGGGCTGCCAGGAGGAAGAGGGCATCCACCGCCAGGGTTGTGGCCAGGGCTGCACTGGTGACGCGGCCAACCTCGCCCCGTTGCCAAAGCCAGCGGCAGGCTTGAAGCAGCACTACGGCACAGCCGCTCACCAGGAGCAGGGGGAGCGGTGAGAGCACCTGCAGGGCCGCGGTTTGGAGGAGCAGCGGTGCGTCCGCAGGGCTGGCACTGAGCACTTGGGGCCAATAGGCCATCACGCCGCTGACGGCCATGGCGGCGTCGGTGGCGGCGGTGCCCAACAGGGATCCCAGGTAAAAGCCGCAGGCCAGTTTCCAAGGACCGCGCAGGCCGGTGAGGGCCAACGGCAGTGCGAAGGCCTCGATGGGTAGGTGCCAAAGCGGATGCAGCCGGCACCAGCCCCAGAAGAGGCAGCCAGCCAGCCAGCTGCCGCTGAAACCCACCAGCAGTTGGCCAGCCCGGCTGAGCCTGGGATTGGCCTGCTGGCTCAACAGCAGGGCCAGCGCCAGCAGCGGGGCGGTGAACACGGCGGCGCTGAAGGGGGCGAGCCGAACCCAGGGGGCCTGCAGGAACACCGGCAACGTCACCAGCAGCCCGCTGATCAGGCTGAGTCCGGAGGTCTTGAGGTTGGCCAAGCGTGGCCAGCTCGGCTGCTCAGGCACCGCCCTGAGGCCAGCTACGGCCCCAACGCTGGCCGTCAGTGGGGCCGGGAGAAGTGCGCTGGGACGGGCCCCGACCACCAAGGGATGTGAAGAAAGTTGTCCAACCTTAAGGGGTCGAACGGGGGAGTCCGGCCATAGGGTCGCCCCAATCTGTGTGCGTCGTGATGTCCCTTTTTGCCGCCGTGCCGGTTCTGCCCGCTGCGGAGGTGGGCTTTTGGGAAGCCTGTTTTCGCTCCCTGGTGCTGGGAGTGGTGCAGGGATTGACCGAGTTCCTGCCCATCAGCAGCACGGCCCACCTCAAGGTGGTGCCGGTTCTGTTGGGGTGGGGAGATCCCGGTGTGGCCGTGACGGCCGTGATCCAGCTGGGCAGCATCGCCGCAGTGCTGGCCTATTTCCGTGCGGACCTAGCCGAGGTGCTGCGGGGGGTCGCGCGGGCCTTTCGCCATGGGCAGTGGAACGACCCCTCGGCCCGCATGGGGGTCGCCATCGCCCTGGGCACCGTGCCGATCGTGTTGGCGGGTCTGGCCCTGAAGCTGTGGGTGCCGGGCTACGACAACTCGCCGCTGCGCAGCATGGCTTCGATCGCGGTGGTCTCGATTGGCATGGCCCTGTTGCTGGCTTGGGCCGAACTGGTGGGCAGCCGCCGGCGGGATCTGGAGGACGTGCAGCCGCGAGACGGCCTCTGGGTTGGCCTGGCCCAGGCCCTCGCCCTGGTGCCGGGAGTCTCCCGCTCCGGCAGCACCCTCACCGCGGCCCTGTTTGACAGCTGGCAGCGGCCAGCGGCGGCCCGGTTTTCGTTTCTGTTGGGCATTCCGGCTATCACCCTGGCCGGTTTGGTGTCGCTGAAGGAGGCCTTCTCTGCTCCCGCCGGTGGGGGGCCATTGCCCCTGCTGGTGGGCATCGTTGCTGCGGCCGTTGTGTCTTGGCTGGCGATTGCCTGGTTGCTGCGTTTTCTGCAGCACAACAGCACCTGGGTGTTTGTGGTGTATCGCCTCCTCTTCGGGGTCGGCATCCTGGTGTGGCTGGGCGCCAAAGTAGGGGCCTAGCCAAGGCCCTGACGCCGTGTGGAATGAGCCCTCTGCGGGCATTGCCCTTGCCGCCCTCGAGGGGGACGCCCCCAGGCTGCCTTCGCCTGCGGTGGTGGCTTCGGTGGAGCCCGGTTCGATCGGCGAGGAACTCGGTTTCCAGCCCGGCGATCGCCTGCTCAGCATCAACGGCAAACGCCCGCGGGATCTGATCGATCTGCAGGTCCTGGTGGGCGAGGAGGAGCTCGTGCTCGAGGTGGAGGACCCGGATGGCACCCGTCACACCGTGGAACTCGAGAAGGATCTCGATGAGGGCCTCGGCCTGGGGTTCACCGAAGCCCTCTTTGATGGGCTCAAGCAGTGCAACAACGCCTGCCCCTTCTGTTTCATCGACCAGCAGCCGCCGGGCCGGCGCAGCAGCCTCTATCTCAAGGACGACGACTTCCGGCTCAGTTTTCTATACGGCTCTTACCTCACCCTCACCAATCTCACCGCCGCCGATTGGCAGCGCATCGAGGAGCAGCGGCTCTCCCCCCTGTTCGTCTCGGTGCATGCCACCGAGCCGGAGCTGCGACGCCGCCTGCTGGTGAATCCCCGGGCGGGTCTGGTGCTGGAGCAGCTGGCCTGGTTTGCCCAGCGGAATCTCCAGATTCACGCGCAAGTGGTGGTTTGCCCCGGGGTCAATGATGGAGCTGCCCTCACGCGCACCCTGGAGGACCTGGCGGGCTTTGCCGGTGGCGACTGGCCAGCGGTGCTGTCTGCGGCGGTGGTGCCTGTGGGGCTCACCCGGTTCCGTCCAGCTGGCGATGCCCTGGTTCCTGTCGATCGGGACGCGGCGCGCCAGGTTATTGCCCGGGTGGAGCCGCTCCAGCAGCACTTTCAGCGGCGTCTGGGCAGCCGTTTTGCCTGGCTTTCGGATGAGTGGTACCTGATCGCGGGCCTGCCCTTGCCCCCCCGGGACGCCTACGAGGATCTGCCCCAGCAGGAGAATGGCGTCGGCAGCATCCGGGCTTTCCTGGAGGCGCTCGATCAGGCCACCCAGGATTTGCCCGCTGCCCTGCCCCAGCCCCGGCGCCTCAGTTGGGTGGTGGGCCGCCTTGTGGCCGAAGCGCTCGAGCCGGTGGTCGCCCGCCTGAATGCGGTGGAGGGGCTGGAGTTGCTGCTCTACGGCCTGCCCAGCCCGTATTGGGGCCAGGACCAGGTGGTGACGGGGCTGTTGACGGGATCCGATCTGTTGAGCGGCCTGGCAGGCCGGGATCTGGGCGAGGCGCTGCTTCTGCCAGCCGTGATGCTGCGCCAGGGCGAGCCCGTCTTCCTCGACGATCTCAGCCTGGCTGAACTGGAGCGGCAATGGCCTGTGCCGGTGCGCCTGCTCCATGGTGCAGACGATCTTGTGGCCTCTTGTTTAGGCGTTCCTTGTCAATCTCCGTAAGATTCGCGCGATAGCACTGTTCCTGGCGTGTCTCAATTCCACCTGCGTATAGCTCTCCTCGGCCTGCTGGGGGCGCCGATGGTTGCGCTTGCCGCCGAGGCCCAGGAGCCGTCTGCCCCTGCGGCCACTGCGTCCCAGCCCGTGGCCTCCCAGGCCGATGCCGGCCTGCCGATGCCCCCGCCTCTGCCGCTGGCCCCGGAAACCCTCCGCAGTGTCACCACCACCGGCCCGGCCGAGGTGGTCGATCTCCAATTGCAGGACGCCAGCAAGCCCCGCCAACCAGTGCCCGTCGGTGCAGTCACCGAGCGCACCACCACCACCACCACCAAGCAGCGGGGGTACCGCCCCCGGTTGAACCCAACCCTGGTCACCCCCGCCGCCACCAAGCTCGCCCCTGGCCTGGAGAACCTGCCGGCCCCAGCGTCCCTGGCCCTGCCGGTGAGCACCGATCAGGTCCGCATCAAGGAATTGCGGCCCCTCAGCCTGGTGGATGTGGAGAACCTCGCCGAGGTCAACAACCCAAACCTCAAGGCGATCGCCAGCCAGGTGGACCAGGCCCAGAGCAACCTGCGGGCCCAGATTTCCCAGTGGTATCCGAACCTCAACCTCGAGGCTTCCTCCCTGCCCACCTTCACGACGGGTCAGGCCAGATCCAAGAATGCCGCAGGGATCAGCACGGAGGCCGCCACCGATCGCTGGGATTTGGGTGCGGCCATCACAGCCCAGTGGTCGTTGATCAACCCCCAGCGGGTGCCCACCATTGCGGCGGCCCGCGACCAGTTTGAGAAGGCCAAATACCAGTACGTCATCTCCCTGCGGGATCTGCGCCTCCAGGCAGCAACGGCCTATTTCGATCTCCAGCAGGCGGACGACCAGGTGCGCATCGGCCAGGAGTCGGTGCGGGCCTCGATCGTGAGCCTGCGGGATTCCAAGGCCCGCTTCCAGGCCGGTGTGGCCACCAAGCTGGAGGTGCTCGAGGCGGAAACCCAGCTCTCCCGCGATCAGCAGCTGCTCACCACCTCCCTGGCGGAGCAGGCGATTGCCCGCCGTTCCCTGGCGGCCCTGTTGGACCTGCCCCAGAACGTCACCCCCACAGCCAAGGACCCCTCCCGGGTGGTCGGGGTTTGGCAGCCGTCGCTGCAGGAGAGCATCATCGCCGCCTACACCTTCCGCGAGGAGCTGGATCAGGCTCTGCTGGATATTTCCATCGCCAACAGCCAGGCCAACGCAGCCCTGGGGCAGGTGCAGCCGTTCCTCAACATCTTTGCCGGCTTCTCCGGCAACGTGTTTGACGGCCAAGACCCGATCATCGTGGCCCAGCCCGGCGTCGATGGCACCAACTACGACACGGCCCTCGGCGTCAATCTCAGCTGGCGGATCTTCGATGGCGGTGCGGCGGCAGCCCAGTCCCGTCAGAACAAGCAGCTCGCCCAGGAGAACAGCTTCCGCTTTGCCCAGCGCCGCGACGGCATCCGCCAGGAGGTGGAAACCAGCTTCTACGAGCTCGAGAAGAACAACCGCAACATCGTCACCACCTCCCGCGAAGTGATCTCGGCGCGGGAGTCGTTGCGGCTCGCCCGCCTGAGGTTCCAGGCCGGCGTCACCACCCAACGGGAGGTGGTTGACAACCAGCGCGACCTCACCCAGGCCGAGGTGCGCTACTCCAACTCCATCACCGACTACAACAAGCGTCTGGCCGAGCTGCGTCGCCGCACCGGCCTCGACCAGGTGGCCGGCTGCACGCCTCTGGCGCTGCCGGCGGTCAAACCAGCGGGTGCTTCAGACGTGCCCGTAGAGCCCACTCCCCTGATCCCGGCCTGCCAGGCCGCATCCCAGGGGGCCATCTGATTCGGTGACTGGGGCCCCAGCGGCCCAGGGCCGCTCCCTGGGCCTGGTCAACACCATCCGGCTGGGGCTGTTTCAGGGTTGCCTGGGCTGTCTGGCGGTGATCTTCGCCGGCTTGCTCAACCGCATCATGCTGAGCGAGCTCGCGTTCCCGGGATTGCTGGTGGGCGGGGCCCTGGCCTTTGAACAGTTCGTCGCCCCCTCGCGGGTGCTGTTTGGTCAGCTGTCCGATGCCCGTCCCTGGGCCGGTCGCCACCGCATTCCCTACATCTGGTTGGGCACGGCCCTGTTCTGTGGCCTGGCGGTGCTGTCCATCCCCCTGATCTTCCATGTGGGGCGGCTGCTGGAGGAGGCGTCTCAACCGGAGCTGGCCTTCGGGATTGCGGCCTTGTGTGGACTGTTCGCGCTCTATGGCCTGGCCATTTCCCTGGCCACCACCCCCTATCTGGCCCTGGTGATCGACCGCACCAGCGAGGCCGAGCGCCCCCGGGCTGTGGGCCTGATCTGGTGCTTGCTCACGGTGGGAATCGTGATCGGAGCCATCGCCATCAGTCTCAGCCTGCGCCGACTCGATGGCATCACCGATCCGTCCCTGCTGGAGCCCGTCTTGCTGGGCTTCATGGCCCGGGTCGCGTTGGTGGTGCTGGGCCTCACGGTCATCGCCACCTGGGGCCTTGAACCCCGCGCCACAGCGGTGGGCTCCACCGGGTCAGGCCCTGAACGCCGGGATGACGCCATCACCCTGGCCCAGGCCTGGACCCTGATCACCTCCAGCCGTCAGGTGCTGGTCTTTTTCTCCTTTCTGGTGCTGTTCACCCTGGGCCTGTTTCTCCAAGACCCCGTTCTGGAAAGCTACGCCGCCGACGTCTTCGGCATGCCCATTGCAGCCACCGCCTCCCTTAATGCCCTCTGGGGGATGGGCACCCTGGCCGGTCTGCTGCTGGCGGGCTTTTGGATCGTGCCCCGGCTCGGCAAGCTGGCCACGGCCCGGTTGGGTTGTCAGTTGATTCTGGCCAGCCTGGTGCTGCTGGCCCTGGCCGGTCTGGTGGCGCGGGTTCCCGTGCTCCAGGTGGTGATGGTGCTGTTCGGTCTGGCGGCGGGGATCGGCACCAACAGTGCCCTGGTGCTGATGCTCGACCTCACCCTGCCGGAGGCGGCTGGCACCTTTGTCGGGGTGTGGGGCCTGGCCCAGGCCCTCTCCCGTGCCCTGGGCAAGTTGACGGGTGGCGGATTGTTGGATCTGGGCAGGGGGCTCCAGCAGATGTTCGATCTCGGGGCCTCGCCCTATCCCCCCTATGCCCTGGTGTTCCTGGTGGAAGCGGGGGTGGCGTTTGCGGCCCTGGTGTTGCTGAGTCGCCTCAACCTGCGCCAGTTCAGGGAGGATACGGGGAGGAGTCTCAGCAAGGTGCTGGCCCTCGAGCTCGGATGAACCCTGAACCCCTGAACCCTTTGGCCCCGGCCCTCGCCCCCGGACTGGTTGCCCTGATTGATCAGGTGGCCGAACGGCAACGGGCTGATTTCGGCCACATGGCCTCCGATCTCAAGGCCGACGGCAGCTTGATCACCGCCTGTGATCGCTGGAGTGACGCCACCCTGGTGGAGGGCCTGGCCCGCTGCTTTCCGGGAGAGGGGGTGCTGAGCGAGGAAGGGGACAAGACCGTGCCCGGATCGGATGCCTACTGGGTGGTCGACCCCCTGGATGGCACCACCAATTTCGCCGCGGGGATCCCTTACTGGGCCATCTCTCTGGCGCGTTTTGAGGGCGGTCGCCCCGTGCTGGCGGTGCTGGACGTGCCCCCATTGCGGCAGCGCATCGTGGCGATCCGGGGCCAGGGAGCCTGGCGCAATGGCCGGCTGCTGCAGCCCCCTTCTCTGCAAACCCATCCAGCGGGCTGTGCCTCCCTGTGCAGCCGCTCGATTGGGGTGCTGCAGAAGCTGCCCAACCAACGGTTCCCTGGAAAAATCCGGCTGTTGGGGGTGGCCAGCCTCAATCTGGTGAGTGTGGCCATGGGGCAGACCGTGTCGGCGCTGGAAGCCACACCGAAGATCTGGGACCTGGCGGCGGCCTGGCTGGTGCTCTCGGAGCTCAACTGCCCCACCCGGTGGTTGGTGCGCTCGCCGGAGGGGATCTCCGGCGGGGTCGATCTCTCTGCCGCTGATTTCCCAGTGCTGGCGGCCGATCGGCCCGAGACTCTGGCGCGCTTCATGCCGTGGGCCGAGGCGCTGATTGCCTGATCCTTGCCTTCAGGGCAACCGAGGTGTTATGTTTTTGGACTGCGCGCGGAAGGGAGACCTGAGCGAGCAGGCTTACGACAGAAGGAGGCGCGAGCCGACGGTGTTGTAAGTTTTCTGAGTCGCCGGAAGGCGGCGTTTCGCCGAGAGCCTCCGAGAGGGGGAGGGAAGCGGAAGCACCTGGACAACCGAAAAGTTTAGGAACTGACGCTTTCACTGCGTCACAGGAGCAGGGAGCCTGCACCGCCTGAGAGGGAGGGTGTTGGAGCTTGCTTTAAAGCCGAGAGGCCGGTTAGCCGGTTGATTGGTGTGTGGCCGAGATAGCAGTGAAGGTGTGAGGTCCCGTCAAAAGAAACAAAGCGTGACGCGCCTGTTGGTTGGCTTGTGTTTCCTTCTCACGAGGGAACAGGAGCTGGTGTGCCGATGGGAGAGGCGAGCGCGACCGGATCTGAGATTCGGGAAAGTCAAGAGGAAAGAAATTTCTGAATGCACTCTTTGAAACCTTCTGTCAGAGGAAGGGGCTCCAACTGCAAGGCCTACGCCAGTGGGTGCTTGGAGGTGGTTAGCAATTCAGGTTGAGATTTAGAGTTTGGAAGCGAAAGTTTTCAGGGTTTAGGTTAAGAGGACTTGAACTACAACGGAGAGTTTGATCCTGGCTCAGGATGAACGCTGGCGGCGTGCTTAACACATGCAAGTCGAACGAACCTTCGGGTTAGTGGCGGACGGGTGAGTAACGCGTGAGAATCTGCCCTCAG
>NZ_JAGQBE010000003.1 GCF_024345475.1 Cyanobium sp. T1B-Tous
GTCGTAGCCCCGTTCGGGCTGGATCAGCACGGTCACGTGGCGCCAGCGCAGGCCTCGGATCGGGAAGCCGGCCCTGCCTCCCCTCGGCGTTTCCAGGCCCGCATCCTGGTGCGGAGGCCCCCAAACCGCTTCCAGGCGCTCGCGCCCCTGGCTGGGCAACTGGTCGTACCAGGCCAGGTAGTCCTCGAGAGGGAGATGGTCGAGCGGGGAGCGGTGCCCGCTTTCCGGGTCATTGCTGCGGCCGGCCAGCAGCTGCTGGATCAGCTCCTCCCCGCTGCTGGGCCACTCGGGCCCGAGGGCATAGCCCGCCTCGGCCAGCCAGCGCAGCATCAGCGCCGTGGAGGCCGGGGTGTCGAGTCCCACCCCATTGGCCAGCCGGCTGTTGCGGGTGGGGTAGTTGGCCAGCACCAGGGCGATGTGCCGGTCGGCGGCGGGGGTCTGGCGTAGGCGGATCCAGTTGGCGGCCAATTGGGCAATCCACCCGAGGCGCCCCGGGTCCGGCTGGTAGCGCTGCAGGGCCGAGGCCAGCTGGACGCTGGCCCCCACCGTCTCCTTGAAGGCAGCGATCCGTGTTGTCAGCCGCCCATCCAGCTCCGGCAGGGCCACCTGCAGGGTCAGGTCAGTGGGCCCGAGGCCGATGCTGCTCTCCTGCCAGCGGCTGCGGGGTTGGCTGCTGCAGAGCATCTGAAACACCGGTACCCCCAGCTGCTCCCACAGCGGTGCCCCCAGCCCGGCCTCCTCAAACTGCACCGACGCAAAGGACGTGCTGCACAGCACGGCTTGCACCTGTTCCCGGCCCAGGAGGTCAGCCACCCCCTGCTGGACGGCCCCATCCCGCAGGCCGCTGACCCAGAGGGCACGGGGGCATAACCCCACCCCGCGCAGGGCGGCCAGGCTGGCCTCCATCAGGGCCAGATCACCGGCCTGCAACAGGGCGCGATAGGCGATCAGGCCGATCCGGGGCCCAGGCTCCTCGCGCCAGTCGTGGGCAAGGGGATCAGCCAGGGGCTCGACCGTCGGGGGCGCAGGCTGCTCCCCCTGCAACAGGGCCCGCAGGGTGGCCAGCAGGCGGCGGAGGTTGGCGGGGCCGCCTTCCCTCAGGCCATGGGCCAGAGCCACGGCCAGGGCCGGATCCACGGTGCCGAGGCTCGCGAGGGTGACCTCCTCCTCCGGGGTGCCAGCCAGCACCAGCAATTGGCGCCCGGCCTGGGAGCGGGACCAGTCCTGCAGGCGTTCGAGTCCATAGCTCCAGTGGCCCCGGCCGCCCAGCAGCCGCACAACCACCAGTTGGGCATGGCGCACGGTGGAGCTGAGGTAGTGGTCGATCTGGGCGGGATGGCCCAGGGCCGAGAGGTTCAGCCCCCGCAGCTCAGCCCCCAGCAGCTGGGGTTCCTGCGCCAGCAGCTGATCGATGGCCAGGAGATCGGTGTCGGCGCTGCTGAGCAGCACCACCGGTGCGGGCGGCTGCTCCACCAGGGCGCCCCAATCGGCCGCCTCCGTTCCCCCCGGTACCGATGCCAAGCGATGCATGGACCCATCCTGCTTGCTGCAGTGAGAAGATCGGGGCATCCCGGCCACCGGCCGTCGCGCCTGCTCCGCCCGCTTCGCCCCCACCATGCACCAGTTCCTGCCCTTCGCCTGGTTCGGTGGCAAATGCGTGCCCTTTGCGGAGGCCACCCTCTCGGTGGCCACCCATGCGCTCCACTACGGCACCGGGGCCTTCGGCGGCATGCGGGCCCTGCCCAATCCCAGCGATCCCGCCGAGATCCTGCTGTTTCGCGCCGACCGCCACGCCCGACGGCTCAGCCAGAGCGCCCGGCTGCTGCTCACTGAGCTGCCCGAGGCCACCATCCATGACGCGATCGTCACGTTCCTGAAGGCCAACAAGCCCACCTGCCCGGTGTACCTGCGGCCCTTCGTGTACACCAGCGACCTCGGCATTGCGCCCCGTCTGCACAACATCGAGACCGACTTCCTGATCTATGGCCTGGAGCTCGGCGATTACCTGTCCCCGGATGGGGTGAGCTGTCGGATCAGCTCCTGGACCCGCCAGGAAGACCGCTCCCTGCCCCTGCGGGGCAAGATCAGTGGTGCCTACATCACCAGCTCCCTGGCCAAAACGGAGGCCGTCAAGAGTGGCTTCGATGAGGCGCTGCTGCTCAACAGCCGCGGCAAGGTGAGCGAGGCCAGTGGCATGAACCTGTTCATCGTGCGCGACGGGGTGCTGATCACGCCGGGTGTCGACCAGGACATCCTTGAGGGCATCACGCGAGCCAGCGTGCTGGAGCTGGCCCAGGCCATGGGCATCCCCACCCTGGAGCGCCCGGTCGACAAGAGCGAATTGTTCGTGGCCGATGAGGTGTTCCTCAGTGGTACCGCCGCCAAGGTCACCCCGGTGCGTCGGGTGGAGACGACGGACATGCCAGCCCATCGGCCGGTGATGACCGCCATTCGGGAGAGGCTCACCGCGATCACAGAAGGCCGCGATCCCGCCTATGACCACTGGGTGACCCGAATCCGCGTTGACGGTTGAGCGCCATGACAACGGCAGTGGCATCCCAGGTGGGACAACGGGTGGGCTTTCTGGAGCGGCTGCATGCCCCGGAGCGTCCCGTGCTGGTGTTCGACGGGGCCACGGGCACCTCGCTGCAGCAGATGGATCTGACCGCCGACGATTTCGGCGGGGCGGCTCTCGAGGGCTGCAATGAATATCTGGTCTTCACCAGACCGGACGCTGTGCAGGCGGTGCACCGGCAGTTTCTGGAGGTGGGCGCCGATGTGATCGAAACCGACACCTTTGGGGCCACCTCCCTGGTGTTGGCGGAATACGACATCGCCGATCAGACCTTTGCGCTCAACAAGCGGGCCGCCGAACTGGCCCGGGAGATGGCCGATGCCTACTCCACCCCTGAGAAACCCCGCTTTGTGGCGGGCTCCATGGGGCCCACCACAAAGTTGCCCACCCTGGGCCACGTCGATTTCGACACGATGAAGGCGTCCTTCGCCGAACAGGCGGAAGGGCTGATTGCCGGCGATGTGGATCTGTTCATCGTCGAAACCTGCCAGGACGTGCTGCAGATCAAGGCGGCCCTGCAGGGCATCGAGCAGGCCTTCGCCAAGACCGGCCAGCGCCGGCCGTTGATGGTGAGCGTCACGATGGAAACCACCGGCACGATGCTGGTGGGCTCGGACATCGCCGCGGTGGTGGCGATCCTCGAGCCGTTCCCGATCGATGTGCTCGGGCTCAACTGCGCCACCGGCCCGGAGCAGATGAAGGAGCACGTGCGCTATCTGAGCGAGCACAGCCCCTTTGTGGTGAGCTGCATCCCCAATGCCGGCCTGCCCGAGAACATCGGCGGCGTGGCCCACTACCGGCTGACGCCGGTGGAGATGAAGATGCAGCTGCTGCACTTCGTCGAAGACCTGGGCGTGCAGGTGATCGGAGGCTGCTGTGGCACCACCCCAGCCCACATTGGCGCCCTGGCCGAGCTCGCCGCTGAGCTGCAGGCGGCGCCCCGTCCGGTGCGCACCCCCCAGACCCAGCACGAGCGCCCCCTGCTCCAGGTGGAGCCCTCGGCCGCCTCGATCTACGGCACCACGCCCTATCACCAGGACAACTCTTTCCTGATCATTGGCGAACGGCTCAATGCCAGCGGCAGCAAAAAGGTGCGGGAGCTGCTGGCTGACGAAGACTGGGACGGCCTGGTGGCCGTGGCCCGGGGCCAGGTGAAGGAGAACGCCCACGTTCTGGACGTGAACGTCGACTACGTCGGTCGTGATGGCGAGCGGGATATGCACGATTTGGTGAGTCGTCTGGTGACGAACGTCAACCTGCCGCTGATGCTCGACTCCACCGAGTGGCAGAAGATGGAAGCCGGCCTCAAGGTGGCCGGCGGCAAGTGCATCCTCAACTCCACCAACTACGAAGACGGCGATGAGCGCTTCTTCAAGGTGTTGGAGTTGGCCAAGGCCTATGGCGCGGGTGTGGTGGTGGGCACCATCGACGAGGAGGGGATGGCCCGCACGGCGGAGCGCAAGTTCGCCATCGCCCAGCGGGCCTATCGCGATGCCCTCGAGTTCGGGATTCCTGCCCACGAAATTTTCTACGACCCCCTGGCTCTGCCGATCTCCACCGGCATTGAGGAAGACCGTCTGAACGGGGCGGCCACGGTGGAGGCGATTCGCCGCATCCGCTCCGATCTTCCTGGGGTGCATGTGGTGTTGGGGGTCAGCAACGTGAGCTTCGGCCTCTCCCCGGCGGCCCGCATCGTGCTCAACTCCGTCTTCCTGCACGACTGCTGTGAGGCCGGCATGGATGCGGCCATCGTCAGCCCGGCCAAAATTCTCCCGCTGGCCAAGATCAGCGAGGAGCACCAGCAGGTTTGCCGCGACCTCATCTACGACCGGCGGCGCTTCGACAGCGACGACGCCGGGGCGATCTGCAGCTACGACCCCCTGACCGTGCTCACCACCCTGTTTGAGGGGGTGAGTGCCAAGGAGGCCCGGGCTTCGGGCCCCTCCCTGGCCGATCTTCCGGTGGAGGAGCGTCTCAAGCAACACATCATTGATGGCGAGCGCATCGGCCTGGAGGCCTCCCTCAACGAAGCGATGCAGACCTATCCGCCCCTGCAGATCATCAACACCTTCCTCCTCGATGGCATGAAGGTTGTGGGGGACCTGTTTGGTTCTGGCCAGATGCAGCTCCCCTTTGTGCTGCAGAGCGCTGAAACGATGAAGGCAGCGGTGGCCCAACTCGAGCCCCACATGGAAACCGTGGAAGGGGAAAGTTCGGCCAAGGGCAAGTTCCTGATCGCCACGGTGAAGGGCGATGTGCACGACATCGGCAAGAACCTGGTGGACATCATCCTCACCAACAACGGTTACGAGGTCATCAACCTCGGCATCAAGCAGAGCTGTGAGGCCATCATCGAGGCCCAGCAGGAGCACCAGGCCGACTGCATCGCCATGAGTGGTCTGCTGGTGAAGTCAACCGCCTTCATGAAAGACAACCTCGAGGCGTTCAACGCGGCGGGGATTGCCGTTCCCGTGATCCTCGGCGGTGCGGCCCTCACGCCCCGCTTTGTGCATGGTGACTGCCGCGCGGTTTACAAGGGTCAGGTGATCTATGGCCGGGATGCCTTCGCCGATCTGCGCTTCATGGATGCGCTGATGGAGGCCAAGGGCGCAGGCAGCTGGGACGACCACCAGGGGTTCCAGGGGCCGATTCCGGACGGGCTGGGCCTGGCCAGCACGGACAGTGCCACCCCTATCTCCCCAGGGGACGACCCGGCACCCCCTGCGGTGCCCGCAGATGGGCCGGAGGCTGGACCCAACGATCACCGTTCTGAAGCCGTGCCCGAGGAGCCTGCGCTCGATCCCCCGTTCTGGGGCAGCCAGGTGCTCACCGAGCAGGACATCAGCCTGCAGGAGGTGTTTGCCTACCTGGACCGCAATGCCCTGTTTGCCGGCCAATGGCAGCTGCGCAAGACCCAGCAGCAGAGCAGGGAGGAGTACGAGTCGATGTTGGCTGAAAAGGCCGAACCCGTTCTGCAGCAGTGGATGCAGCGGTGTCTTGAGGAGGAGCTGCTCACCCCACGGGTGGCCTATGGCTATTTCCCCTGCGGGCGCAGCGGCAACGCCGTGGTGGTGTTCGATTCCAACGAGCCCCACCAGGCTCTCGGGCGCTTTGCCCTGCCCCGTCAGCGCTCGGGGAATCGCTACTGCATTGCTGATTTTTACCGTGATCTCTCGGTGGGAGGCGATGGCGCTGGCACGCCTACCGATGTGTTGCCGATGCAGGCCGTGACGATGGGGGATAGGGCCTCTGCCTTTGCGCGCGAGCTGTTCAAGGCAGACCAATACAGCGACTACCTCTACTTCCACGGGCTTGGGGTGCAGATGGCTGAGGCCCTGGCGGAGTGGGTGCATGCCCGCATCCGGCGGGAACTGGGCTTTGCCGATCCAGCTGCCATGCCGTTGCGGGATGTGCTTGCCCAGCGCTACCGCGGCAGCCGTTACTCCTTCGGCTATCCGGCCTGTCCCAATGTGGCTGATTCCAGGCAGCAGCTCGCCTGGTTGGGGGCTGATCGCATTGGTCTCACCATGGATGAGAGCGATCAGCTCGATCCGGAGCAGAGCACCACGGCCCTGGTGGCCCTGCACAGCCAGGCCCGCTATTTCTCGGCCTGAGCGGACGCGCTCCCTCTTAGCCTGCAGGCGTTGTTGCTGAGCAGGCCATGGCCATTGCAGGCCCCGGCGGCGTTGACGCCGCGATCGCATCGGGCATCGATCTCGATGGCACACCCATCCCCGCGGAAATGATCGCCCTCTACGCCGAGGTGATGGACCTGGAGAGTCAGCGCGCCCGCAGCGGCGTCAAGAAGTCGATGCGCAACCGGATCGTCAAGACCGGGGCCAAACACTTCGACCAGGCCACGCTGGATGCCCGCCTGCAGGCGGCTGGATGGGAGGGGCTCAAAGCCAAGGAGATCGCGTTTTTCTACGCCTGAGTCGCCACCGACCCGTCGCAACCGCTACGCCTAGCTGCACATCTCCTCGAGGGCATCGATCACCTCCTGCTGAAACTCCTCGAGATCGGAGGAGTCGCTGAGATCGATTCCCTCACCGGCGGCGTTCTGGGTGAGCTCCTGGAAATGGAAGGCCCCCTCTCCATGGGCGAGGAACTCCATGGCGGAGGGTTCACCGCTCTCTTTGTAGGCGTCGCAGAGGGCCAGGAAGGCCGCATCCTCGGTGAATTCCCAGCTCATGAAGGGGGCCGCGCTGAAAAACAGGGTGAACGCGCTAACCGACCTTTAACGCCTCCCCCCCGGAATCCGTCAACCACCTCGCCCCACTTTGTTCCGGTGTGTTGCCTTTGCTCGGGGTCTGCGGGCCTCCGGCAGGCTGCGCTTCCGGCCCGATGCAGTGCCGGGATCCCTTGGCCAGACTGGCGGAGCTGCCCTGTCCGATTCCCTGTCGTGAGCGATTCCAGCCCCAGCCTCCCGCCTTCGCTCAATGTGCTCGGTGAGCCGCTGGAGGTGTGTGGGTGCCAGCCGATGACCGGTTGGTTCCGCGATGGCCACTGCCGCACCAACGCCGCGGACCTCGGCCGCCACAGCGTGTGCTGCGTGGTGACGGAGGCGTTCCTGCGCTACAGCGCCGCCCAGGGCAACGATCTCAGCACCCCGGCCCCGGCCTACGACTTTCCAGGCCTCCAGCCTGGGGACCATTGGTGTGTCTGTGCACCCCGCTGGCTGGAGGCCTATGAGGACGGCATGGCCCCACCCGTGCGGTTGGAGGCCACGGAGGACTCCGCCCTCGACGTCATTTCCCTGGAACTGCTGCGGGCCAACGCCGCCTAGGCGATCCCTGGGCCGTCCTCACCAGGGAATGGCTTGCCCGTCCCAGGCCCAGAAGCCGCCGGAGTCCTCCGGGCTGAGCCCTTCCAGGACCCTGAGCAGCTGTGCGGCCGAGCGTTGGGGGCTGAACAGCCGGGCAGGGGGCACCCCGGCCTGAAACGGCGCGGAGAGGGCTGTTGCCGTGGTGCCGGGATGGAGCAGGCTCACGCACCCCTGGGGCCTGCGGCGGCGCCACTCCAGGGCCAGGGTGCGCAGCAGTTGGTTCTGGGCGGCCTTGGCGGCCCGGTAGGCGTACCACCCTCCCAGCTGGTTGTCGCCAATGCTGCCCACCCGAGCCGACAGGCTGGCGACGTGGAAGGGGGCGTCGCCCGGCAGGCAGGACTCGATGGCCTGGGCCACCAGCAGCGGCGCGAAGGCATTGACCGCAAAGCTCTGCTCCAGGCCCAGGCGGTTCACCTGGCTCAGACGCTTCTCGGGCTGGAGCCCGGCACCGTGCAGGACGCCGGCGGTGTGGATCACCAGGCGTAGGGGTGGGCGAGTCCTCAGGCTGGTGCCCAGGCGCTCCAGGCTGGCGTCATCGGTGAGCTCGAGGGGCAGGTAGTCGACTCCCTGCCAGTCGTGAGACGCCGCGCCGCGCCAATCCCTGCGGGAGGCCCCCACCCGCTGCAGGTGGGGGGCCGCCTGGCCGAGTTCCTGGAGCAGGGCCTGGCCGATCCCGCCACAGCCCACCACCAGGGCCGTGCCTTGCCAGGAGCTCCAGTTCGATCGGGGGGGCGTGACCACAGAACGCTTGGGGGGCTGGGACGGAACCGCTCCCTGGCGCATGATGGCAGCGCTGTTCTGCCTGCCGCTTCGCACCCGATGGGCCTTCGCATCACCGTGTTGGGTCTGGGCGCCTGGGGGCAGACCCTGCTGGAGCGCTGGCAAGCCCAGGGCCATCGGGTGGCGGGCTGGTCCCGGAGCTCCGGCGGCAGCCCCATCGAGCTGCTGGCGGATTGCGACCTGGTGGTGTCGGCCGTGGCGATGGCGGGGGTGCAGCCCCTGGCTGAGACCCTGGCCCCCCACTGGCCCCCAGGCCTACCCCTGCTCAGCTGCAGCAAGGGTCTCGACCTCTCCACCCTGGCCACGGCCACCCAGCTCTGGGCAGCCCAACTGCCTGCCACCCCGTTGTTGGTGCTGAGCGGTCCGAATCTGGCGACGGAAGTGCGGCAAGGCTTGCCAGCGGCCAGTGTGTTGGCCTGCACCGCCCCTGACCTGGCCCGCGAGCTGCAGCGCCAGCTCAGCGATGAAGCCCTGCGTCTCTACACGAACGGCGATCCGATCGGAACGGAGGCAGCCGGGGCCCTCAAGAACGTGATGGCGGTGGCGGCCGGGATCGCCGATGGCCTGTGCCTCGGGGCCAACGCCAAAGCTTCCCTGCTCTGCCGCGGGCTGGCGGAGATCGGCGTGGTGCTGGAGGGGCTGGGCGGTGTGACGAGCACCCTCTATGGCCTGGCTGGACTTGGCGACCTGCTGGCCACGGCGAACAGCACCCTGAGCCGCAACTACCGCTGCGGGTTACTCCTCGCCGAGGGCTGCAGCGAGGAGCAGGCCAGGGAGCGCATCGCGGCGACCGTGGAGGGCCCCCGCACGGCACGGGCCGCCTTGCAGCTGGCCAGTGGGCGGGGCTGGCATCTGCCCATCTGCGAGCAGGTTGTGCGGGTGCTCGATGGGGGAGCCAGCCCGGCGGACGCGGTGAAAGCCCTGATGGAGCGGGACCTGCGGCCCGAATGGACCCAGCCATGACCAGCCCCACGCCGGCGGTTCTGGTGGAGGCCTTCGCCGCCGGACCCTGCCGGGGCAACGGGGCCGCCGTCGTGCTGCTCGACCAGCCCATGGGAGATGGGGGCCTGCAGGCGATCGCCCGCAGCCTCAACCAGTCGGAAACGGCCTTTTTGCTGCACCAACAGGATCGCTGGTGTCTGCGATGGTTCACCCCCACCTGCGAGGTGCCGTTGTGCGGCCACGCGACCCTGGCAGCCCTGCTGGCCCTTGGGCACTGGCAGGTGCTGGAAGCGGGTCAGCCGGTGTCGCTCTGGACCCGCAGTGGCCCCTTGGCGGTGCAGCTGGGGCCCCCCGGGGAGCCGACCCAGGCCTCCAGTGGCTCCGTGGTGCTGCCCAGCGCCGGCTTGCTTGCCGCCGAGCCGTCTCCGCCCCTGATCCGCCTGTTGCAAGAGCGCTTGGGCGTCAAACCGACGGACTACTGGGGCTCGTCCTTGGGCTATCGGGTGGCCCTGCTGCCCCCGGAGGCTCCGCTGGCGGCGATGGCCAGTGTGGCCTCCGAGCTGCAGGGGGCCGATCGGGCGGGGCTGGTGCTGATGCAATCCCTCGAGGGGCTCGAGCTGACCCCATCTGAAGTTGTCCTGGGTCGGCGGGCCGACTATCAGCTGCGTTTCTTTGCTCCAGGGCTGGGGATTGAGGAGGATCCAGTCACGGGCTCCGCCCATGCGTTGGTGGCGCCGTTCTGGCTCGAACGGTTGAACCGGCGATCCGTGGTGGGCTGGCAATGTTCCCCGCGACCGGGGGGCATGGTGCTCGAAACGGCGTCTTCAGGCATGATCCGCCTGAGCGGTACGGGCCATCTTCTGTGGAACGGCACATTGCACGTGCAAGCCGATGGCTGCGGAGCCGAGCCATGGGGGGCGTTGCTCGCCTGAGTCTGATCCCGTCAGGGCTGCGGCTCAGCAGTCCGTTCAACCGCCGGCTGATGCTGGCCGGTCCCATGGCCGTGGCGGCCGTGGCGGTGGGCTTCGCCGCCCAGGGCCTTGCCCCCAAGCCCTACGGAGCCGCCCAGGGGGAACTGCTCGACGCGCTGATTGAAACTCCGCCTCCTCCGCAGGACACCACCGCTGCGGCTGAAAGCCTGCGGCGCCTGGAGGCTCGCCGGGCCACGGCCCCAACGACGGCCGGAGCCGGTGGCAGCCTCGGCCTGGCCGAACCGGAGGCTGGGCCCACGGTGGATCTGGAGATCCGCGTGGCCCTGCTGACGGCTGGATCCAGCCCTGCGCTCTCGGGCACTGGCCCCTGGCAACTGGTGAGCCGGGATGGCCAATTGCTGCAGCAGGGTGCCGCCGGGACGCCCGTCAATCTTGCCGACCTCTGGTCCCAGGGGCCCGAGGCCTGGCTCCAGACCTCAGGAGGGGCGCTTCTGGTCAACGGCAGCCCCTACGGCGGTCGCCTGCGGTTGATCCGAGACAGTGACGGCCTGCGGCTGGTGAACCATCTCGGCCTGGAGACCTACATCGCCTCGGTGGTGGGGGCAGAGATGCCCAGTAGTTGGTCGATGGAGGCCCTGCGCGCCCAGGCCGTTGCCGCCCGCTCCTACGCCCTGGCCCACATGGCCCGACCGGCAAACCGTCACTGGCATCTCGGCGACACCACGCGCTGGCAGGCCTACAAGGGGTTGGCCCGGAGCAACGACCGCACCCGGCAGGCCGCCGGCAGCACCGCGGGGCTGATTCTCAGTTATCAGGGAGGAATCGTGGAAAGCCTCTATGCCGCCAACCGCCAGATCAGTCTCGAGGCCCACGGTCACCTGGGGGCGAGCATGAGTCAGCACGGAGCCCAGGATCTGGCCCAGCAGGGCTTCCGCTACAACCAGATCCTGGGGCACTACTACCAGGGGGCGTCCCTGGCACGCCTCAAGGCCGGTGCGGGCTGAGCACTTCTGGCACCGGGCGCTGGAGCGTTCCCTCGAGGCCCAGCGCAGTGGGGCCCTGGTCCCTCTGGCCACCGACGTGGTGGATCTGCCGGGGTTGGAGCCGTTCGTGCTGCGGCGGTTGCTCAGCCGTACGCCGAAACACCTGCGCCGCGGTGGCCCCAAGCCCAATCCCTTTCTTCCCTGGGAGCCTGAGTTGGAGGTGGAATGCCTCGCTTCCGGCCATGTGGCCCTGCTCAACAAATACCCCGTTCAGCCAGGCCATCTGCTGTTGATCACCCAGGCCTGGCAACCCCAGGCGGGCTGGTTGCGGCCTGACGATTGGGCAGGGGTGGCCCAGGTGGCCTCCGATACGGCGGGGTTGTGGTTCTTCAACAGTTCTCCCGCCGCCGGCGCCAGCCAGCCCCACCGCCACCTGCAGCTGCTGCCCAGGCGAAGCGGCGAGCCCAGCTGTCCGTTGGCTGCTGCCCTCCAGGCCCAGCTGGAGGAGACAGGAGATCGCCCAGGTCCTGCCGGATCTCCTTGGCCCTGGGCCTATCGCTTGAGTCGTCGCCAGGACCCCCTGGGCGGCAGCGACCTCGAAGAGCTGTACCTTCGCCATGCCGAGCAGCTGGGTCTGGGGTCCCCGCTTCACGATCCCCAACCCCTTCATCCGTACAACGTGCTGTTTGACGACCACTGGATGCTCACGGTGCGGCGCACCGAGGAACACTGTGCCGGCTTCAGCCTCAATGCCCTGGCCTTTGGCGGGTCTTTGCTCGCCACCGAGCGCTCGGATCTCGCCTGGTTGGAGCGGCAAGGACCTTGGCAGCTGCTGCGATCGGTCGCCAGCCCTCCGCTGCCGTGAACCAGGTTCCGTAATTTCCCGGTTGCGGAATCCCCTGTTGCCGGGCGTGGTTGGAAAGCAAGGGGACCTGCCCCTGCTGAATGACTCCTGTCCCGATGACCCAACCCGTCAAGACCCCTGCCCGGCCCGATCGCCCGATCTCCCGTCGAGCCCTGCTGCAACGCAACCAGCGGGTCAACCAGTACCGCGCTCTGGTGAATCCGATTGCGGTGCACTACGTCCGCCGCTGCCCCGAACCGCTCGATGATCTGATTCAGGTGGGCCTGCTTGGGCTGCTTCGCGCTGCGGAGCTCTATCAAGCCCACACCGCCACTCCCTTTGAAGCCTTTGCCAGGCCCCACATCCGCGGGGCCATCCTGCACTACCTGCGGGATTGCTCCCAGGCCGTACGGCTCCCCCGCCGCCAGATGGAGCTCCACGACAAGTTGCGCCAGCTGAAGGCCGGCTGGTGTGCCCGCCATGGCCACGAGCCCAGTGCTGACGACCTGCGTCAGGGGCTGGCCCTCAGCCGCCAGCAGTGGGAGGACCTGCTCCGGGGACAGGCGATGGCCCGTCCGTCAGCCCTTGGGGCCACGGCGGAGGACATTCAGGCGCTGATCTCCGATGGGGACGAGAGCTGGGAAGACCCGACGGGCACGGAGCACACCATCTTGGGCCAGTTGGCCCGGCTGGAGCCCTGCCTCCGATTGGTGATCCAGAAGGTGGTGCTGTCCGGCTGGACCTATCGGCGTACGGCGGCCCTGTTGCAGGTGAGCCCGATGACGGTGCAGCGACGAGTGAAGCGTGGCTTGGCCCTGCTGAAGGACGGCCTCCATGCTCCGGTGGCGGAACTCGCAGGGCCGCTGAGTCCCCTCAGCCGTTCCCGGACCCGGCATCGCGTTGCATCTGCTGCTCCAGCGTGCTGATGGCCGCCGTGACGGCCGCCAGTTGCCGTTCCACGCCGTCCCGCCAGAACCGCAGCATGCGCAGTTTGCGTTCCTGATGGCGACGCCAGCTGCTCTGGCCACCTTCGTCGCCGTTGCCGCAGCAGCCCAGGGGGGGAAGCATGAGAAAGTGGAGAAGTGCTCTGAGGTTCTAGCGACCCCGGTGCGTCACCCGAGTGCCGTGTTGCCCGCCCCAGCGGGTGTTTCCCCCAGCAATGGTCATGAAGCACTGCTGGACCCGACGACCCTGGCCAAGCGCGCCAGCAGGGGTGTCCCCCGTTCTGAATCGGCCCCTGGCACTCCTGTTGGTTTCTGGGCTCCTGGGCCCAGGGGTGCTGGTGCAGGCCCCTGCCGCCATGGCCTACGTGGCGCTGATGGCCGGGCAACAGGCCAGGCCCCTGAAGGGCAATTTCAACCAGGTGCCCGTGCTGCACTCCAACCAGCCGGAAGAGGTGGAGGGCGAGGGCATTCTGATCAACACGGCTCCGGGCTATGCCTATGCCGCTGAAACGGGCCAGCCCCTGCGCAACGCCGAATACACCTTCAACGGTGAATTCGGCGTCCACATGCACCACAAGTATTTCCCGCCCAACCGAGGCCAGCTTTCAGCTTCTGGGCGACGGCCCGAACTCACCCTGGGGCTGATTCTGATCAACCCAGGCGCGCGGCCCGTTCACATTCGCTTCGAAAATGGAGCTGTCCGCAACAGCTTTGAAGCCCCCTACTTACAGCAATACAAGATGGGCGTGCGCCCCTTGGGACCGAGGCCGTGGAACACCGGACCCGGGGATGCCACCGCGATTCAGGTGTTGCGGGGCCGCCTGGATTCCAAGCTGAGCGAGGAGATCACCATCCCGGCCCGCAGCCGCATCGTGCTCTTCCATACCCAGCTGCCAGCCCTGGGGATCGCCAACGCCCTGCTCAAGGGCCGCAGCGATGGACCGTTCCAGATGGCCGTGGTTGCAGCCAAGAATCCGCAAAGCGACTGGGAGGTGCTGTCGGTGCTGGACCAAGGGCGGCTGGCGCCCGGCCGGGTGTATCTGAACCGGATCGCCGACATCAACGGAAGGCGGGTGTTTTCCCGTGTGGGTGGTGTCGCCATCGGCGATGCCTACCAGGCCAGCCTCAGCCACGACCTGGTCCAGCAGGGGCCCTTGCATGTCCCCCTCACCAGCACCCATCGCCACAATTTCGGCACCCGGGAAGTGCAGGTGAATCCGCTGGTGAGTCGGATGGTCGATTCCTCCCTCGACAATGTGGGCACCTACGGCGTTCGGTTCGACGTCGATCTCAACCTCAAGGGGGCGGGTCCCTTTGAGTTGGTGTTGAGCCATCCCTCCACCACCGGCAGCGGCAGGCCCTTCACCGCCTTCCGGGGCTCGTTTCAAGTCCGCACCGAGGAGGGCCTCCAGGAAATGCACGTGGGCCTGCGCTCTGGCCAGAGCGTGGCTCTCACCACCTTGAACCTGCGTGCTGGGGTGTCGAACCCGGTGCGCGTGAGCCTGGTGTATCCGGCCGATGCCACCCCAGGCCATCTCTTGAGTGTGGTGCCGGCCAGTCAGGTCGCGATGGTCCAGGACCGCGAGCGCCAGCTCGAGCTTGCCCGCTCCGCTGCCAGCAGCACGGCCACGGCCCGACCCTCCACCCTGCCGGCGCTGCCCGATGGCGAGGATGGTGCCAACGGCGGCCTGCCTGCCCTGTCGCCCCTCGTGCTGCAACCCGGTGCTCAGACCCTTCAGCCTGCGCTGGCTCCCTATCGTTACCTCCCGCCGCCCCCACCCCCGCCGGCACCGGGTCGGCTGACCCAGCCACGCTCCTCGGCACCCACCCCGGGCATGGCGAGTGAATCCCTGGTGGACCGCTACCAACAGGCCTTGGAAGCGCAGCAGCAGATGATGCGCGGCTTGATGGGCCGTTAGGAATGGCTGAAAGGGAAGATCCGCGCCGCCGGTTCAGCCTGGAGCTTCCGGTGGCCCTGCTGGAGAAAATCGATGGCCTCAAGGCCGAACTCGGGCTCCGCAGCCGCGGTGATCTCGTCGAACGGCTGTTGCAGGACCTGTTTCCTAGCGACAACGACACCAGCGACGGCACTGACGACGGCGGCAGTTACAACGATGCCAGCGGCGAATTCGAGCCCGATCCCGGTGCCGGTACGCCAACCACCTTCAACGAACAGGGTGCGCTCGTGCTGGTGACCCGTGGAGCCGGGGGCGAACTCACCCTGGATCTCGACGCGTCAGATGACCACTGGGCGGATTCCACTCGGGTCCCCAACCCCCAACCACGCCAGGGCGGGATTGACCTGCCTGGATTTGTACGGCGCCAATCAGACCAGCTCAAACGCAGTCTCCATCCCCGCCGCCCCGACGTTCAGGCATCCCTCGAACCCCTGCCCCAGGTGGGCGGCGAGTTGATTGCCCAGGCTTTGATGCGTGCCCGCACGCACTGGATGGAGCTCTACGGCAATGACGCGAATGAGGCCGTGCTGGAGGCGGCCATGGTGTGGCTGGGCCAGGACATCTGGCCCCAGAGTGACCAGAGCGAGAATCGCCCCTTCACCTGGACCCTGGCGTGTGATGTGGTGGCCACCACCGCGCCAAGTTGGGGCCGCGAACCTGCGAGTTTTGAGCGGGTGATGGTGATGGCCGGGCTGCTGGAAGATCCGTTCAGCACGTCGACCTTGGAGCTGCGCTTACCCACGCTGATTCGACGCTTTGTGCATCGATTCCGCAAACGGCGCAAGGGGACGTCGTTCCAGACCCTGGAGCACACCATGACGCTCCATGGAGCGTTGAAGTTATTGAACTTGCCTACAGCCCCCGGCCATCGCCTCACGCTTGGTCAAATCCGGGATGCCTACCGAGATCTGGCCATGAGCAACCATCCCGATGCGGGAGGGAGCGAAGACAGCATGCGCCGGCTCAACGAGGCCTACCAACTTCTCAAGGAGCTCTACCGCAACCAATAGCAGCCCCCAATTGTCTCGGCCTATTCTTGCTACAAGACTAGGAGTAAGAATTAGCTCGCCCCACTGAGATTGTCGGGATGTGTTCGGCCGGCCCGCTGAGGTCAGGCGAGTCCTTGGGTTGTCCAGGCCAGGCAGGGTGATCGCTCACCAAGCCAAGATTGCATTGCCCGAAGCATCTGAGACCCACCCTGGGTCTTGTACTGGCATTTACCGGAGATGACTGCCACCACGCCAGGGGCTGCCTCGACATCAATGAAATGGAGTCGTCTAATAAGTCGCATCAGCCTTCAGGCCTGAGTCTGACCCTGCACCTCATCACAGACTGCCGAGACTTAAGTGTTTCGGATTGGCGGCGTGGCAGGCATCCGTTGGTCGGCCTGATTCACGCATTGGAGCTGGCAGAAAAGGCAAAAAACACGTGATTCTGGCCGGAGCGGTTGATCGCTTCATGTGTTGCGCGTTAGCCGCGCCCTGATGGCGTCCATGGCTTCTGCGCCAATCAGAGCTTGTCCCACGTCCTGTCCAGTTCGCCGAAGCCCAACCAAAATTCAATCCTGGAGGTCGTTTCTAGCTCTGCGTATCTGTGTCATACACAGGTACGCAAGTTGATTCCCTCTTTTTCCAGCGGCCTGACACGCTTCGCCCGTGGGGCGCCGAGAACCAGCCCATTGAGAGCGAAAATAGGGAGCTCTCCTTCGTCTCATGTGGGAGAAGTTTCTAGATTCACAAACGGATCGAGATGAGATTAACAAGACTCACTTCCGGGGTGTTTGTGCCGCTGCTTCTTTGCCTCTCATCGGAGAACACCATGGAGGGGCCAAGCCCGCCTACGCCGCCGCCGCCTCTTGGGCGATCTACTAGGTCCGAGATGGGTCCCATGCACTTGTACAAAAAAGACCCAGTCGAGACAGGTGTCGACTGGGTCTGGTGCCTGGTCCGGGTGGGACTCAGGTGCTGGTTTGCATGCCCTGGATGAGGAAGTCGAAGTAGGGGCCGGCCATGGCGGCTTGATCGGTGCTCAGCAGCCCAATCGCCGCATCCTTCATGGTGCGCATCGCTTCCACCATGCCTGGCATCGGCACGCCGAGGCTGTTGTACATCTCGCGGGCACCCACAAGCCCGATCTGCTGGATCATCTCGGTGCTTCCGGCCAGCACGCCGTAGGTCACCAGACGCAGGTACCAGCTGTAATCGCGAAGGCACTGGGCCCGCTGCTTCTGGCCGTAGGCATTGCCGCCGGGAGCCACGTAGTCAGGTTTGCGTTGAAACAGCTGCTTGGCTGCCTCATCCACAATCTTTTTCTCGTTATCGGTGAGAACCCGAACCACGGCCAGCCGATCGGCCCCCCGGCTGAGGTACTCCACCATGGAGCGCAGCTCGCCGCCGCTCGGATAGCGCAGCTGATCATCTGCCTGGAGGATCAGATCCCGAACGACGCTCATCGCAGCGACCACACGCGTGCACCACTGTATCGACTCCTCCGGGGGAACCTGCCTCTCGACAGCAAGGTGTAACGCCCCTTTGCACGGCGTAGGGTGAGGGATTGCCTGGCGCGCGTGGACAGCCTCACCACCGGCAGCAACCTGGACCTGTCCACCGGTAGCCGGGTGGAGGTGACGATCACAGGCCTCTCCCACGACGGCCAAGGGGTGGCCCGCCTCAACGATCGGGTTCTGTTTGTCTCCGGAGCCCTGCCTGGCGAACAAGTGAAGGTGCGTCTCACCCATCGGGCGCGGCGCCATTGGGTGGCCGAATTGGAACAGGTGTTGGTTCCTGCTCCGGAGCGGCAGCGCCCTCCCTGCATCCTGGCCGAGCACTGCGGTGGCTGCAGCGTGCAGCACCTTGCCGACTCAGGCCAGCAGCACTGGAAGCACCAGAAGGTGGTCGACGCCATCCGTCGCATTGCCCATCTCGAGACGCCCGTCTCTCCGTTGCTCGTGGCGCCCGAGAGCCTGGGCTACCGCAACCGCGCCATCATCCCGTTGGAGCGTCGTGAGGATGGTCGACTGCGGGCTGGCTTCTATCGCCGCGGCACCCACACGATCGTCAACATGAATCACGGTCCCGTGTTGGACCCCCGCCTGGACAGCCTGATCGCTCCACTCAAGGCGGATCTGGAGGCCAGTGATTGGCCGGTGGATCGGGACTTCCGCGAGGGCGGCGGCCTTCGCCATCTGGCCCTGCGGCTTGGCAGTCACAGTGGTGATGTGCTGATCACCCTGGTGAGCAGCCACGCCGAGCTCGACGGCCTCGAAATCCTTTCGGCGGCGTGGATGGAGCGCTGGCCCGAGGTGGTGGGGGTGTGTCTCAACCTGCAGCCCCTGGCCACCAACACCCTGATGGGACCGGAAACCCGGGTGGTGGCCGGTCGGGGTTGGGTGGAAGAGCGCTTCAGCGGTCTCACCCTGCAGATTGCAGCTGACACCTTTTTTCAGGTTCACACCCGCCAAGCTGAGCGGGTTGTGCCGCTGGTGCTGGCAGCTCTAGAAGCAGTCCCCACCGGCGTGATGGTGGATGCCTACTGCGGAATCGGGACGTACACCCTGCCGGTGGCCGCTGCTGGCTGGCACGTGCACGGCATCGAACTCAGCGCCGAAGCGGTGCAACAGGCCCGCACCAACGCCCGGGAGAACGGACTCACCGATCGGGCCTCGTTTGAGGCTGGCGTCGTGGCGGAGTGCTTGGCGGCGCACCTGGCCCACTGCGACGTGCTGTTCCTCGACCCGCCCCGCAAGGGACTGGAGCCCGGTACCCAGGCCGCCATTTTGGAGCGGCCACCAGCCCACATTTTGTATCTCAGCTGCGACCCGGCCACCCTCGCGCGCGACCTGGCCCAACTGGTGGGCCAGGGGGGCTATCAGCTGGAATCCCTCCAGCCGCTCGACTTTTTTCCCCAGACCAGCCACGTGGAAACGCTGGCTGTCCTGCGGCGCGGCGCTGCGGTTCCGGTGCAACCCTCAGCCGAGGCCTAAGCCCGCAGCTGGGCTCCCAGCTGCTTCTCCAGGGCCGCCTGCACCGCAGCGTGGGCCCGTTCCACATCCTCATCGGTGAGGGTGCGCTCCGGATCGCGGTAGCGCAGGCGGAAGGCCTGGCTGCACTGGCCATCGGCCAGTTGGTCGCCCACGTAGCGATCCACCAGTTCGGCATGTTCCAGCAACGGCTTGCCAGCCTTGCGGATCACCTGGAGGAGGTCGGCGGAGCGGCAGTCGGCGCCCACCACAACGGCCAGGTCCCGCTCTGAGGCTGGAACCGTGGCAAAGGGTGCAAAGGCCGGCTGCCAGCGGTTGCGCCGGGTGGCTGCGGTGAGCAGGGCCCCCAGCTCCAGTTCGAACAGGTGGGTGCTATCCGGCAGGTCGAGGGCCTGGGCCTGTTCCGGATGCAGCTGGCCAAACCATCCCGCCGGTCGGCCCTCCACCACGATCTGGGCGGCCCGGCCCGGGTGCAGCAGCGGCTGGTCCTGCAGGGGACGGTCCTCGCAAGGGATCGACAGGGAGGCCAGGGCCTGCTGCAGAACCCCACGGGCCTGCCCATAGGTGAGGGGTTGGGGCTTGCCGCTGCTGGTCCAACGCTCGGCTCTTCGTTCGCCGCAGATCACGCCCACGAGCAGATGGCGTTGGGCCCGGCTGGCGACCCCGCTGCCGCTAGCCGAGCTGAAAACCTGGCCCATTTCAAAGGCCCAAAAGCCCTGTTGACCGCTCTGCAGATTGCGGCGGGCTGCCGCCAGCAGTTCACCGTGCAGGTTGTCGCGCAGGTGGCCGTAATCGGCGAGCAATGGATTCGCCAGGGGAAGGCGCCCTGGTGCTGTCGCGACCAGGGAAAAGCTGCAGGCCTCCTGTAATCCAGCGGCACAGAGCTGGCGGCGCAGGCGGCGCTCCACCTGCTGGGCGGGCTCCAGCCCCCCGGGTTCGAGGGGATCGGGCAGATGGCAGGCAAATCGGTCGTAGCCCACCAGTCGTGCCACCTCCTCGATCAGGTCCACCTCCCGCTGGAGGTCCATTGATCGCGAGGGGGGAACGGTGACCTGCCATCCCTCCGCATCGGCATCCGCCACCAGGGTGCAGCCGAGCGCTGTGAGGGTCTGCAGGATCTGCCCATCGCTCAGGTCGCCCAGTTCCTCGCCCTCCTGCACGGGGCCCAGCAGGTTGTGCAGCGCGTCCCGACGCAGATGCAAGGGAACGGCCGGCGCCTGGGGGCGCTGGTGCACCCAGCGTTCCACCACTTGGGCATCGCAGAGCTCCTGAAACAGCTCCACGGCACGGTCGGCGGCAGCGAGGGTGTTCTCCCGAGGGAGACCCTTCTCAAAGCGGCTGCTGGCCTCGGTCCGCAGTCCCACGCTGCGGGCGGAGCGGCGAACGGATTGGGGGGCAAAAACCGCCGCCTCCAGCCAAATCGCGGTGGTGTTGTCGCTGACGGCCTCTTCGGCGCCACCCATCACGCCCGCCAGGGCGATGGCCCGGCCCGCATAGGTCACCACGAGGGCTTCAGGCGTGAGGGCCTGCTCCGAGCCGTCCAGGGCGGTGAAGTGTTCTCCGGTGCGCGCTTGACGCAGGCCCACGGCGGCCGCCTCGACCGCGCCGCCGGTGAGGGCTGCGAGCCGCGACCGATCGAAGGCATGCAGCGGCTGGCCCGTTTCCAGCATCACCAGGTTGGTGATGTCCACCACGGTGTTGATGGGCCTGATGCCGGCCTTGTCGAGGCGTTGTTGCAACCAGCGTGGAGAGGGCCCCACCTTCACGCCCTCCAGGGCTGTGAGGCTGAACAGCCCGCCCTCCTCCATCGCCGCTTGGTCACTGGCGTCGGCGGGAAGGGGGACAGCCGTCACCGCCGGCGCCGGCATGGCAATGCGGGTTTGCCCGCCCACCAGAGCTGCCACCTCGCGGGCAATGCCCTGCATCGACAGGCCGTCGGGGCGGTTGGCGGTGATGGCCAGCTCCAGCACCTGGTCATCCAACCCCAAACTGGGCCCCACCGGCGCTCCCACGGCAGGCACGGATTCGAGCAGCTCGTCGAGCACGGCGATGCCATCGGCTTCCGCACTGAGGCCCAGCTCCGCCAGGGAGCAGATCATGCCGCTGCTGGGCACGCCGCGCAGTTCGGCGGGCTTGATCGTGAGGTTCACGGCCGGCAGGGTGGCCCCCACCAGGGCTACCGGGACGTGAATCCCAGCGCGCACGTTGGCGGCCCCACAGACGATCTGGAGCGGCTCGGCTGCCCCCACCTCCACCTCACAGACACTGAGCTTGTCGGCGTTCGGGTGGGGCTGCCGATCGCGCACGTAGCCCACCACCACCCCTGCGGCCTGGGCGGCCAGATCCTCAATGGCGTCGACTTCAAAACCGGCGAGCGAGAGGCGCTCCGCGAGGGCCTCCACCGCGAGTGCCTCGCCAGGGGCGGTCACCAGCTCCTGCAACCATTGGAGCGAGACCCGCATCAGCCCATCCCATCAGGAAGCGGGATCCTAGGGATCCACAGGGATCCGGGTTCAGCTGCCAGGTATGGTGGCAACTTGTCCTTTCGCATCGCACCAGCGGCGCAACGTCCTTCATGGCTAAAAACAAGGGCGTCCGGATCGTGATCACTCTCGAGTGCACGGAATGCCGGTCCAACCCCGCCAAGCGGTCCCCCGGTGTGTCCCGGTACACCACCGAAAAGAACCGCCGCAACACCACCGAACGGCTTGAGCTGAAGAAGTTCTGTCCGCACTGCAACTCCTCAACGGTCCATAAGGAAATCAAGTGAGGCCGGTTTCAGGTCGCGGCCCTCTGGCCCTCGCTCTGAGCCCCTTGCATGTTCCTTGGCCTTGACAGGCGTCGGCTTCCTTTCACCTCACCGTTTCTCTCGATGTCCAGTTCCTTTTTCAAAAAGCGTCTTTCGCCGATCAAGCCCGGCGACCCGATCGACTACAAGGATGTCGATCTGCTCAAGAAGTTCATCACCGAGCGCGGCAAGATCCTGCCCCGCCGGCTGACGGGCCTCACCGCCAAACAGCAGCGAGACCTCACCAATGCGGTCAAGCGAGCCCGCATCGTGGCCCTGCTGCCCTTCGTGAACCCCGAAGGCTGAGGCGCATCCGCTGGCCTCGGCAAGCTTCCAACCCGGCGATCTGGTGGGCCTCAGCGACGAGCGGGGCCCCCAGGTCGCCGTTGTTGTAAGCGTTCAGACCACGAAGGCCTCCGTGGCCATTGGGGCTTCCGCTCGCCAGCAGATCCTCCCCCTGCGGCAGCTGCAGTTGCTCTGCCCCCTGCCCGCGCTGTCGACCATTCCCCAGCGGATCAGCCAGCCTCCCTGGGGCCTCAACGACGCCAGCCTGGCGGCGGCGCTGCCACCCCGGCGCGATTTTGGTGCGGCCTGGCTGTTGCTCCAGGGGGATGACGCAGCCCAACCCCTGGCCGACTGGGTCGAACTGGTGTGCTCCCGTCATGACGGCTTGGCGATTGCCGCCTGCTGGCTTTGGTGTCAGGGGCCCCAGACCCTGTTTCGCTGGCGTCAGGGTCAGGTTGAGCCCCGTGGCCAGGACGACCTGAAGCGGCTGCGTCGTGAACGGCGCCACCAGGTGCTGCAGGCGCAGGCGGAACAGCGGTGGCATCAACTGCTGCGAGGGCGGAGCCCCCTCGAGGCCCAGTCCCTCGATTTGGAGCAGCAGCAGCAACTGCAGCTGTTGCTGGCGTGGGCCGCCGGCGACTGTGAGATCCCCCTGCCCTTGCCCCTGCGGCAGGCTCTGCAAGCGGCCCACTGCAGCCCCGACACCGGCTCGATCCGCCACTTGCTGGTGGACCTGGGTCAATGGGAAGCCCACCATCTGCCATCCCTCCGTGCCACCACTTGGGAGCAGGGTTTCTCCGCCGCGTTGCTGGCGGAGGCCGATCGCCTGGTGGC
This sequence comes from Cyanobium sp. T1B-Tous, assembly GCF_024345475.1. Classification (GTDB taxonomy): domain Bacteria; phylum Cyanobacteriota; class Cyanobacteriia; order PCC-6307; family Cyanobiaceae; genus Cyanobium_A. The sequence goes on from NZ_JAGQBE010000003.1 coordinate 22,670, forward strand.
GGCTGCCGAGCAGGAGCAACCGGGGGATGCCCATCGGCTTGACCTCACGGCCCAGCGCAGCGTCACCATCGACGATGCCGACACCTGCGACATCGACGACGGCCTCGCCCTCGAAACCACGCCCGCAGGCCAGCAGCGGATCTGGATTCACGTGGCCGATCCGGGGCGCCTAATCCCTGTGGATTCTCCGCTCGACCTGGAAGCGCGCCGACGGGGCAGCAGTTTGTACCTGGCCGGGGGCATCCTGCCGATGTTTCCCGAGACCCTGGCGACCGGGCCGATGAGCCTGCGGGCGGGACACCGCAGCGCTGCCTGGAGCCTCTGGGTAGAGCTGGATGCGGCTGGCGCCATTGCCGCTTCGGGCCTGCAGCGCAGCTGGGTGTCACCCACCTATCGGCTGTCCTACACCGACGCCGATGAGTTGATTGATCTGGCCCCTCCCCAGGAGCGCGACCTTGCCGATCTGCACGGCCTGCTGGAGCGTCGCCGCCAGTGGCGGGTGCAGCAGGGGGCCCTGCTGCTGGAACAGCCGGAAGGGCGCATCCGTGCCCAGGGCGACCAGGCGGTGCTGGAGATCACCGAACCGAGTCCGTCCCGGTTGCTGGTGGCTGAGGCCATGATCCTGGCGGGAGCGGCCGTGGCTGCCTATGGGCGCGAGCAGGGGCTGGCCCTGCCCTACCGCAGCCAGTTGCCCGCTGCCCTGCCGCCAGACAGCGAGCTCAACGGCCTCCCAGCTGGGCCCGTGCGCCACGCGGCGATCAAACGCTGTCTGAGCCGGGGGCACACCGGTACCGAGCCCAGCGGCCATTTCAGCCTCGGGCTGCCTGCCTATGTGCAGGCCACCTCACCCATTCGCCGCTACGCGGATCTGGTGGTGCAGCGGCAGCTGCTCGCTGTGCAGCAGAACACCGCACCGCTGGCCGCCGAGGCCCTTCAGGGTCTGCTGACGGATCTCGATGGGTCCATCCGGCAGGGCATCCAGATCAGCCGGGAGGATCAGCGCCACTGGCAGCAGGTGTGGTTTCACGACCACCGCCAGGAGCACTGGGCTGGCCTGTTCCTGCGTTGGTTGCGTCCCCAGGACCGACTGGGCCTGGTGCATGTGGACGCCCTGGGCCTGGATCTGGCGGCTGAGTGCCCCGCCGGTTCCCAGCCCGGCGATGCACTCCAGCTGCGTGTGCAGTTGGTGGACCCCCTGCGGGATCAGCTGCGGCTGCTGGCCACCGGTTAGTCGGGGGCGAGCCGGGATGCCCGCAGCCACGGCCCCCAGGGGTTGGCACAGCCGAGCAACCGGGCCGGCGTCGGCCGGTCGAGATCCTGAAGCCAACGGTTCAGCCCAGGTTCGAGCGTGATCAGGGGCCAGGTGCGGGCCCCGTTGCCGCCGGCCGCGATGGCGAGGGCTGGGTCGAGCGTGATCTGGAACCCTCCTTGGCCATCGGGGTGCACCATCCCGCTCCAAAGGGCCTCCTGCGGTTCAGTGCTGCCGCTGCGGGGATCAAGATGACGTGCAAAGGGTTCTGCCAGGAGGCCATCGGAACCCACCAGCTCGGGTGCATCCAGCAGCTGCACCTGGCGTTCGGCCCAGTCGTCGGCATACCAGGGTGTATCCCAGAGGGGCACCACGGCCGCGGGCGCCCAGGTATCGCGGATCAGCTGCTCCTGCAGGCTGCGCACCGGCAGGTCCGCCAGGGCCACGTTTCGCTGCACCGCCAGGGCCGCCGCGGCTCCTGCAGCCTGGCCGATGTTGAAGATCAGGGGCTGCAACCGGGTGGCGCCGTTGGCCATGTGGCTGACGCTGAGGCACTTGTCAGCGGCGAGCAGGTTGTCGCAGCTGTCGCTGATCAGGGCCGAATAGGGAATGGTGAACGGGGTGCCGCTCCAGCGGCCGCCCCAGCGAATGCTCTTCGGGGCGAGCGGCCAATCGGGCCCTGGATAGTGGTGGTCGTTCGCATAGTTGCCCACCGCCACCGACTCAACCTGGCCGTAGGCGTTCAAGGGCAGCGGGCCCTGGGATTCCCCGGCCCCCCGGGGAAGGAGGTGCTGCTCCAGCACCACGGTGCGCCCCACCAAACGACGCCCCTCCCGCCAGTAGGGCATCAGGGCCAGGGGGGATGGCCCCTCCAACGCTGAACGCCCACCGCTGGTCTGGCCGGGCAGGGGGAAGCAGGCCGCCGGCTGGAGCCAACCCCCGGAAGCCTCTTGCAACGCTGCGCTGAACGCCTGGCTGTGGGCCTGCATGGCCGCCCCGATCGCCCCGTCGGGTGCCGTTGGCTCCAGTAGCTCCAGGCCGGAGCCATGCCAATCGTTGCCGCCGAGGGGCCAGTTCAGCATCACCAACCCGCCCGGCAGCCGGCCGTAGCTAATGGTGCGCTCCAGCCCAAAGGCCTCGGCAGCGGAGCCAAAGGGCGCCGCAAGGCGGGGTGACTCCCCCTTCAGCAGGGGTGGCATCGAGCCGGGAGCTGCATCCGCTGGCAACTGGCCCATGGCCACCCAGGTGGGGGACTGCAGCGGATGGTTCTTGAAAAAAGGCTCCTGCTCCAGCCTGGCTCGCGATGGGGCACTGGGCTCGTGCCACTGGTCCTGCGCTTCCCAGCCCTGGCGGTAGGGAGCGGCGCCCTGGGCCAGAAGTTCGCCGCGGTCACTGCCATCAATCAGCACCTGGGCGTGGATCTGCAGCACCTCGCCCCGATGCTCCACCTCGATGGCCTGGATGCGCTGCCCCTGGCGGTGCACAGCCCGCAGCACCACGCCATCGAGCCACTGCAAGGAGCGCTGGGCATCGCACCATTGGCGCAGGATCGCCTCCGCCGTGGCGGGTCGATAGCCAAAGCAGCTCACCCAGTTGTGGTCGAGCCCTTCCGGTTCGCGGCGCTGCAGTTCCCGCAGGAATGCCCCCCAGAGGCCCGTCTGCCAGGGCGAGAGCTCATTGCCATCGGGAGCGCAGACCCCGGCCGCACTGACCATGCCCCCCAGCCAGGGGCCGGGAGTGAGCAACAGCACCCCTGCCCCGCCCCGGGCCGCCTGCAGCGCCGCCGCCACCCCACCGGTGCCGCCACCCCACACCACCACCTCGGCCTGTTCGTGCCTGATCGCCATGGCTAGCAAGGGTCAAGGACTGGCTCCCCAGCGTGTCAGGGTGGGCCCCGGTCCAGGCGCCGCGTGCCCCCCTCCCGGTTGCATGTCTTACACCCTCACCACCCCGCTCTACTACGTCAACGATCGGGCCCATCTCGGCAGCGCTTACACCACGCTCGCCTGTGACACCATCGCCCGCTTTCAGCGCCTGAAGGGGGAAGAGGTGCTGTTCATCACCGGCTGCGATGAGCACGGCCAGAAGATTCAGCGCACCGCCGAGGCCGCGGGTCTGACGCCCCAGGCCCACTGCGACGCAGTCAGTGAAGGGTATCGGTCCCTCTGGAACCGGTGGCAGATCAGCCACGACCGCTTCATTCGCACCACGGCCCCGCGGCACCGCCAACTGGTGGAGCAGTTTTTCGCCAGGGTCGAGGCCAATGGCGATGTGGTGGAGGGCCGCCAGCAGGGCTGGTACTGCGTGGCCTGCGAGGAGTTCAAAGACGACGCCCCGGGCAGCGAAGACCCGGAATGCAGCATCCATCGCAAGCCCCTGGAATGGCGCGACGAGGTGAATCTGTTCTTTCGCCTCTCCCGCTATCAGAGCCAGATCGAGGCCCTGATCCGGCGTCCGGGCTTCATCGCCCCGGCCAGCCGGCAGAAGGAAGTGGAGAACTTCGTGGCCCAGGGGCTGCGTGACTTCTCCATGTCCCGCGTCGACCTTCCCTGGGGAATTCCGGTGCCAGGCCATGGCGGGCACACGTTCTATGTGTGGTTCGACGCCCTGCTGGGCTACCTCTCGGCCCTGTTGCCCCAGGAGGATCCTGTCGACCTGGATCTGATCACTCAGCGGGGCTGGCCGGCCCAGCTGCACGTGATCGGCAAGGACATCCTGCGCTTTCACGCCGTCTACTGGCCCGCCATGCTCATGTCGGCAGGCTTGCCCTTGCCCGAGCGGGTGTTTGGCCACGGCTTCCTCACGCGGGAGGGGCAGAAGATGGGCAAATCCCTCGGCAACGTCCTCGATCCCGAGACGTTGCTGGAGCGCTGCGGCCGGGATGCGGTGCGTTGGTATCTGCTGCGGGATATCCCCTTCGGCGATGACGGTGATTTCCAACAGCAACGGTTCATCGATCTGGTCAACAACGACCTGGCCAACACGATCGGCAACCTGCTCAATCGCACCTCGTCGATGGCCAGGCGCTGGTTTGCCGATGCCGTGCCGCCTGCCGGCAGCGCCATCCAGGCCGATCACCCCCTGGCGGTGGCTGCCCTCACCGCTGGCCAGACGGTGTCTGAAGCCCTTGAGGCCCTCGACTTCCGAACCGCCGCCGAGGCCGCCTTGCAATTGGCCGTCAGTGCCAATGGCTTCCTCAACGACCAGGCCCCATGGAAGCGGATGAAACAGGGGGGGGAGGAGGCGCAGGTGGCGTCTGATCTCTATGCGGTGCTGGAGGCCACCCGCTGGGTTGCGGTGTTGTTGGCTCCGCTGGTGCCCGAACTCTCCGAGCGGATGCTGCTCCAGCTCGGCCAGCAACCGTTTGTCAGTGACCAGTGCTCGGGCCTGCCCTCTGCCTGGCGGGACGCCCAACAGTGGGGTGGCCTGGCCCCGGGCCTCCCCTTGATCGAACCCCAGCCGGTGATGCAACGGCTTGAACTGGAGGCTCCCCTGTGATTGGTCGGCTGCTGTTTGGTCTGACCCTGGTTCTGGCCCCGCAGCTCCTCGTGGGCTGCCGCGCCCCCGCCCCCAAGGAGGAAGCCGCCCAGCCGTTTGTGTTCCGCTCGCTCAACCTGCGGCAGAAGGACCCGAGTGGGCGTCCCTTGTGGGAGCTCAGCAGTCCCGAGGCGCGTTACGACCTCGGCCGCCGTGTCGCCCAGGCCAGGGACCTGCGGGGGGTGATCTATGCCAAGGGCACAGCCCTGTATCGGATCACGGCGACCAGCGGCACCGTCATCAACGACGGCGAGGTCGTGCAGCTGGAGGGGCCCACCCTGCTCCAGCGGATTGGTCCGAAGCCGTTGAGGGTGTCCGCGAGTCGGGTGCGTTGGTACCCCAAGCAGGAGCGTATGGAGATCGACCGCCATCCCCGGGCCAGCCAGGGAGATTTGCGACTCACCGCCCAGCGGGCCCGCTTCTGGATCCAGCAGGACAAGTTGGAATTGTTGGGCCGTCCCGTGTTGGAGCGCACCGGTGCCAGCGGCATGACCCTCGCCCTCAGCTCCGCGGATTGGTTCCCTGGTACGGGCCAGCTGCTGGGTCGCGGTCCGGTTCGGGGTGAGCGCCGGCTGCCAGGCAACGGGCTCCAGACCCTCAGCTCACCAGGCCTGACCGGCAATTCCCTCTCCCAGATCATCGACCTGCAATCTCCGGTGCAACTGCTGGATCCAGGCCGCAAGGCCAGGCTCGATGCCCGCCAGACCCGGATCCAGCTCGCCGACGAACGCATCAGCAGCCCCCACCCCTTCACGGCCCGGCTCGATCAATCGCTGTTGACGGGCACCGGCTTCGAGGTCCTGGGTCCCATCCACACCTTGATCATTCCCCAGGCCTGTCGTCTCAACCAACCCACCGATTCCCTCCGCGCCGACCGCTGCAGTTGGAACTGGCAGACCAATCAGGCGGAAGCCACAGGCAGCGTGGAATTGCGCCGCCAGGCCTTTCAACAGGTCACCAAGGCCCAACGGCTCACCGGCGTTGTCTCGAAACAGGGTCAAGCGGTGTTCAGCAGTCCGGGGAGTCGGGTTCAGACCCGGATGACCCTGCCTCCGGCCCGGAGCCGTCCCCAGAAGTCGGAGCGGAAAGCGCCTCCAATTTCCCTCTGATCCGCAGGGACCAGCCCTCCAGCCAGGTGAGATCACTGCGGCTAAAGCAGCGCGGCGACCACCCTCCCAGCACCACCAGACCATCGCGACCCAGGGGTTGGACCACGACAGCAGGTAAGCCAGGCAGGAGGGAGGCAAATTCCTCCCGGCCTGGGTAGAGGCGCAAATCCACCAGGGAAATGGCAGCCCCCTTGGACTGGGCCCGGTGACAGATCTCTCCGGGTCTGAATGTCCCCTCCGCGAGCAAACCACGGCGCAGCAGACACCGGCCCTGCCAGCTCACCAGCACCACGGCGGCCGGACTGGCCGTGAGCAGCATCTGGCTGCCCCAGCCCAGCTCTTCCGCCAGATCGTCCGGCAGCCCCTGGGCGATCACCAGGCCCTGCTCGCCGGACAACTCCACGCGGGCAGCCGTTTCCGGGATGGCGCGGGTCCAGAGCACCCCCACCAACATCAGGCCTACCGCCAGAAAGCTCGCCAGCACAGCGGCCCGTTCCAGCGACGGATCGGTGCTGGCGGCGGTGGTCTGGTTCACAACCACCAGGCCCAGGGCGGCCACGCCTGACCAGAAACTGACCCTGGCGGGGATGGAGGCGGTCATGGCCGAAGAGCAGGAGGCGACAGCAGGGCCCGCAAGCGGCAAACTAGGGCCAAGCTTGGCCTGATCCGTTGCCGACTTCCCCTCGCGCGAGCCGTAGGACTCCAGTTCTGGCGCTGCTGGCCGTCCTGTGCTGCACCCTTAGCAGCTTGCTGTCTCCCGCCCCAGCCCTGGCGATCTCCGCGGCCGGTCTACCCGCCGCTGCTCCCCAGGAACGGGTGTTGGACACAGCCGATGTGCTCAGCAGGGCTGCCCGGGCCGAACTGGGTAAGACCCTGGACACCTTCGGTGCCGATCGGGTCGATGCCCACCTGGTGACGGTGAACCGGCTCGACTACGGCTTGACCCTGCCCCAGCTAGGAGCCGAGCTGCTCGAGCGCTGGGCCGACGCAGGAGCCGAACCCAACCAATTGCTGTTCCTGATCGACAGCCAGACCAACAGCGCTGCTGTGGTGGCAGCCCCTGCCCTCAGCGGCCAGCTGGATTCGAGCCTGCTGCGCAGCACGGCCCGCACCACCATGGCCCAGCCGATCCGCGATGGGGGGCGCTACCGCCAGGGCAGTTTGGATGCCATGACCCGGCTGCTCACCGTTCTCGAGGCTGGCGAAGATCCTGGTGAACCTGTCACCGCCGAGGTGGTCACCCAGCCCACCAACATTCCGACCAAGGAAGAAACCGCCTCCAGCAACGCCTTCACCTGGGTGGTGGTCCTGTTGGTGCTGGGCACCCTCGTGCCCATGCTCACCTGGTGGGTTTTCTCACGCTGAACCGATGGCACTCACCAATTGGATGGGCGCCTTCGGGCGAGCCCAGGCGCTCGATGTCAGCCATGACCTGGAGCGGGGATACGAATCCGCCCTGCTGATCCAGAGCATCGAGCTCGAGCACTACAACGATCGCCCCGTTCGCCCCGAGCTGGATCTGCGGATCCCTCGCTCCGCCCAGGCCCAGTTGTTGCGCCGTTTCCGCGCTGCGCTGGAGATCTGCCGTCAAGCCATCGTCACCGTGGAGCCCCGCCGGGGTGAACTGGCCGGCCAGGAGATTCGCCAGTTCCAGCTGATTGAAAGCGTGGTGGCCCGCTACGGCGCCAAACGGGACCCACTGCCGGCCATCAGCCGATCTCCCGAGGTGTTGCCCCGCAGCCTGATTGGTGTTGTTGACCAGGTGCGAAGGCAGCTGGATCCGGAGGCCGAAGCCAATGTGGTTGCCGGTTTCCGCCGTCGGCGCGACTCCACCCTGGTGTCGCTGCGCATCCTGTTGCTGTTGATTCTGGTGCCGGTCCTGGTTCAGCAGATCAGTCGCACCTATGTGGTGTCGCCGCTGGTGGATCGTTTTGCCCCAGACAACGCCTTCCTCACCTACCCCAAGCCCAAATTGGAGGAGAAGGCCGTTGAAAAACTGCGGGTCTTCCAGGCGGAGATCGAGTTCGATGCCCTGTTGCAGGGAAATCCCCTACCCAGCCGCGAAGAGTTGCAGGCCCAGCTCGCCAGCCGGGCCCAGGAACTCAAGGAGGAGGCCGATCTCGAAAGCACCCACGCCATCAAGAACGTCCTGGCCGACCTCGGCGGACTTCTGGGTTTCGTCTTGGTCTGTGTGTTTGGCCAGCGGGATCTTCAAGTGCTGCGCGGCTTCCTCGATGAACTGGTCTACGGCTTGAGCGACAGCGCCAAGGCCTTCGCGATCATTCTCTTTACGGACATCTTTGTCGGGTTTCACAGCCCCGAAGGCTGGACCGTTCTCCTCGATGGCGTGGCCCATCACTTGGGGCTTCCGGCTCGCGAGAACTTCATCATGTTGTTCATCGCCACCTTCCCGGTGGTTCTGGCCACCGTGTTCAAGTACTGGATCTTCCGTTATCTCAACCGGGTTTCTCCTTCCTCGGTGGCCACCTTGCACAACATGAACGGTGGGGGCTGATTCGGGCCCAGGCCCCATCCTCGTGCTCGGGCCCGCCCGCAGTGGCAAAAGTCGCTGGGCCGAGCATCTGGCCCTCCAGTCCGGCCAACCGGTGGTGTACCTCGCGACCGGCCCCTCACCCACGGAAGACGATCCGTCCTGGTCCAGCCGGATCGCGGCCCATCAACGCCGGCGCCCCTCCAGTTGGCGCACCCTGGAGGTGGGAGCCGATCTGGCTGCCTCCCTCCACGATCTTCAACCTCCTGGCCTCGCGCTGGTGGACTCCCTCGGCACCTGGGTGGCTGGCGGGCTCGACCTGGATGCGGGGGTTTGGGTGGAGCGTTGTGCGGCGTTAACGGACGCGCTGCGCCAGTGCGCCGTGCCCGTGGTGCTCGTGAGCGAGCAGACCGGCTGGGGCGTGGTCCCCCCCACGGCCATCGGGGGGCTGTTCCGTGACCGTCTGGGTGCCCTGGAGCAGCAGCTGGAGCCCCTCTGCTCCGGTCTCTGGCTGGTGGTGGCGGGTCGCGCCCTGGATCTGAGGGTCTGCAGCGTGCCCGTCCCCGCTGGTTAAGCGGCCAGGTAACGGATTGACCATGCCACGGATCGTTCTCTACCAACCCCAGATTCCGCCCAATACGGGCAACGTGGCCCGCACCTGCGCGGCCACCGGCACCGATCTGCACCTGATCGACCCCCTCGGCTTTCAGATCGACGACCGCCAACTCCGCCGGGCTGGATTGGACTACTGGCCCCTGGTGGCCTTGGAGCGTCACGCCAGTTGGTCAGCTTTTGCTGATCGTCGCCATACCCTCGGTGGACGCCTGATCGCCCTGAGCAGCCACGCCGATCAGGCCTACACCACTTGGCGCTTTGCGCCCGACGATTGGCTCCTCTTCGGGCGTGAGACCGATGGTCTGCCAGGGGATGTGATGGATCAGGCGGATGCCGCGATCACGATCCCCATGCCCCGTGCGGCTCGTGGTGGCCAGCCTGGCGTGCGCAGCCTCAATCTCTCGGTTGCCGTGGGCGTGGTGCTGTTTGAGGCGCTGCGTCAACAGGATCTCCTGACTTCAGCGGGATCGACTGGTACCACTGGCCTCTAGACAGATGGGCCAGTGCGGGTGTAGCAGCCAGCACTTGTGGCCCAGGGTTCCGTCCGCTACTCTCTGGCCGGCTCGGGGATGTTGGCTTCTCCACGAGCTTTGTCCGATGGGAAGAACTGCATGAAGCCTTTGCTCACCAGTCTGCGAATTCTGATTCCCTGCGCCGTGGCCGTGCCGGCCGTGGTTGTGGCTCTCTCCCCCGCTGACCTCGACAAGGCTTCCGTCGACACCCTCATTGCAGCCCTGCCTGCCCCCAGTGCGGATCGCATCTGGGTCAAGGTTCGTCAACCGATCACCGTTGAAGACCTCTCCACCAGCCTCCAGCTCGATGAGGAGCGGCTGGCCAAGCTCAACGACGTCAACGAAGACCACCGCTTCCGCCAAGGCGACTGGCTGGTGGTGCCCAGCCTCAAGACCCGCCAGATCAAACATCTCGCGGCCATTGACACCAGCGAGCTCCGCCGTACCCCCCCTCTGCAGTCCCTACCTCCCGTGGAGGACCGGGCGGTGGTTCGCTTCGGCGACACCGTCGTCAAGATCGCCCAGCGCTACGGCCTGACCCTGCAGGAGCTCCTCCAGCTCAATCCCGGCCTCGAAACCGCCCGGCTGGTGGTTGGCAGTCAGGTTCGTCTGGCCCAGTCGGCTCCTGGCCGGACCCGCATGGTGCTGGGCCTCAAGCCCTCCACCAGCGGCGGGGTGAGCTGGCCGGAGCTGCCGGGCTTCGGCGAGCTCACCAAGCCCTTTGAGGGGCCCACCTCCTCCCAGGGCTGGATCTGGCCCACCCGGGGCGTGTTCAGCTCGGGCTACGGCTGGCGTTGGGGGCGCATGCACAAGGGCATTGATGTGGCCAACAACGTCGGCACCCCCATCGTGGCGGCCAAGAGCGGTCGGGTGGTCTTCTCCGGATGGCACGACGGCGGTTATGGCTACCTGGTCACGCTCGCCCACCCGGATGGCAGCCGCTCGCTCTACGCCCATAACAGCCGTCTGATGGTGCGCGTTGGCCAGGAAGTGGAACAGGGATCCCTGATTTCGCACATGGGGAGCACCGGTCGCAGCACAGGCCCGCACCTCCACTTCGAGATCCATCCCCCAGCTTCAGGTGCGGCCAACCCGCTCCAGTTCCTGCCACCCAGGGCCTGATAAAGTCAGGTCACCGCGGCTCGGTAGCTCAGCTGGTTAGAGCGTGGGATTCATAACCCCAAGGTCGGGAGTTCAAGTCTCCCCCGAGCCATTGTCGTGCGGACGGTCCTAGGGCCGTCTTTTTTTTGGCTTCATCCCCTTGCGTGGGGGACACCAGCCGGCAACGCCCAGCAGAGCGGGCCAGGGATCAGCGCAACTCCACCGCGTTCAGGCGTTCGCGAAAGCTGGCTGATCCCGCATCGTCATCGCCTGGCCCCTCGTGTCCGTTGGCCCAGGTTGGCTCCTGCACGGGCAGGGGCGCTGGGGAGGGCACGGGCACGGCCACCGAGCTCGAGCCCGAGGCCGAGGCTGTGCTGCCGCCACCCCTGCGTCCGCGTCCGTAGCCCTGGGAGCGGCCTTCGATCGCACGGATCAGGGCCTTGCTGCGGTTGACCTCCCCAATGCTTTGGCCTTCCTTCGGCCGGACCAGGGGGTTGGCCTTCAGTTCAGAGCGCAGTTGGTTGAGCAGCCGAAAATGGCCGGTGGTGTTGTATTTGCGCAGCACGCTCGGCTCCCAGGCCATGGACAGCGATCTCGTTGGGGGGTCGTCTGTCCAGCCTATGGCCACGGGCCCCAACCGGCTGTGATAAATTGTTGGAGAGTCAACTGGAAGTCGTTCCGACTTTGGACTGAACGTCCACTAGGGGCTGGCCCCGAGTCTGGTCAGAGCACGGCCTCTCCATGGTCCCCAGGTGTGCCCTGGGGCCCGTTGGTGCGTCCGAGCTGAGGGCCCCTTCCCGTTGCATCCACGCCCTGTTCTTCACCCCCTCCAGCATGTCCCGGCTCGTTGGCCTGCAGGCTCCTGACTTCACCGCCACCGCCGTGGTGGACCAGGAGTTCAAGGAGATCACGCTCTCCCACTACCGCGGCAAGTACGTGGTGCTGTTTTTCTACCCGCTCGACTTCACCTTCGTCTGCCCCACGGAGATCACCGCCTTCTCCGACCGCTACGGCGATTTCTCGAGCCGCAACTGTGAAGTGCTGGGCGTCTCGGTGGACAGTCAGTTCAGCCACCTGGCGTGGGTTCAGACCGAGCGTAAAAACGGCGGCCTCGGTGACATCGCCTACCCGCTCGTCGCTGACCTGAAGAAGGACATCGCCCGCGCCTATGAGGTGCTCGATGAGGACGCTGGTGTCGCCCTGCGCGGTCTGTTCATCATCGACCCCGATGGGGTGATCATGCAGAGCACCATCAACAACCTGCCGGTGGGTCGCAGCGTGGAGGAGACCCTGCGTCTGCTGCAGGCCTTCCAGCACATCCGCAACAACCCTGATGAGGTCTGCCCGGCCAACTGGACCCCCGGCGACAAGACCATGAACCCCGACCCCGTCAAGAGCAAGGAGTTCTTCGCCGCCGTCAACTGAGATTCAGCCCAGACGGTGCTGAGCAGGGGCCCACGAGGGCCCCTTTTTTTGCGGATCAACCCAGCAGGCTGGCCAGCAGGCGGCGGCCATCGATGCCCCCGGTGCAGGGGTCACAGGCCCGTTCGGGGTGGGGCATCAGACCGAGCACGTTGCCCGCCGGATTGCTCAGCCCGGCCACGTCGCCCACCGATCCATTCGGGTTGGCGGCGTAGCGCAGCACCACCTGGCCATTGGCCTCAAGGGAGGCCAGCTGGTCAGGGTCGCACTGGTAGCGGCCTTCGCCGTGGGCAATGGGCAACACGATCGAGTCTCCCTCGCCATACCCCTGCAGCCACTCGGATCGACCGGGATGGACCGTCAGGGACGAGGGTTCGCAGAGGAAGTGCAGGCGGGCGTTGCGGGTGAGCGCGCCGGGGAGCAATCCCATCTCGGTGAGCACCTGAAAGCCATTGCAGATGCCCAGCACGGGCCCACCCGCGTCGGCAAAGGCCCTGACGACCTCCAACACGGGGGCAAAGCGGGCAATGGCCCCACAGCGCAAATAGTCGCCGTAGCTGAAGCCTCCGGGGATCACCACGGCGTCCAGACCGGCCAGGTCGCTCTCCTCATGCCAGAGGAAGCGGGTCGAGAGCCCCAGGCAGCCTTCGAGGGCCCAGCGCACATCCCGGTCGCAATTGGATCCTGGAAACACCACGATCCCGATGGTCCTGGCAGCGCTCATGCCGACTGCTCTCCGCTCGCTTCGATCATCTCCAGGGTCCAGTCTTCGATGACGGGGTTGGCCAACAGCCGATCACTCAGCAACTCGATCTGGCTCCTGGCAGTGGCTGCGTCGGCAGCCTCCACCTCCAGCTCAATGGCCTTGCCGATGCGCAAGCGACGCACCCCATCGACACCCAGCCGGGCGGCGGCAGCCCTGGTGGCTTCTCCAGCCGGATCCAGCACCGAGGGGCGGAGTGAAACCTGAACGCGAGCGCGAAAGACGGGCACCTGAGGAGCTGGAGGTTTGTTAAATCTTGGCAGCTCGATGGCCCCAGCACCCGGGCTCTGGCCAGCTTGAAGGGAGCCCCCTGTCCAGCCCTCCGTGGACCGGACCTTTCTTCCCCCCTCCGTGGCTCCGTGCCCGCTTGCGCCAGCTGCGCGCGGCTGGCGTCCCCTGCTGCGGGCTGGCCTCAGTGCTGTGGTGAGTCTTCTCGCTCTGGGGATTGGGCTGGGCCCCGTTCAGGCCGATCCACTCCCCCTGCGTTGTCGGCTGGGCAATGGCCCCTGGCAACACTGCAGCATGGACGTGGACCGGCCCGGAGAACGCTGGTCCATCCAGGTGGCTGGACGGCGGATCGCGTTCCGCCATGACGGCAGCGGCACGGTGACCATGCAGGATCCCGCACCGGTGTCTCCGGCCAACAGCGGTGGTGGAGGGGCCTGGGTGCCGGTGGCCACCACGTGGATTGCGGGGCCAGCACTCTGCTGGAACGGTGTCTGCGCCCAGGGGGACATCCCCCTGGATTGAGGCCCTTGGGCCCCTACGCCGCTCCGGTGGCCTCCAGCAAGGTGGCCTCGATCGCGGCTTGATCGAGCTGAAAACCGAGCACCACCAGGTCCAGGCCCGCCGGGGGTGCCGGCTGATGCCCAGCTGGTTCTGGCGATCCGGTTTCAAACCAGCACTCCAGCCGTGGGCCGACGGCCTGAATCTGCAGGGGGCGAGCCTTTCCCTCCAGCCAGAGGCGTCCCTTCAGCCGGATCAGCCCGGGATCCTGGATCAGCTGGCTGAGCTGCCGTTCCAAGGCCGGTCGGTCAAAGGCACCACTGAGTTGCAGGGCCAGCGACTCCATGGCGACGTGGCTGTGATCGTGGTGATGGTCGTGCTCATGCTCATGCTGATGGTCGTGCTCATGGTGGTCATGGGAGGCGTGGCCATCGGCATCGGGCTCCTGCCGCTCCAGACCCAACACCAGCTCTGGTGAGACCGCACCCCGTTCCATGGTCAACACGGCAGCACCGGGACGCACCTGGGGGATCAGACGCGATTCGAGCTCGTTGAGGGATGCTGCGTCGAGGCAATCCGCCCGGCTGATCAGCACCAGATCGGCTGCCTCCAGCTGTTCGGCAAACAACTCCTCGATCGCGGACCCATGGTCGAGGCTGGGATCGGCCAAACGTTGGGCCTCCAGGGCGGCGGGGTTGGCCACCACAGCTCCGGCGGCCAGCGCCTCTCCGTCCACGACGGCCACCACCCCATTCACCCGAATCCGGGTGCGGATCTCGGGCCACTGCAGAGCGGCGATCAAGGGCTCGGGCAGGGCGAGTCCGCTGGTTTCCACCACGATGCCGTCGAGGCTGTCGGCGCGCGCCAACAGGGTCTCCATCGTCGGTAAAAAGTCGTCCTGCACGGTGCAGCAGAGGCAGCCGTTGGCCAATTCCACCAACCGCGAGTCCACCTCGTCCTCTGGACAGAAGCCGCAGCTGCGCAAGAGGGCCCCATCGATCCCCACCTCGCCAAATTCATTGACCAGCACCGCGAGGCGCTGGCCGCTGTTCAGGAGCAGATGGCGCAGGAGGGTGGTTTTACCGGCACCGAGAAACCCGGTCACCACGGTGACCGGCAGACGTTGCTGAGACGCTGTCATCGTCAGCCGGCCACGGCCGCGACGGCCCAGCTCGCTCCACAGCCGGCGAGGGCCAGGGCCACCCAGCGCAGGGTGGCGGGGGACAGACGGGAGGCCAGGGGCCGAAGCAGCACCAGGGCAAGGATCAGCAAGCCCCCCTGGCTGATCAGCAATCCAGCGGCGTAGGCCGCCACCGGCATCGATGTCCAGCCGAAGACCGGGCCACTCAGCACATAACCGTGCAGGGCCATGGCAGGCAGCAGCAGCCCCAGGGGCAGGCGTCGCAGGAGCACCAGCGCCTCCAACACCAGGGTGCAGGCCACCAGGACTTCAGCACCGGGCAGACCGGGCCAGAGCAGGCCGGCTCCACTGCCCAGCAAGCCGATCACCAAGAGGCCGAGGGCCCAGCGCAGGCGGCGCTGCAGGCCCACCAGCGAAAGAGCGAGCAGGAACAGCAGATGGTCAGGACCAAGCACGGGGTGGGCCAGACCACTCAGCACCCCGTTGAAGACGGTGGGCTTCAGCTGACCGAGGTCTGCAACGTGGTGGGCCTGGGCTGGGGCACCCAGCAGCAGGCAAGCCACTAGGGCCGTGGCCAGAACAGCTGTGCCGCCTAGCACTGGGCTAGGCCAGGATTGGACCCGCAGGGTTGGTCCACGCAGACCTGGCGTCTGGGTCGTCTGATCAGTCATGGGTCCGGTCCGCGCCGAGGGAAGAAACAAGACCGGCGGGCGTTCTGACTGGACGGTCGAGATGACGCGCCTTCACAGCTGCGGGACAGTGCCGGATTCGCACCGGACTTTCCCCCTTTCGTCCGGTGGCTGTTCCCCACCGGAACCGGTGTGCTGATGCTATCGGCCTGTCGCCCTATCGGCAGGCCAGGCTGTCGCGGGTGGCCACGCCCGACACCGGATTGGTGCCTGTGGCCCTCTGGCAGAGGGCCTTCTGCTCGGGCAGATCGAGCACCGCGTCACTGAAGTCGGCTCCATCGATGCGGGCCCCCTTGAAGTGGCTCTGCATCAGCATTCCGTTGCGCAACACCGCACCGCGCAGGTCAGCGTCCTCGAAGTGGCTGGCAAAGGCCACCACGTCCTCCAGGTTGGCGCCCTGCAGATCGGTGCCGCGCAGGTCGCTGCTGTTGAACACCGCCCCGCGCAGGTCGGTGCCGCTGAGGTCAAACCCGGCCAGGGAGGCCTTGAGAAACTCCTGCTGCTGCAGGTTGCGGCCGTGCATATCGGGCTGAAGGTCCTGCAGCGAGCGCTGGCTGCGCAATTCGGGCGCGGTGATGGCCCAGGCCGGTGATACCGCTAGGCACCAGGCCAGGAGGACGCCAAGCGCCCCCATGGCCCACCCGGACCAACGGGTCAGGCGGGTTGCTGTCAGGGGGCCCATGGGCGCGCACTTACGGTGGGTCATCAAGTTATGTCAACCATGGTCATGGCCCTGCGGGTGGTGGTTCCCCCCCACCCTCTGATCGGTCACTGGTTGGGGGTGTTGCGCGACCGCCACACGCCTGGCGCCCTCTATGCCACCGCCACCACCGAACTGGGGCGTTGGCTGAGTTATGAGGCCCTGCGCGACTGGCTGCCCCATCGGCGTGTCGACCTGGACACTCCCCTGGCCTCGACCCAGGCCGATCTGGTGGACGCCACCATTCCCTTGGTGGCCCTGCCGCTGCTCACGGCTGGGCTGGGTCTGTGGCAAGGGGCGCAAGCCGTCTTGCCATCCGCCCGCGTGGTCCACCTTTGGGAGCAGCAGGGGGAGATCGCGGGGCTGGACTCTCCCATCGAACCCCGGGCCGGTGTGCTGCTGTTCTGCGCGGAGTTGAGCGACGGTGAACGGTTGATTCGGGTGCTCGATCGGCTTGCCGAGCTGGGGGTGGGGGGCGATCGGCTCCGGGTCGTCACGGCCCTCGCATCCGCCCCTGGACTTCAGACCTTGGGGGAACGTCACGGTCATCTCACCCTCTACACCGCCGCGATTGACCCTGAGCTCAATGGGCTCGGTCAAATCGTGCCTGGCATCGGGGCCGTGACGGAGCGTCTCTTCGCGGGCACGGTGCTGGAAAGCGCAGCGCGCCCTGCCTAGTCTGACCGCAGAGAATTCCGGATTGATGGGCGATCGCAGCGGCAACGCCAACTCAGCGGGCAGCGGCGCCCTGAGCGTGCTGGCAGGGGCGGTGATCGGAGCCGCGGGGCTGGCCTGGTGGTTGCTGTCGGAAGCGGAACGGCGACGCCTTGAAGCGGACCGCCCTCGGCGTCAGCGCTCCATCCGGCTCCAGGACACACCGGCCGCCGAACCCCACACCGAGCGCGACCTGCACGATCGGGTGCACGAGCTCAACCAGGCGATCGATGACGTGCGTCGCCAGCTGGAAACCATGAACCCCCAGACCTGATCCCTCGAGGCCCTTGGCGCCGCTCGGTAGGTTTCTCCCAGCCTGACAATTCGCCCATGCTCCGCTCCGCCGCGATCACCCAGGGGATCCAGCGCTCCCCCAACCGCGCCATGCTGCGGGCCGTGGGTTTCGGTGACGGCGACTTCAGCAAGCCGATCATCGGCATCGCCAACGGCTACAGCACGATCACGCCTTGCAACCTGGGGTTGAACGACCTGGCCCAGCGGGCCGAAGAAGCGGCCCACGCCGCCGGCGCCATGCCGCAACTGTTCGGCACGATCACCGTGAGCGACGGGATCTCGATGGGCACGGAGGGGATGAAATATTCCCTCGTGAGCCGGGAGGTGATCGCCGATTCGATCGAAACCGCCTGCAATGGTCAGAGCATGGATGCGCTGCTGGCGATCGGTGGCTGTGACAAGAACATGCCCGGGGCCATGCTGGCCATGGCCCGCATGAACATCCCCGCGATCTTCGTGTACGGCGGCACGATCAAGCCCGGCAAACTCGGCGCCTGCGACCTCACCGTGGTGAGCGCCTTCGAGGCGGTGGGTCAGTACAGCGGCGGCCGCATCGATGAGCAGGAGCTCACGGCGATCGAGAAGAACGCCTGCCCCGGCGCCGGCAGCTGCGGCGGCATGTTCACCGCCAACACCATGAGTGCGGCGTTCGAGGCGATGGGCCTGAGCCTGCCCTCCAGCTCCACCATGGCCGCCGAAGACCCCGAGAAGGCGGACAGTGCGGCCCGCAGTGCCGAGGTGCTGGCGGAGGCGATCAAGGCCAACATCTGCCCGCGGGATCTGATGACCCGCGAGGCCTTCGAGAACGCCATCAGCGTGATCATGGCCGTGGGTGGCTCCACCAATTCGGTGCTGCACCTGCTGGCCGTGGCCCGTACCGCCGGGGTGCCGCTGAGCATCGACGACTTCGAAACGATCCGCCAGCGGGTGCCGGTGATCTGCGATCTCAAGCCCAGCGGCCGCTACGTGACCGTGGATCTGCATCAGGCCGGCGGCATTCCCCAGGTGATGAAGCTGCTCCTGGATGCGGGCCTGCTCCACGGCGACTGCACAACCATCGAGGGCAAGACCCTGAAGCAGGTGCTGGCGGATGTGCCCTCCGAGCCGCCCGCCGGCCAGGACGTGATCCGCCCCCTCAGCAACCCTCTCTATGCCAAGGGCCACCTGGCGATCCTCAAGGGAAATCTGGCGGAGGAGGGTGCCGTGGCCAAGATTAGCGGCGTCAAGAACCCGGTGATCACAGGCCCGGCACGGGTGTTCGAAAGCGAGGAAACCTGTCTGGCCGCCATCCTCGACAAGCAGATCAACCCCGGCGATGTGGTGGTGGTGCGACAGGAAGGGCCCGTGGGTGGCCCCGGCATGCGCGAGATGCTCAGCCCCACCGCCGCGATCGTGGGCCAGGGCCTGCTGGATTCGGTGGCCCTGATCACCGATGGGCGCTTTTCCGGCGGCTCCTTCGGCTTGGTGGTGGGCCATGTGGCCCCCGAAGCCGCCGTGGGGGGCACCATTGGCCTGGTGCAGGAGGGCGACAGCATCACGGTGGATGCCAACCAGCTGCTGATCCAGCTGAACGTCGATGACGGTGAGATCGCCCGTCGTCGCGCTGCCTGGGTGAGGCCCGAGCCCCGCTACCGCACAGGCGTGCTGGGCAAATATGCCCGTCAGGTGAGCAGCAGCAGCCTCGGCGCCGTGACCGACCAGCCCTGAGCCCCAGGTGTGGGCAGTGCTCAGTCCATCGGGAGCAGCAGGGCCCGCAGCCGGCGGGCCAGCGCTTCTAAGGACGCCCCATCGGCTGGGCGCTCACAGCGTTCTCCGGATGTGCCATCCATCCACACCGGATGGCTCCCATGCCAGAGCAGGGGACGCTCCGGGTCGTCACACCAGGCCAGATTGAGGTTGAGCTCACCGCCGCTGCGATAGATCTCAAGTTCAAGATCTTCCTGAGGCCAGCGTGACCCATCCGGCTGGCGGGCCTCCAGACGCAGGCAGCAGTCGTCCAGCTGCTGGGTGCCATCGATCGGGAGCACCGCGTGACGCAGAGGCTTGCGGCAGAGGTCGGCAGCAGCAGCCACCAACTGCTGCAGGTTGGTGTTGACCAGCTCAGGGGTAGCCACGAATTGAGAGCAGTTCGAGATGGATCGGACCCGATCGGAAGCCCGCATTCAGGCCTCCATCATCGGCGAATCGGGAGTGCAGGACCTGCAGGCGGGTGATGCGGGCGGGATCGAATCGCAGCGGTAGGCCCACCGGTTTTGCCCGAACGGACGCCCGCAGTGCGTTGAAGGGAATGCGCACCAAGGTGGTGCCCTCCATGTCCGTTCCGAATTCGATCACCCAGCGCAAACCACCAGGGATCAGGTTGGTCAGCCCTGCCAAGCCATCGGCGCAGGCCAGCGCCAATTTGAAGCGACGTCCCTCGCCCACGAGGTCGAGCTCCAGGCCCTCGCATCCGGAAAGATCCAGGGGAGGCGAAAACAGGGGGGAGCGGCAACTGATGAAGCCGCCTCCCTCTTCGATCAGCAGGCCATCAAACACCAGGCCCTGGGGACCGACCTGGCAGCTGCCCTGGCTGCGCCCTCCCATCACGGTGTCGTTGAGGGCGTGCCAGCCACTGAAGCCGTCCCCGGAAGCGATCGGAATCATGGGGCCACCCCTGCGGCCGCGGCGCGGTCAGCCAGGATCCACACTTCGGTGTTGGGCCGAACCAGCTTGGCTGGGGTGCGCTCGGGGGATTCCTGGGGATCCAGCAGGCGTTGCAGCGCCTGCACCTTGCCTGCACCACTCACGAGAAACAACACCTGCCGGGCCGCCGAGAGCGTTGGGGCGGTGAAGGTCACACGGGGGAGTCCCTTGCCTTCCCCGAGGGTGACGGCCCGGTCGATCACCGAGGTGGCCGGGGTGCCTGGAAACAACGATGCCGTGTGGCCGTCATCGCCCAGCCCCAGCAGCACCAGGTCGAGCACCGGTGGGGTGGTGCGACAGAGCTGCTGCAGCATCTCCCCATAGGCTTCGGCCCCCTGTTCGGGAGTGGCCAGGTGGGTGGGTACGGCATGAAGACAGGCGCGGCGGCCTGGTCCCTCGGCCAGCAGGGTTTCGCGCAGCATGCGGGCATTGCTGGAGGGGTCCTCGGCGGGCACCCAGCGCTCATCCCCCAGCAGCACATCCACCCGATCCCAGGGGAGATGCTGCTGGCCGAGCAACCGGTAGGCCGCCTTGGGCGTTTCCCCTCCGGCTAGGGCGATCTGGGCCCGGTCCCGCTCTGCCAGCACGAGGTCGAGGGCCGTGCCGATGGCTTGGGCGGTTCGGGTGGCGAGCTCCTCGGCGGAGTCGGCCACAACCAGGTGATACCGGGTCGTGGCTGGGTTGGAGGAGGAGGTGGGGGAAGGCATGGCCGCGGGCTCCGGGCAGAGGCCTCAGTCAAGCCATTCCGTGTGGAAGCTGCCTGCTTTGTCGACCCGCTCGTAGGTGTGGGATCCGAAGCAGTCGCGCATGGCCTGCACAAGGTTCTGGGGCAGGCGGCCGCTGCGGTAACTATCGATGTAGTCGAGGGTGCTGCTGAGGCATGGCACGGGAATGCCCGCCAGCGCCGCCCCGGCCACCACCTGGCGCAGGCCCGGCAGGCGACGGTTGATCTGGTCAGCAAACCAGGGGTCCAGCATCAGATTGGGCAGGGAGGGATTGGCCCCATAGGCGTTCTGAATGCGCTGCAGCAAGCGGGCCCGAATGATGCAACCCCCCTTCCAGATCTGGCCAATCGAAGAGAAGTTGAGGTTGTAGTTGTGGAGCTTGGAAGCCTCCTGCAGCAGGGCCATGCCCTGGCCGTAGCTCACGATGCAGGCGGCAATGCAGGCATCGCGCACAGGGCCCATCCCATCTTCTGGGGTTCCCAGCGAGAAGGTGTGGGGGGCCGGAGCCGGAAGCAGGGCGCCGGCTTTGAGGCGCTCCGGCCTCAGCGAGCTCAGCACCCTGGCGTTCAGGGCGGCGTAGATCGTCGGCACGGGCACCCCCATCTCCAGGGCGCTCACCACGGTCCACAGACCTGTGCCCTTCTGTCCCGCGGCATCCACAATCGCCTCCACCAGATCGCCCCCCGTTTCCGGATCTTTGGTGCGCAGGCACACCTCAGTGATCTCCACCAGGAAGGAGGCCAGTTCTTCGGTGTCATTCCAGCCAGCGAGCACGTCGGCCATCTGGTCGCCGTTCAGGCCGCCCACCCGCTTCATCAGGTCGTAGGCCTCCGCGAGGATCTGCTCAATGCCGTACTCGATGCCGTTGTGCACGGTCTTGACGAAGTGGCCAGCGCCCCCAGGCCCGATGTAGGTGACGCAAGGGCCGTCATCCACCTGGGCCGCCATCTTGCGCACCAGCGGTTCAATGGCGTCGTACGCCGCCTTGGTGCCACCCGGCATCATGCTGGGCCCCTCCAGGGCGCCCTTGGCGCCACCGGACACGCCCATGCCGATGTAGCCGAAGCTCTTGCTCTCCAACTCGGCGACGCGGCGTTCCGTGTCGGTGTAGAGCGAGTTGCCACCGTCGATGAGCAGGTCCCCCTCTTCGAGGTAGGGAGAGATGGCGGCGATGGTGTCGTCCACCGGTTGGCCCGCCTTCACCATCATCAGGATGCGCCGAGGCCGCTCGAGTGCCGCCACAAACTCCTGGAGGGTGGCGGCGCCCACGATGTCTTTACCCGCCCCGCGACCGGCAAGGAACTCCTCGGTTTTGGCGAAGGTGCGGTTGTACACCACCGAGGAGTAACCGTTGCGCTCCGCATTGAGCACCAGGTTTTCTCCCATCACACCGAGACCGATCAGGCCGAAATGTGCCTTGCCCATGGAGAAGTCTGAAACCAATTGGGCTCAGTGTGGCGAGGCTGGAGAGGCGTCCCCAGCATCCGTCACAACTTCGTGACAACGGTGTCAGCAACTCCTGGCTTAAGGGCCAACGCTGGCTCAGATCACGGTGCCGTCGGCAATCGAGCCGTTTTTCACCACCACCACAATGCCGTTGCGAATGTAGAAATTCAATTCAGGCCGATCCGCCTCTTCAACGTGATCCTTGTTGACAATGGTGACGTTGTTGCCGATTCGCACGTTCTTGTCGAGGATCGCCCGCTTGACCGTGGTTCCTTTGCCAACACCGAGGGGAATGCCACCGCGCTCCCGCAGCACCAGACGCTCTTCAGACGATTCGTAGTAGTCGGCGCCCATCACCAGGGTGTCCTGGAGGACAACCTCATCCTCAACCCTGGTCCGCACCCCGAGCACGCAATGGTGGATGCTGCAGGCCTTGAGCAGGGAACCCTCGCCGATGATCGACGCTGTGACTTGGGAGTCCTGCAACTTGCTCGGTGGCAGGTAGCGGGGACGGGTGTAGATCGGAAACTTTTCGTCGTAGAAGGAGAAGGCCGGATTGGGTTGATCGGTGAGGGCCAGATTGGCCTCATAGAAGGCGCCGATGGTTCCGATGTCTTCCCAGTAGTCGTCGAAGAGAAAGCTTTGGAGCCGATCGCCACGGGCCAGCGAGGAGGGAATGATCTCCTTGCCGAAATCGGTGGAGGTGGGGTTGGAATTGAGCAGATCGAACAGCGTCTCACGGCTGAACACATAAATGCCCATGGATGCCAAGTAGGGCCGCTTGGCCGCTTCCTCGGCCGAGAGTCCCAGTGCCTGGGTGTCCACGCGCATCGCGGCCAAGGAATCGCCCTTGGGCTTCTCTCGGAATTCCTGAATGCGTCCATCCGCACTGGTGCGCATCAACCCGAATCCTTCCGCTTGGGCGGGGTCAACGGGTAGGGCTCCAACCGTCAGTTGGGCTCCGGTATCAATGTGGTGCTGCACAAAACGGCTGTAATCCATGCGGTACAGCTGGTCTCCGGAGAGGATCAGGTAGTGATCCACGTCCCATTCCTGGAAGAGCCATTGATATTTCCGCACCGCATCGGCTGTCCCTTCAAACCAGCTGGGGCTTTCCGGGGTCTGTTGCGCGGCCAACACCTCCACAAAGCCTTGGCCAAAGCCTGCGGAGAGGTTGTAGCTCATCGTCAGGTGACGGTTGAGCGATGCACTGTTGAATTGGGTCAACACGTAGATCTTATTGATCTCTGAGTTGATGCAATTGCTGACCGGAATATCAATCAAGCGGTACTTGCCGGCCAGCGGTACGGCTGGCTTGGCGCGCATCTTGGTGAGCGGATAGAGGCGCGTACCAGCACCGCCTCCCAAAATGATCGCCAGTACGCGTTTCATAAACCCTGCTGCCGGCGGTTCTCGGGGCTGACCGTACTGGAGCGGCCCGCACCAGCGCGACCCTTTTGTTCAGCGGCGGCACGAACTGTTGCAGAGCCAGCCGGCCTGGAGCGGGTCATCAGCCCTCACCGGCCTGGTCTTGGAGCTCGAAGAGGTCCTGCAGCACCCGCATGGCGCTTTGGCGTTGCTGGCGCGGCTGGGGAGCCCGCAGGTTGGTGACCGGCGTGTGGAGAATCTTGTTGATGATCCCCTTGCTCAGGGCTTCCACCACCTTGCGCTCGCGCGCTGAAAGATCAGGCCCCATGCGGCTGAGGGCCTTCTGCAGCTCCTGTTCTCGGATGTCCTCCAACTGGCGGCGCAGACGGTTGACGACCGGTACGGCCTCCAGTCCATCCCACCACTCCAGGAACAACCTGGACTCCTCCTCGAGCAGACCCTCGGCTTCGGCAGCCATTTCGCGCCGGGCTTCCTGGTTGCGATTGACGACTTCCTGCAGGTCATCGACATCGAAGGACTGGATACCCGCCAGAGCGGCCGTGTCGCCGGCAATGTTTCTGGGCACACCGATGTCCATCAGCATGAGACTGGAGCGCCGGTTGAGGGCACCGAGGCGCTCGGCCGTAATGATCGGGCTGTCAGCGGCGGTGCTGGTGAACACCAGCGAGCACGTGCTCAGACAGTGGTCCAGGTCGTCGAGGGGGCGACACTGGACGGGCAGGGCGGGAAAGTCGGCGGCCAGCAGCTCGGCCTTGCTCACCGTGCGGTTGAGCAGCACCACACCCCGGCAGCCTTTGGCCTGCAAGTGCTGGAGCAGCAGGCGCGCCATGCGGCCGGCACCCACCACTGCCACCTGCTCTTGGTCCAGGGGGACCAGCTCATCCACGCCACGGGCCTGGCCCACTTTGAGCTGGGCGAGCTCCACGGCCGCGGAGCTGATCGACACCGCACCGGTGCCGAGATTGGTTTCGGTGCGGACCCGCTTGCCCGTGCTCACCGCCTGGGTCAACAGACGGTTCAGGATCGGGCCGACGGAGCGATGCTCCTGGCCCAGGCGCACCATTTTCTTGACCTGGGAGAGGATCTGACCCTCCCCCAACACCAACGAATCGAGGCCGGCAGCCACCCTCAGCAGGTGGCTGATGGCGTCTTCGTGGTGGAAGGTGAACAGATGGGGGGTGAGCTCCTCGACCGCCAGTCCGGAGTGCTGGCTCAGAAAGGAACCAACGGCAGAAATTCCCTGCTCCGGATTGCGGAGCAGGGTGTAGATCTCCAGCCGGTTGCAGGTGCTGAGGATGGACGCCTCCAGCACCTGGTCATCGGAGCGGAGCTGTTGAAGCGAAGCCTCCATGGTTTGCTCCGGGATGCTGAGGCGTTCCCGGATCTCCACTGGAGCCGTGCGATGACTGAGGCCGACGACGGCAATGTGCATGGAGGCTGGCTCGTGGGCGCGTGCTGCGAGGTGGTCAGCTCAGCGCGATGCTCTTCGCCCCATCCTTGATGTGGATGGTGTTGGTGAAGCGGGCGGTGTTGTCGAGGGTGCTGATCACCAGGGAACTGGTGCGGGTGCAGTCCTTCTCGAACTTGACGCCGTGGAAGAGCAGACCATCGGTGATGCCGCTACCGGCAAACACCACGTTCTCACCGGAGGCCAGTTCTTCGGCTTCGTAGATCTTGTCGACATCGGTGATGCCCATCTCGTTGAGGCGGGCGATGTTGCCTTCCTTGGTGTAGTCGGCCCACTCGGAGGTTTGGGCGACAGCGGGGTCGTACACCAGTTGACCCTGGAAGTGGCCACCCAGGGCGCGCATGGCAGCGGCGGAGATGACACCTTCGGGGGCGGCACCGATGCCCATCAGGCAATGGGTGCCGGTACCGGCGAAGCCACAGGCAATGGCAGCCTGCACGTCGCCGTCAGAGATGGGTTGCACCCGGGCGCCCGTGGCACGGATCTCGGCGATCAGGTCCTTGTGGCGAGCCCGGTCCATCACCACGATGGTCAGTTCGCTGGCGGCCAGGCCGAGGCACTGGCTGAGGATCTGGATGTTTTCCGTGGCCGACTTGCGGATGTCCACCTTGCCTTTGGCCGCCGGGGGAGCAGCCAGCTTCTTCATGTAGAAGTCGGGGGCGTTGAACAGTCCGCCGCGATCGGAGGCGGCGAGGACGGCCATGGAGCCACGCTGGCTGTTGGCACAGAGATTGGTGCCCTCACAGGGATCCACAGCGAAATCCACACCGGGACCGGTGCCACTGCCGACCTCTTCGCCGATGTACAGCATGGGCGCCTCGTCGCGCTCACCTTCACCGATCACGATGCGGCCCTGCATCTGGATCTGGCCCATGCGCTTGCGCATGGCCTCCACGGCAGCGGCGTCTGCCTCGTCTTTCTTGCCCAGGCCTGTGAGCTCGGCAGAGGCGATGGCGGCTTGCTCAACGACCTCAAGAATTTCCTGGATGAGGGTGCGATCCACGGTGATCCGGCAGGGGAATGGGCTTCAGGGAACGGCGTTGGCCCGGCGGGACACGGGGTCTGAGTCCTGCTGCTGCTAGGCCTTTCGGGCTTGAAGCGGCCGCAACTGTATCAGTGACTTCGTCCCAGGCGCCTCCTTACAATCACGAACCCTGCGACGAGCCCAGCATGAGCACCAAGTCCCTGGTCATCTCCCCGTCGATCCTTTCCGCCGACTTCTCCCGCCTGGGCGAGGACGTGCGTGCCGTCGACCAGGCTGGTGCCGACTGGATTCACGTCGATGTGATGGACGGGCGCTTCGTTCCCAACATCACGATCGGACCCCTGATCGTTCAGGCGCTCCGCCCTGTCACCACCAAAACGCTCGACGTCCACCTGATGATCGTGGAGCCCGAGAAGTATGTGGCTGACTTTGCCAAGGCGGGCGCAGACATCATTTCGGTGCAGGTCGAGGCCTGCCCGCACCTGCATCGCAACCTGGCCCAGATCAAGGATCTCGGCAAAATGGCCGGAGCCGTGTTGAACCCCAGCACCCCGCTGGACACCCTCGAGTACTGCCTCGAGCTCTGTGATCTGGTTTTGATCATGAGCGTCAACCCTGGTTTCGGGGGCCAGAGCTTCATTGACAACCAGGTTCAGAAGATCCGCGACCTGCGCCGCATGTGCGATGAGCGTGGTCTCGATCCCTGGATCGAGGTGGATGGAGGCATCAAGGCCGACAACGCCTGGAAGGTGCTCGAGGCAGGTGCCAACGCGATTGTGAGTGGATCGGGCATCTTCAACCAACCCGATTACGCCGCCGCCATTACCGGGATTCGCAACAGCAAGCGACCCGTCGCCGTGGCGGCCTGATCCCCCCAAGGGCCGTTCGGTTTGGATCGCCGCTGAGCCCCCCTCCCTCGAGGGGGGCTTTTCAATGGCAGTTCAGCTCTCGAAAAACCAGCCGTAGCTGTGCAGGCCAATACCCAACAGATTGACGCCGATATAGCAAACAACGATCACCACCAGGCCCGCAGCTGCCACCAGGGCAGGTTTGCGGCCCTGCCAGCCGCGAATCAAACGGGTGTGCAGGTAGGCCGCATAGACGAGCCAGCAGATCAGGGCCCAGGTTTCCTTGGGATCCCAGCTCCACCAGCTTCCCCAGGCCTCATTGGCCCATACGGCTCCACTCACCAATCCCACGGACAGCAGCAGAAACCCCACGGTGATCGTGCGGTAGCTGAGCGAGTCGAGTTGTTCCACCACCGGGATGGCCACACTGCTGAGCTGCATGGCCGGGGCGCCCGTGCCATCAGGCCCCTCTCCCACGACGGCCAAGCGGGCCTGGCGGTAGCCCCCACTGCCGATCGAGCTGCTGCGCAGCTCCAGGGCGTTGCGGCGGTCCGTGAACAGCACGGCCAGCGACAGCAACGAGCCCACCAGAAGGGCCGCATAGCTCACCATGATCACGCTCACATGCATGACCAACCAGCTCGAACGCAGAGCTGGAACC
Source organism: Cyanobium sp. T1B-Tous (assembly GCF_024345475.1). GTDB lineage: Bacteria > Cyanobacteriota > Cyanobacteriia > PCC-6307 > Cyanobiaceae > Cyanobium_A. The sequence goes on from NZ_JAGQBE010000003.1 coordinate 49,937, forward strand.
AGGGGAGAGGCTTCCTGGAGACGGTCGGGGAGGGCGAAGCTCGCAAAGGCCACACAGCCCAGGGCCATCGGGGTGGCGGCGGCTGGAACGAGCGGGGAGGGCCAGCTGCGCTCAACCAGGAGCTGGGTGAGGGTGCAGGCCCAGGCCAGGAAGCAGAGGGACTCGTAGAGATTGCTGATCGGGAAGTGGCCCGAATCCCACCAGCGCAACACCAGTTGGGCCGTCAGGCAGAGATTGGCGACGGCCACCAGCAGCCGCACCGCCGCGCTGGTGCGCCCCCCACTGAGGGACCAAAAGGCCAGCGGCAGCACCAACAACAGCAGGGCAAACGCCGCCAGGCCAAGGCCGAGCACCGGATCAGTCAACAGGGCAGGCACAGGCATGGCATGAGGTTGGGGCAGTCTGGCGAATCGCCGGCGCCTTCAGCGGCTGGCCTGTCGTAACAGAAACAGGCCGCCACCAAGTCCGATCACCACGGGTAACCAAGCGGAAAAATAGGGGCTGAGCACCCCTTTCACGCCAAGGGAGCTGAACACGAACGCCACTAGGTAGTAGCCGAAGATCAGCAGCACACTGAGTCCAAATCCCTGGCTGCGACTGCGTCGGGAATGGGGTCTAACGCCGAGGCTGCTACCGATCAGACCGAACACCAGGCAGACCGCGGGGAAGGCGAATTTTTCCTGAATCCGCACCCGCAATTTCCTCGCCCCCTGAAGATCACTGGCTTCCCGCAGCAACCGTTCGGCCGTACGCGCCTGACCAATCGTCATCGAGTTGGAATCCTTCGGCAATTTCGCCACCTGCAGCGGCTGGCTGCCTAGGGGGTAGAGGTAGCGGTCGAAATCCGCTGAGGTGGTAGCGCTATCGGTGCCCTCCGTGACCCCGAAGACGTGGCCATCCAAGAATTCCCACTGGGCATCGGGCTCACTCCAGCGGGCCCGATCGGCACTGAGCAACACCCGTTGATCACTGCGCGAGAGGTCGAGCAGGGTGACCCGTTCCATCACGCCCTTGTTGAAGCGCTGGGCATAGAAAAAATGGGTCAGTCCGCGCTCCGTGCTGCCATCAGGCGCCGAGATCTCCCCATACTTCGAGAACATCACATTGTCCTTCTGCTCACCCGCCACGGCCCGTCCGATGGCCCGGTTGAGGGTGTTTTTGGCCTCCAGCAGGGTGCGCGGCACGATCGCCTCGTTGAAGGTGAAGGTGAGCAGGGTCATCACCAGGGCCACGGCCACGGCGGGCATCACCATGCGCCAGGTGGCCACCCCCACGCTGCGCAGGGCCGTGAGTTCACTGTTGCCAGAAAGCTTGGAATAGGTGAGCAGGGTGGCCATCAAGGTGGCCATCGGGAACGACAACACCAGAAACGACGGCATTTCCAGCACCAGCACCCGAACCGCCACATCCAGAGGAAGGCCCGACTCGGCCACCCGCCGGACCAGCTCAAACACCGCTCCAACCGAGAGTGAAACGGCCGTGAAGGCGGCGATCCCGAAAATCAGCGGACCAATCAGCTCCCCCAGTAGCCAGCGATCCATGAGGGGGAGTTGCCTCCAGGGCCGCAGCACGGATTGGCGGCAGCGGTGCAGCATGGTCATAGCCGGAAGGCCTCACCGAGGTAGTGCCGGCGGACCAGGGGATCGGATCCCACCTCTTCGGAGCTGCCGGCGGCCAGAATCGAGCCCTCCGAGAGGATGTAGGCCCGATCGGTGATGGCCAGGGTTTCGCGCACGTTGTGGTCGGTGATGAGCAGCCCCATGCCCCGGCTTCTGAGTTGGTCGATCAGCTCCTGCAAATCGGCCACCGCGATCGGGTCCACCCCCGCGAAGGGTTCATCGAGCAGCAGGTAGCGGGGCCCCTCCAGGCCGACGGCGAGGGCCCTGGCGACTTCACAGCGACGACGTTCGCCGCCGGAGAGCTGGTATCCCTTGCGGTGCTGAAAGGCCGTGAGGTGGAAATCCGTGATCAAGCCCTCCAGCCGTTCCCGACGTTGATCCAGTGGTGTGGCACTTTCCTGAAGGGCCAGGCTGAGGTTGTCGCGCACGCTCAACTGCCGAAACACACTCGGCTCTTGCGGCAGATAGCCGATGCCCAGCCGTGCCCTCTGGGGCATGGGCAGCTGCTCGATCCCTTGGCCGTCCATCAACACCTGCCCCGAGTCAGGACGCATCAGGCCTGTCACCAGGCCGAAGGTTGTGGTTTTGCCGGCTCCGTTCGGGCCCAGCAGACCCACCACTTCTCCGGGCTCGAGCTGCAGGGAGACATGGTTCACCAGGAGCCGGCCGCCAATCGCCAGCACGACATCAACCAACTCCAAGCTCATGGCTTCAGAACCATGGGCGCGTTGAGCCGGTAATGCGTGACAACCTGTTCTCCTTGGGCTGGTTCAGCCACGATGCGCTCGCGTTCCACGAGATACACGAGCCGTTCGGCGCGGATGCTGTGTCCGCCCTCCTGGAGAACATCCACATCGCCACTGAGCACAACCCGGCCTTCGCGGCTGAAATACTGGGCCTGGCGCGAGGTGGCGACCACCCGCTGGTCGGGATAGACGATGCGGACATTTCCGGTTGCGGTGACCACACCGGTGCTGTTGTCGGCTTTCTGCAGGTCGGACTCAATCGTCACCAAGCCGTTGGTGGGGGTCACCACCATCGGGCTGGCAGCCGGGGACATGGGGGCGACCGGTTGGGCCGTTGCCACGGCGGCACTGAAGGAGGCAGCAATGGCAAGAGGGGCAGCCAGCCGCCTGGACCAGAAACCCAGCATCAGATCGACCAAGGGCTCGGGCCTGCACCGCTCTTCGAGCAATCTACAGACGGCTGTTGCGCCGGCGTTGCAACCAGTCTCGGGCTCTGACAGCCGTCTAGTGATCCATGCTCTTGCAGGGCACGCAGGCGCACGGTGGTCGTCTGACGGAGTGAGTCCAGGTCGAGCCCGAGGGCGATGTCCTCGGCACGCCCCAACCGGCCCAACCCCTCGCCCATCAAGATGGTGGCCCCGCGCCGATTGCCCCGTTCGTGGTGCAGCTCGGCGACCGCGATCTGCAGGATGCCCTGCAACACAGGCCGCATGGCGCCAGCGGTCTCGTGCCAAAGGGCCTCAAAACCATCGTGGCAGCCATACCAATCCCCCGCATTGAAGAGGGCAATGGCTTCAGCCAACCGCGGATCGGCCAGCAACCCCTGTTCCTCAGGGTCCAGGGGGTGGGGCTGTGACTGGAGCAGGGTCACCCGTTAACGCTTGGCCGCCTTTTTGGACGGCAGCTTGCGCAGACGGATCGATTCGGGCGTGACTTCCAGCATCTCGTCGGGACCGATGTATTCCAGCGCCCGTTCCAGGGTCATCTGAATCGGTGCCTGCAGGGTGTCGAGCACTTCAGCGCCGGCGGAGCGGATGTTGGTCACCTGCTTGGCCTTGCAGACGTTCAGCTCCAGATCCGGCGGACGGTTGTGCTCGCCCACGATCATGCCCTTGTAGACCTTGGTGCCAGGGGTGATGAAGAACTGACCCCGATCTTCTGCGCCCTTGAGCGCATAGAAGGTGGCTGTGCCCTCCTCAAAGGCAATCAGCACGCCGTTGCGGCGATTGTCCATATCACCCTGCATCGGGCGGTAGTCGAGGAAGGAGTGGCTCATGATCCCTTCCCCCCGGGTGGCGCGGATGAACTCCCCACGGAAACCGATCAGGCCCCGGGATGGCACCACGAACTCCAGCTGGGTCCGGCCGTCGTTGGTGTTCTCCATGTTCTGCATCTCGGCCTTGCGGATGCCGAGTTTTTCGATGCAGGCGCCCACCGATTCCTCGGGCACATCGAGCACCAGGGTTTCGTAGGGCTCCGATGGCGTGCCATCGATGGTGCGGAAGATCACCTGGGGCTGGGACACCTGAAACTCATAGCCCTCGCGGCGCATGGTCTCAATCAGGATGCCGAGGTGCAGCTCACCCCGGCCGCTGACGGCCCAGCGGTCGGGGGAATCGGTGTCTTCGACCCGCAGCGCCACGTTGGTGAGCAGTTCTTTCTGCAGGCGGTCACGCACCTGGCGGCTGGTGACGAACTTGCCCTCCTTGCCGGCGAACGGCGAGTCGTTGATGACGAAGGTCATCTGCAGGGTGGGTTCGTCCACCCGGATCAGGGGGAGAGCTTCGGGGTGATCGGGGCAGGCGATCGTCTCGCCGATGTTGACCTCATCAAAACCGGCCACAGCCACGAGGTCGCCGGCGCGGGCCTCTTCGATTTCAACCCGCTGCAGGCCCTGGAAGCCAAGCAGTTTGCTGATGCGGCTGCGCTTGATGCTGCCGTCGTCACGGATCAGGGCCGCGGGCTGGCCCGCCTTGATGGTGCCGTTATGAATGCGGCCGATCATGATCCGGCCGAGGAAGTCTGAGTAGTCGAGGGTGGTGACCTGCAATTGCAGGGGCTTCTCAGGGTCGCCGACCGGCGGCGGCACGTGACGCAGGATGGCTTCGAAGAGCGGCTTCATGTTGTCGCTCTCGGTCTTCATGTCCGGCTTGGCGTAGCCACCCATGCCGCTACCAAAGAGGTAGGGGAAATCGCATTGGTCATCATCGGCGCCAAGCTCCAGGAACAGGTCGAGCACCTTGTCCACAGCCACTTCGGGATCCACCCGCGCCCGGTCGATCTTGTTGACGAACACGATCGGCCTCAATCCCTTCTCGAGGGCTTTCTTCAGCACGAAGCGGGTCTGGGGCATCGGGCCCTCATTGGCATCCACGATGAGCAGGCAGCCATCCACCATGCCCAGCACCCGCTCCACCTCGCCACCGAAGTCCGCGTGGCCGGGGGTGTCGACGATGTTGATCCGGATGCCGTCGTAATCAACGGCAGTGTTTTTCGACAGGATGGTGATCCCGCGCTCGCGCTCGAGATCGTTGGAGTCCATCACACAGGTTGGAACCGCCTCTCCCTCACGGAAAATGCCCGACTGGCTGAGCAGGGCATCCACCAGGGTGGTTTTGCCATGGTCAACGTGGGCAATGATCGCAATATTGCGAATCGGCGTGCCTGGGTGTGCACTACTCATACTTGGGATGACCTACGTTTAAATAGGCCTGATTTAGTGATCGTTTGTAGTTGACTTGAAGTTTGGAGAGAAGCTTTCCTGAACGAGAATCTTGAACTTGACCGAGAATCTTGAACGAGAAGCGACTTTTAACTTGCAGCCAGGAGTCAACTCTATCCCACGCCCCTGCCAGCTCTGAGACTGCCGCGGGTCACACCGAGACGGCTGTCCAGCTGCTCCCGCTGCCACAGCTCGCGGCCGCTGATCTCGCCCCGCAGGGTCGCCGCATACTGCTGCACCCGGTGCCGGGCTTCGTCAGCCGTCTCCAGCAGCAACTCCAGCCTCACCTGGCGGACGCCAGCCCGGAGCAGTTGGGGCAGGGCCTCAGCCGCGGTCTGGGCGCGGCCGTTGAACAGGGTGTTGCGGCAGCCAAGATCAGCCAACAGGGGATGGTCACTGCCGCTGCGATCGCGCAGCACAACGTTGTGGTGGTCGCAGGGTCGGCCGCAGTCGGTGTGGTCGTGGCCGTCGGAGAGGAACGCACAGAACAGACAGTGCTCCATGTGAAACAGGGGCATGTGCTGGTGCACCGTGACGGCCACCCGGCCGGCGGGGCAGCCCCGCACCAGGGACAGCATCTGCTGCAGATCCAGGTCGTAACTGGCCGTGATGGACTGCAGCTGCCAGTGCTGCAAAAACCAAGCGGCCGTGAGCGGGTTGGCCACATTCAGGGAGAAGTCGCCGTGGCAGGGAGCCAGGGGGCTGAGAACCTCCAGTTGGTCAGCGTTGCGCACCAGATAGGCGTCGGGACTGGCCTTCAGCAGCGGTTCCAGGGTCCAGCGCTCGTCCGGTCGGGTGATGCGGGACCCGGCCAACCAGATCCCCCGGGGCCAGCAGCCCCGTCCGATCGCCACGGCTTCGCGCAGGTCGCTGGGCTGCTCCAGGTCGGCGATCACGGCGGCAACCGGCTGATCTCGCAGGGCCCGGAGCTGGTCCAGGTTGCGCACCAACACGATCAGGTCGGGGGGCGTGACGGGGTCACCGTCAGGGCCAGGGGGCTCAGCGCCTGTCACTGCGGCCAGCCGTTGCATCAGGGCCGGCAGATCGGGCTGCTCCGGTGCCGGGGGCAGCGTTCGTGGGTGGGCAGCACCCGCCTCTGGTCCGAGCTGGGCCAGCAGCTCCACCAGGTCACGGCGCATGCGGTTGAGTTCCGTCACGGGCAGGAACAGGAGCCCCTCCAGGTCGAGCTCCAGCCCATCGAGGCGCCAGGGCGTTCCACCGAGCCGGCCGAGCTGGGCCACCAAGCGATCGTGGTCGAGGGGTTGGCCCGTCGCGCGCTGGAGAGGGGAGGCCGAGCACACCCTGAGAGCAGCGCTGGCCAGCCGGGGCTGGTCCGATCGCCCCACGGCCTCCAGCACGGTGAGGGTTAAGGGCTCGCCCTCCCGCCCGAACACCGCCAGCCGCAGCCCCACGCAAGCCTCGGGGGTGGGAGCCGTAGCCAGCCGTTGCCAGTCGCGCTCCAGGCTGGGATCGCTGGTGAGCCAGCAGGGACTGCCCTGGCTCAGGCCGCGACCATCGATCCGTCCAGGACCCAGACGGATCGCCAGCCGGTTCCCAGGCCGGGTCTGCACCGCCATCACGCGCCCGCCCACCTCGGCCGGAGCCTCCAGAGGGTTGCCGCCGGCCACCTCGAACACCACGCCATCGCCAGGCTTGAGCGCAGCGGAGCTCCGCAGCGTCCACCAGCCCTGGGGATCGAGGTGCTCTAGCGCCCCGATCAGGGGGCCCCGCTTCTTGCTCCAGCGCCCATGCACCAAGGTGCGGTGGTCGATGCCGGTCAGCCATCCGGTGGACAGGCCGCGCGAAAAACTCAGTTCCAGGGACCGGCGTTGCTCGGCACTCTGGGGGCCTGGTTGGTCTCCTGCCGTGAGGCGATCCAGGCTCTGCCGATAGGCATCGGTCACCGCGGCCACGTAGGTGGCGTCCTTAAGACGGCCTTCGATCTTGAGGCTGGCGATGTCCAGATCGGCAAGCTGGGGCAGGAGTTCCCAGGCGGACAGATCCTGGGGTGAGAGCAGATAGCGCTGCTCCTGCAGATCCCGCTCCACCCCATCCACGATCAACTGGTAGGGCAGACGGCACGCCTGGGCACATTCGCCCCGGTTCGCACTGCGTTGGCCCAGCGCTTCGCTGGTGAGGCACTGCCCCGAGTAGGCCACGCACAGGGCCCCATGCACAAACACCTCCAGGGGCATGGCCAGTTGACGTTGCAGTAATTGCTTCTGAAGCCGCTCGAGATCGGTCAAGGCCAGCTCCCTGGCCAGCACGACCCGCTCACAGCCCAGGGCGGCGGCCTGGGCTACTCCGGCGGCGCTGGTGATCGACATCTGGGTGGAGCCGTGGATGGCCAGCTGGGGGGCCAGGTCCCTGGCGAGCCGTGCCAAGCCGATGTCCTGCACGATCAGGGCATCCACCCCGGCTTCGGACGCGGCCTGGATGAGGCCTGCGGCTTCGCTCAGTTCATCGGTGAACACCAACACATTCACGGTGAGGAAGCCCTTCACGCCGCGTTGATGGAGCCAACCCATCAGCTCCGGCAACTCGGACCGGCGGAAGTTCGCGGCCCGCATGCGGGCGTTGAAGGCTTCGACACCGAAATAGACGGCGTCAGCCCCGTTGGCCACGGCAGCCCGCAGGGCTTCCCAGGTGCCAGCCGGTGCGAGCAGCTCAGGAACGCCCATCAGCGGCTCAGGCGCTGGGCCGGTTCAAACACCTTGAGCGCCGCAGCGGTTCCCTCAAAGCGCCAGTGCCACGGTTCGTAGCTGACGCCCTGGGCATTGCCCCGCGGAAAGGACAGCACGAAGTGATAGCGGGCGGCATGGTCCTGGAGCCAGGCGAAAGCCGCCGTCTGGTCGAAGGCGGGAGAGAGATTGGCGGCGGGCGCCCGACCATCGCCGAGATCGACGGCGTAACCGGTGCTGTGTTCGGAGAAACCCGGCGGGGCGCTCACCATTGCCCGCTCCCGGGCATTTTGGTTCCGCTCCGACTTCACCCCGAAGAACAGGTCGTTCTGCACCGGAATGGAGCGAAAGGCACTCAGCAACGCCAGATCCACCCCAGCGCTGGCGGCATCGCGCTGCATGGCGAGCAGGGCTTCTGCGGCCTCGCGATGCAATTCCAATCCGGGGGCCACAGCCACCCGCTGGCTTGCCGCCACCTCTGGATAGGGGAAGTGGCCCAGCAGCCGGCCGTCCAGCGTCGTGCGGGCGTTGAGGCCCTTCACGGGAGGAGGGGCCAAGAGCCGCTGCAGGGGCTGGGGGCGCCACACCAACAGCAGCGTGAGGGCCACCAGGAGACTGCCCGTACCCACGGTCAACCGCAGCAACCAGCGGTTGGCGGGGGTCAGGGCCGGGCTGGTGCGCCGGGCCACTGGGATGTCGTCCAGGCCGGAACGGCGGGGAGGGCGACGGGTCACGCGGGTCCCCTGGCTGGCACCGGACAACGGCCCTTTGAAAGAAGGAATAAAGATCCTAGGTGGGGAGAGCGGATTGGCCACCAGCCGGCCGCTCAGCGGTGTTAGCTTCGGCCCAACATCCTTCCTGGCGGAGCGGTTTTCAGATGTTGCGTGTGGCAGTGGTGGGTGGCGGCCCCAGTGGTTCCTGTGCGGCTGAAGTGCTTGCCAAGGCCGGCATTCAAACCTGGATCTTCGAGCGCAAGCTCGACAACGCCAAGCCCTGTGGCGGAGCCATTCCGCTCTGCATGGTCAGCGAGTTCGACCTGCCCGAGTCGATCATCGACCGCAAGGTCCGCAACATGAAGATGATCTCCCCCTCCAACCGGGAGGTGGACATCAACCTCGAGAACGCCGATGAGTACATCGGCATGTGTCGCCGAGAGGTGATGGACGCCTTCCTGCGCAATCGCGCCGCCGACCTGGGGGCCCAGCTGGTCAATGGTCTGGTCACCAAGATCGACACCGGCACCAACCGGCAGGGGCCCTACACCCTCACCTACTCCGACTACGCGGCAGGCGAGGCCACCGGCGAAACCAAAACCCTGGAGGTCGACCTGATCGTGGGCGCCGATGGTGCCAACAGCCGGGTGGCCAAGGCCATGGATGCCGGTGACTACAACGTGGCGATCGCCTTCCAGGAGCGCATCAAGTTGCCCCCCGAGGAGATGAAGTACTACGAAAGCCTGGCCGAGATGTACGTGGGAACGGACGTGTCCCCCGACTTCTATGCCTGGGTTTTCCCCAAGTACGACCACGTGGCCGTGGGCACCGGCACCATGCAGCAGAACCAGGGCCTGATCAAGAGCCTGCAGGAAGGCATCCGCGAGCGAGCCAAGAAGCGCCTGGTGAACGGTGAGGTGATCAAGGTGGAGGCCCACCCGATCCCCGAGCATCCCCGCCCGCGCCGGGTCGTGGGTCGAATGGCCCTCGTGGGGGATGCCGCCGGCTATGTGACGAAGAGCTCTGGGGAAGGCATCTACTTCGCGGCCAAAAGCGGCCGCATGTGTGCCGAGCAGATCGTGGAATCCAGCGCCAATGGCACCAAAGTTCCCAGCGAAGCGGATCTTAAAAAGTATCTGAAAAAATGGGATCGCCAGTACGGCGCCACCTACAAGGTGCTCGAGATTCTGCAAAACATCTTCTATCGCAACGATGCAGCCCGCGAAGCCTTCGTGGAGATGTGCGATGACAAAGATGTTCAGCGCCTCACCTTCGACAGCTACCTCTACAAGCGGGTGGTGTTGATGAATCCCTGGCAGCAACTCAAACTGACGCTGCTGACCCTGGGTTCCGTCCTGCGTGGCAACGCTCTTGCCCCCCAGGGCTACAAGCCGGTGGACAGTGCCGTGCGGGATGAGGCTGAGGTCATCGCCATGTTGGCGGTGAGCAGCATCAAGGGCGGCATCAAGGTGGGCGGCAAGCAGAAGGCTTCCGAAGCTGGTGACGGGGAGCGTGAACCCGTGTTGGCTGGCAAGGGCTGAGAGGGCGTCGTCGCAGTCTGTCAGCCTTGGTGAGCAGGTTCGGCAGCTTCGCTCAGGGTGATCAAGCGCCCTTGCTCCGCATCCCAGAGGATGTAGGTGAAGCAGCTGGCGAAATCTGCCAATCGCAGCACCCGGCTTGCGGCGAGTTTTTCAGCGTTGGCCAGGTGGCAGGCCCTCAACCGGTAATTGGGGATCCGTTCACAGAGGTGGTGGATGCTGTGGAAGGAAATGTCTGCCCAGAACCAGTTCAGCAGCGGATGCACATCCAGATTGCTGCTTCCCTCTAGCGCCCCCCGCAGATAGCTCCAATCTTCGCTGCCACTGGCGTAGGAGCCTTCAAAATTGTGCTGCACAAAAAAGATGCACAGGAAAAGGGACGCTGACAGGGTCATCACCGGCAGGTAGCAGGCCCAGAAAAGTCCCTGGCCCAGCCAGGCTCCCATCAACCACCAGCTGGTGAGCACCACCACGTTGTTGGCCACGAGATCTCGGAACTCGCCAGCGGTATACCAATGGCTGGATTGAAACGCACGACTCAGCCGGGGCAGGTCAACGAGACCGCCAAGGCCGTTTTGGCCCACGTGGGCAACCATGGCCCGAAGCCATTCAACGAGGCCAAAAACGAGCTGCAGCCGTGGCCTCACCAGCAGGTAGTAGCCGCCTCCCGGCACCAACATCAAAGGGTGGCGGCTCAGTCCATAGAGCCAGCGCTGCCTTGGTGCGAGATCGAGGTAAGCCTTGCGGGTGAGCAGGGCCGAGGGGCCGCGATAGCGCTCCCAATTGCCGTTGTGCAGGTGGTGAAAGGCATGCCCCCGGGCCCAGGGGTGCTGGGGAATCGCATTGAGGCCGCCCAACAGGAAGCCCACCGGTCGATTCATCCAACGGGAGTGGAACAGGGAATCGTGGCCGCAGTCATGCATCAGCGCGAAGGAGCGCGCCGAGAACAGCACCAGCAGAGCCAGCACCGGCAGGAGCAGGAGCCGCAAGAGCCCTCCCGCCTCAGCTAAAGGACCAATGCAGGCCCACAGCAGAGCCGTGGGCACCAGGGTGTTCAGCAGCTGCCAGAGGGCGATTCGGTCGTCGCTGCGGCGAAAGGGCTCCAGCTGAAAATCTTTGCGGCGCAGGGTCGGTACCGTCGCGGCCTGGGCAGAAGGGAGCAGAGTCAGGCGGAAACCCAGGTCTGAACGGGTATCGGAACGACCCGATGAATTTCAGCCTAGGGGGCCCTCACCCGGCAATGCGGCTGAAGTCCGCCAGGACGGACGCCTGATTGCGCAGAACGCCCAGCAGGTTGAGCCGGTTGGTGCGCACGGACGGATCGTCGGCCATCACCAACACGCTCTGCTCACCATCAAAGAAGGCCGCCAGGGTGTCACGGCTGGCCGCCAGGGCCTTCGCCAGGGCGGCGTGGCGCCCGGCATCACGGCCGGTGGCGATCGGCTGCAATTGCTCCACAACCTGGAGCATGGCCGCCTCACTGGACGTCTCGAACAGGCTGGCATCAACAACCCCGGCAGGGCTGAGCACGGTGGCGTCGAGACTGCCCTTTTCAGCCAGGCGGGCCGCGCGCGTCACCACGGCCTGGACGCCCTCCAACTCACCGCTGGCCCTCAAGGCGGCCAACAGATCGGCGCGCTGGCGGGCGTCGGACGGGTCGCTGAGGATGCGCTCCAGGGCCAGGCCGTCACCAGCGACGGCCTGGACGAGATCGACATCCACGCCCTGGTCCTCCAGCAAGCTCACCAGCCTCTGGCGCAGGAACTCAGCCAACTCGGCAGCCAGCGCCGTGGCATCCACCGCAAAGGTGGGCAGCAACGATGCCCAATGGGCCGTGCAGCGCTGCAGCAGGGCCTGCAGATCGAGGGCCCAACCCCGCTCCCACAAAATCTGCAGCAGGCCATTGCCGGCACGGCGCAGGGCGTAGGGATCGGAGGAGCCGCTCGGCCGCTCCCCCTTGGCATAGATGCTGAGCAGCAATTCCAGCCGTTCGGCCAGGGCCACCACCGCTCCAGCGTCGGAACTGGGCAGGCTGTCGCCGGCTCCACGGGGCAAGTAATGCTCCAACACGGCCAGCCCCACCTCGGTGGGTTCCCCTTCTGCAACCAGGTACTTGCCCCCCATGGCCCCCTGCAGTTCGGGGAATTCCCCCACCATTTGACTGACCAGATCGTGCTTGCACAGGTGGGCGGCCCGGCGGGCATGGTCGCCACAGGCCGGGGGGAGTTGCAGGTGCTCCAGCAACACATCGGTGCACCATTCCAGGCGTTCGGTGCGATCCAGCAGGGAACCCAGGCCCTCCGCGAACGTGACGCGGGCCAGCTGGGCCCGGCGGTCGATGCTGGCTACCGAACGGTCGGCCCGCACAAAGAACTCCGCATCGGCCAGCCGTGCCTTGAGCACCCGCTCATTGCCCCGCGACACCGTGGCTGCCGCTGCGGGCAAGGCGTTGCTGATGAAGAGAAAGCGCGGGAGCAGGCTGTCACGGGCATTCAGGGCCAGCGGATCCGGCGACAGCCCCTGGCGAACCAGCGGGACGTAGCGCTGATGGGCCCGCATCACCGTGCAGAGCACCTCCGCTGGGAGATCCAAAAAGGCGTCATCAAATCCACCCTCCAGCAAGGACGGGGATTCCACCAGGTCAATCAGTTCGTCAAACAGTGCATCGGGGAGATCGGCATCGGCACCATGAACGGCAGCCGCAGAGGCCACCGCGGCGCGGATCAAGGTGCCGCGTCGCTCGCGATCCACCTCCACCCCAGCGGCGGCCAGATCGACCGCGTAGCTGTCGGCACTGGCAATCTCGACCCTCGCCTCCACCAGGCGATGGCCCCGGCTGATCCTGCCGGCTTGGATGGCCGGATCGCTGTCGGCCAGGGTGACAGGGATCGGCGTGCCGCCCAGCAAGGCCACCAACCAGCGCACCGGCCGGGAAAACCGTCTGTCCCCCTCCCCCCAGCGCATGAAGCGGCGACCCTGCAACGCCTCGATCCATTGGGGGATCTGGGTGGAGAGCACCTCCAGAGCGGGACGGCCCGGCTCCTGACAGCGGGCAAACACGAAGGGGCCCTTGGGGGTCTCCCGCAGCTCGAGGCTCTCGGCTGGAACCCCGCAGCGCTTGGCAAACCCGAGGGCTGCCGCCGTGGGCTTGCCATCACTCCAGGCCTGGGATCCGGGCGGGCCCTTGCGCTCCTCTTCCAGATCGGGTTGTCGCTCCGGGATCCCAGTGGCACGGATCACGAGCCGCCTGGGGGTGCTGGTGCAATGAATCCCGTCGTATTGGAGTCGCAGCGCTGCCAGGTCCTGACGCACCAATCGCTCCAGCTGGGGCAGGGCCAGACGCGCAAAATCGGCGGGAAGTTCCTCGGTGCCGATTTCGAGCAAAAAGGTCGACACGGGCAGCAGGCAACACAGCGCGACTGTATTGAACGCCGTTCGCTAACTTCGGACTGTGCCGAGCCTTGAGCGCAGGACCTGATGCCCGATGTCACGCACGGCTCGAGTGCCAAAGCCCCGTCCAAATTCGAACAGCTCAAGGACAGCAGCGGCCATCTCAAAGAGCCTCTGCTGACTGAACTGGCCAATGACGCCGCCAACTTCACCGAAGGGGCGGTCCAGATTCTCAAGTTCCACGGCAGCTACCAGCAGGACAACCGCGACAACCGCCGCAAGGGTGCCGAGAAGGACTGGCAGATGATGCTGCGCCTGCGCAATCCCGGGGGGCGCGTGCCCGGTTCCCTCTACCTGGCGATTGACGAACTCGCCGACCGGCTCGGCAATGGCACCCTGCGGGCCACGACGCGCCAGGCCTTCCAGATGCATGGGGTGCGCAAGGACGACCTCAAGGAGGTGATCGGCACCATCGTGCGCGAGCTCGGCTCCACCCTGGCCGCCTGCGGTGACATCAACCGCAACGTGATGGCGCCGGCAGCCCCGTTTGAGAAAGCCGGCTACCCCGCCGCACGAAAGCTCGCCGATGACATCGCTGACCTGCTCGCCCCCCAGGCGGCGGAAGGCTCCTATCTCGACATTTGGGTGGATGGGGACCTGAGCTATCGGATCAAGCCCAGTTCCACCGTGAAATCCGTCAAGGCCCGCCAGCAGGAGGGCGGGGTGTTCAGCGGCGACGCGGCCGAGCCCCTCTACGGCAGCACCTACCTGCCGCGCAAGTTCAAGGTGGCGGTCACGGTGCCGGGCGACAACTCGGTGGATCTGCTCACCCAGGACATCGGCCTGGTGCTGTTCAGTGATCCCCAGGGCCATGCCCAGGGCTGCAATGTTTATGTGGGCGGGGGCATGGGCCGCACCCACAACAAGGAGGAGACCTTCGCCCGCACCGCCGACCCCCTCGGCTATGTGGCCATCGATCACGTGCTTGATCTCCTGCAGTCGATCGTTGCCCTGCAACGCGACCACGGCGATCGGGAGCAGCGCCGCCATGCCCGGATGAAGTACCTCATCCACGACCGCGGCGTCGCCTGGTTCCGCCAGGAGCTGGAGGCCCACTATTTCGCCCATCCGATCAAGGGGATGCGCCTCGAGCCCAAGACCAAGCTGGAGGACTATCTGGGCTGGCACCGGCAGAGCCGGGGCCTCTGGTTCGTGGGTTTGCCCGTCCTGTGTGGTCGCCTGGAAGGCGCGTTCAAGCAGGGGCTCCGTCGCCTGGTGGACACCTACAAGCTGGAGGTGCGGCTCACCCCCAACCAAGATCTGCTGCTCTGCAACATCGGCACCTCCCAGCGGGCCAGTGTGCGGGCAGATCTGGCTGCCCTGGGCTACGAGACCCCGGAAGAGACCGCCCCCCTGGCACGCCATGCGATCGCCTGTCCGGCCCTGCCCCTCTGCGGCCTAGCGGTCACCGAAGCGGAGCGGATCCTGCCCGATGTCCTCGAGCGTCTGGACGTGCAGCTGCAACGCATCGGCATCAGCCGCTCCGTGCTGGTGCGCATGACAGGCTGCCCCAATGGCTGTGCCCGCCCCTACATGGCCGAGATCGGCCTGGTGGGCAGTGGGGTGGATCAATACCAACTGTGGCTTGGGGGCACCCCCAACCTCAGTCGGTTGGCCGAGCCATACCTGGAGAGGATGCCCCTGGAGGCCCTGGAGGCCACCTTGGAGCCCCTGCTGCAGGCCTGGCACACCGCAGGCGGGCGCCGCAGCCTCGGGGATTTCGTGGTGAAGAGTGGACGCAGCACCGTGCAGGAGTGGCTGGCGGCCGGAGCTGGATGATCCGGCCGCGGCTTGACCGGGCCCTTGGACTACTCGTGGGCAGCCTGGTGGCGAGCCTGCTGGTGCCTCTGGGCGCGATGGAGGCCTCGGCGGGGCTTGGACGCCAGCAGCCCGCACCTCCCACCTCCCCGCCGACCCGGTACGACCCCGACCGCACCACCTGTGAACCGGAGCGGATTCGTAGCGCCTTCCAGCAGCAGCTCCAGCCCTATGCCGATCAAAGCGAGGCTGTGATTGCCCAGTTGCGCCTCATCCAACTCGAAATGACGCGCAGCACGCTGCGGCGCTGTGTCTCCCGCGACCTGCTCACCCGCCCGCAGGCCGATCAGCTGTTTCGGGAGCTCTCCTCCTCCCCGACCCGGCCGTAACGGGCAGCCGCAGTCCCGCTGCGCCAGGCCCAGAGCTGATCTCCCCAGCTGAAGTGCCACCACTCATTTGGATGTTGCGCAAAGCCGGCGCTGGCCATCACCTGCGCCAGCAGTTGCCGATGGCGGTGCCATCGGGAGGCCTCGCCATCGGGATCGCGCTCAGCGGCAGCCCGATAAAACTCCGGTTCAGAGACGGCCCCGATCGCATCAATGGCACCGCCCATCGGGCAGGGGAGCCCGGCGCCATCGGCCAGGGTGAGGTCCACGGCGGCTCCGGTGCTGTGGGGGGGAGGGGTGGCTGGGTCATCGCTCGGCGGGGCCCAAAACCGCCCCACCTCGGCTTCGATCCGATCCCGTTGCCCAGACGGCTGGTGTGGGTTCACGCCCTGCTGGGCGCATTCCTGCAGCAGGGCATGGCGCACCATGAAGCGCTGCACAGCCAGCGGACGCCAGGCATCGAAAATCGCCAGCCGCAGGCCTGGAACGTCCTCCCGCAGCGCCTGCTCCGCCTGCAGCAGCCGTTCCACCACACCCTGACGCAAGCGGAAGGGGTCACCCTCCGGCCCATAGGGAGCCCCCAGCAGCCTGTAGGGATGGGGCTCCAGGCGCCAAAGCTGGCTGGGCAAGGCCACCAGCGGTTCGCCGCACTCGTGAATGGGAATCGGGCTCCAAGGGCGCAGCGCCATGGCGGAAGGCGAGGAGGACGTCAGTTGAGACGGGCAGCCTGATCCATCTGGCGGCGGCGTTGCTCCGCCAGGGCCAGGGCCAACCCTGGATGGGCCTGAAGGTCGGGATCGGCCTGGGTGATCTCCTGCGCCACGGTGCGGGCCAGCTCCAGCACTTCACCATCGTCCGTGAGGCTGGCGAGGGCCAGATCGGGCAGACCCGACTGGCGGGTGCCCAGCACCTGCCCGGGTCCCCGCAGCCGCAGGTCCATCTCGGCAATCTCGAACCCGTCACTGGAGCGCACGAGCACCTCAAGCCTCTGCCGGGCCAGCACATTGCTGCTGTCGTTGATCAACAAACAGTGCGATGCGGCCGCTCCCCGGCCGACCCGCCCACGCAACTGGTGCAACTGGGCCAGCCCGAAGCGCTCCGCATGTTCAATCACCATCACGCTGGCTTCCGGCACATCCACACCCACCTCCACCACGGTGGTGCTCACCAGCACCTGGGTCTCTCCACTGGCGAAGGCGCCAATGGCGGCCTGTTTGTCGGCGCTGTTGAGTCGGCCATGCAAGAGGCCGACGCGGAGATCCGGAAACTCCTCCTCACTCAGCTGGCGGTGCACCTCCACGGCCGAGCGGAGGTCGAGTTTGTCGGACTCCTCCACCAGGGGGAGCACCACGTAAGCCCGTTGCCCCAGGGCGATCTGCTCCCGGATCAACCCGTAGGCCTGCTGGCGTTGGCTGGCCTTGATCAGATGGGTGCGAATGGGCTGTCGACCTGGGGGCAGGGCATCGATCTGGCTGACGTCGAGGTCTCCATGGACGGACAGGGCCAGGGTGCGGGGAATGGGGGTCGCCGTCATGGTGAGCAGGTGGGGCTGGAGCCCCTTGGCGAGCAGCCGGTTGCGCTGGCGCACCCCGAAGCGGTGCTGCTCATCCACCACCACCAGGCCCAGGCGGTCGAACTGCACCGGGTCTTCCAACAGGGCGTGGGTGCCCACCAGCAACTGCAACTGACCGTTGACCAGATCCTCGAGCAGGCCCCGGCGCCGGGGCGCGGGGGTGGACCCGGTGAGCAGGGCCGAACGGACATGCAGCTGGTTCAACCACTCGGCCAACTTGCGGTAGTGCTGCTCGGCGAGCACTTCGGTGGGCGCCATCAACGCCCCCTGGCAGCCCGCTTCGATGGCGGTGAGCAGGGAGGCCAGGGCCACGACGGTCTTGCCGCTGCCCACATCCCCCTGCACCAACCGGGCCATCGGCTGGGGACGGGCCAGGTCGGCGCGAATCTCCGCCAGCACCCGCTCCTGGGCCCCGGTGAGCGCAAAGGGCAACAGGGCCAGGAAGCGCTGCACCAATCCTTCCCCCCCGGACGGCAGGGCCAGGGGGGGAGCGGGGCGCTGGCTGAGCTGGCGTCGGCGCTGGGCCAGGCCCAGCTGCAGCAACAGGAACTCATCGAACACCAGGCGGCGGCGGCTCGCCTGCAACTGCTCCTGATCGGCCGGAGCATGGATTCCGCTCAGGGCCTCGGCGCGGGTGACCAGGCCCTGGCTGCGGCGCAGGGCCTCGGGCAGGGGATCCGGCCAGTGGCGCACCAACGGCAAGACGGCTTCCACCACCTGGCGCAGGCGGTCGGCACCGAGGCCTTCTGTCAGCCCATACACGGGCAGCAGTCGGCCGATGGTCTCGGAGCGCACCGGAGCCTGGGGGGACTCCAGCACCTCCATCAAGGGATCCTGGAAGGCTGGGCCATAGGGCGTCTCCTTCACCAGGCCACTCACCGCCACGGTGGCCCCGGGGGGGAATTGGCGTTGCTGGGTTTTGAGCCAGCCCGGGCTGGAGAAGCGTTGGCCGGCAAAAAACCGGCTCACTCGAATCTTGCCGGTGCAGTCCACCAGATGCAATTCGAGAATGGAGAGATTGGGATTGCGCGGACTGGCGAAGGCGTGGCTGCGGCGCACGGTGGCCACGATCGTGGCGGTGCGCCCCGGCTCCAGACCACAGATGCGCACGAGGTTGGCGTAGTCGAGGTAGTCGCGCGGGTAGTAGTGCACCAGGTCGCGCACCAGCAGCAACCCCAGCTGGGCCAAGCGGGATGCGGTTTTGGGGCCCACCCCCCGGATCTCCGCTAGGGGGGTGTCGGCGTCGAACTGGAGGTTGCCCGTTGGGCTGGCCGTTTCGGCACCCGCCTGAACCAACCGCAGGCGGGGGGGCGCCACGGCCAACACCGGGCGCTGGGCCTGCCTCAGGGCATGGAGCCGCTCGCGGCATTGACGCACCAGTGACTGACGACGGGCCAGGGACAGGGCCCCATAGCCCTCGAATCCCGACCGGAGCTCCAGCACCCGTTCCAGGGCTGCCGCGGGCAGCTCGGCGGGGGTCTCCTGCAGCTGCTGGACCACGAACACGCTGAAACAGCACTGGCGCCCCTTGAGGTCGCCGAAACCCCGATCAGCCTCCACCTGCAAGGCCTGCTGGAGGGCCTTGAGCCACGCTTCTACGCGGGCGGGCTCGAAAGGGGCGGGGCTGGGTTGATGTCCTGCAGCCACAGCTGTTCCGCCTCGAGCGCCTGAACCCGCCGCTGAATGCGGCGATAGTGCTGGGCCATTCTGCGCACCTCCTGGCGGTGCTGCTGGATGCGATTGCGACAGGTGCGCAAGCGGGGCAGGGCCAACTCCAGATCCGTGGTGCGCAGCAGCAAGGCGGTGGCGTCCAGCTGGGAGGGGGCCGGATCCGGGCCAAAGGGAAGGGGCAGGCGCATCAGATTGGCCGGTGCCTCCTGGGTGTCGAGCTGGCCGGCGAGGGCTGCATCGAGAAGACTCACCGGCAGCAGGGTGCGGGTGATTCCCAGGCGCAGCAGATCCACATTGAGCGCGTGGGAAAGGTTTCGCAGGCGCCGGCTCAGAGCGGCCTCAAAGCCCTTGAGCCACGTGAGCAACAGCTCCGGATTGGTGGGTAGCGAACCTCCCTCCCAGGGCGTGACCGCTGGACTGGAGGTCTGTTGGCCCATCCAAGCGGCGAGGGCTTCCGCCATCGCTTCGATGGTCGCGTCGGCCGTATCGCTGGAGTCCTCAGCCTGGGAGGAGGCATCCCCGTCGTCGTGGTCCCCATCGTCGTGGTCCACCTCAGGACCGGGCTGCTGGAGGGAAAAGCGGGAGGGCTGGAGGAAATCTGCACCGATCGGCAACTCCAGTCCCAGGTGGACCGAGCCCTGGGGAGTGGGCTCGGGATCGGGGTCACGGCCGGATTCCAGGGCCTCCAGCAACCGGCCCCGTTGGCGCCGCCGCTCCCGTTGTTGCTCGCGCGAGATCTGAACCGCCAGATGGGTCAGCTGCTCCACCGTGAGCAGGCTGGAGGCCCGCTGCACCAGGTTGGCCATGCGACGGTGCAGCACCTGGCGCTGGGACTGGGGCAAGTCCGCATAGCGGTCGGGATAGACCTGCGTGGCCACATGGAAACAGGCCTGCTGAACGGCGCCCAGCAGACCATCGCGGAGGACTTGGAGATACAGCGCCAGGTGCCTGTAGAGCTGGGGGTTAGAAGCCCCCAGCCGCTCTTCCAGTTCATCCAGCTGCTGGTGGGCAGCCTCCAGCAGCGTCACGGGCGGACCGCTCAGGCGGCCTGGGTCATGGCCGCCACTTCGGCAGCGAAATCGGCTTTCTCCACCTCGATGCCCTCGCCGAGGGTGAAACGGGTGAAGCGACGCACCTGGATGTTTTCACCCACCTTGCCGGCCACCTGCTTGACCATTTCGGCCACGGAGACGGTGCTGTCCTTGATGAAGGGCTGGTCCAGCAGGGCCAGTTCCTTGAGCCGCTTGCCGATGCGGCCTTCGACAATCTTGGCCTTCATCTCTTCCTTCTTGCCAGCCAGGTCGTCGCGGCCCATCTCAATGGACTTCTCCCGATCGGCCACCTCAGCGGGGATCTGATCCACACTGACGTACTCGACGCCAGGGCAGGCCGCGATCTGCATCGCCACGTTGCGGAGCAATTCCTGGAACACCTCGCCGCGGGCGACGAAGTCGGTTTCGCAGTTGACCTCCACCAGCACACCCACGCGAGCGCCGGTGTGGATGTAGCTGCCGATGGCTCCTTCAGCAGCCGTGCGGCTGGCCTTTTTCTCGGCGGTAGCAATACCCTTTTGCCGCAGCCATTCGGTGGCCTTGGTGGCATCACCACCACATTCGGACAGGGCCTTTTTGCAATCCATCATGCCTGCGCCGGTCTTGTCGCGCAGTTCCTTGACGAGCTTTGCTGAAATCTCAGCCATGGGAAGTAGGGATAGGGAGAGAAGTCCCGGCGGGCGGGAAATTGTATGGAGGACTGGGGAGGGGCTCAGCCCTCGTCATCCCGGCCCTGATCCTGGGCGCCGTGACGGCCCTCGTTGATGGCATCCGCCAGACGGCCGAGCACCAGCTGCACCGAGCGCACGGCGTCGTCGTTGCAGGGGATGGGCACGTCGCAGAGGTCAGGGTCGCAGTTGGTGTCGAGCATGGACACCAGGGGAATGTCGAGCTTGCGGGCCTCGAGCACGGCGTTGGTTTCGCGGCGCTGGTCCACCAGCACCACCACGTCGGGCAGACGGCGCATGTTCTTCAGGCCACCGAGGTACTTCTGGAGGCGCTCCAGCTCCCGGCGCAGCACGGCCGCTTCTTTTTTAGGCCGCATGGCGATGGCCCCGGAGCTCTCCATGCGCTCCAGATCCTTGAGGCGATCGATGCGGGCGCGCATCGTGGTCCAGTTGGTGAGCATGCCGCCCAACCAACGCTGGTTGACGTAGGAGGCCCCGCAACGGGTGGCTTCCTGGGCAATCACTTCGGAGGCCTGCTTCTTGGTGCCGACAAACAGGAAGCGCTTGCCGCTGCGGGCGGCACTGCGGGTCCATTTGTAGGCGTTGTTCATGCAGACGGCGGTCTGCACGAGGTCAATGATGTGAACGCCGTTGCGCGCGCAATAGATGTAGCGCGACATCTTGGGATTCCAGCGGCGGGTTTGGTGCCCAAAGTGGGCACCCGCCTCCATCATTTCGGCGAGAGTGACAACAGCCATGGCTTGTTTGGGGGGTTTCGGGTTTGCCTCCACCTGCCAGGGATCGAGAGCAGCCCAGCCAGCCACGGAAGCTGGTGGGGGGAATCGCTCAGATCACCCGAAACACGCAGGTGTGCGGGGTGAATGGAACCCAGGCACCTTATCAAATGGTGCTGTGGGCTTCGGCATGCAGGGCCCGCACCCCCAAACGGTTGAGGGGGAGCCGCAGCAGCTCCATCGCCAAGCCCGGATGGCCCTTGCGGATCAGCCAGGCCAACAGGGGCCGCAGGCTGTGCTCATTGAGCAGGCCGCCCAAGGTGAGCAGCTCCCAGAGGAGACGGTGAAGCCAGGTGTACTGAATGATGAATCGCACCCGACGGGTGGGGTGCTTGAGGTAGAAAACCCAGCCCATTTTCGCCCGCTCCCGTTCGACCCGGATCAGATCGGGAATCTGTTCCAGGCGCAGGGCCGGATGCCAGTGGTACCCCACCGCCTCAGGACAGCGCACGAGTTCGACCCCGAGCTGCCGCAGCCGTTCACCCAGCTCCAGATCTTCCCAGCCGTAGAGCCGGAAGCGGGTGTCGAACAACCCGGCCTGCTCCAGCACCTGGCGGTCGATGGCCACATTGCCCGTGGCGAAATAGGCAAACGAGAGATCCTGGAGCTTGTGGGGCTCACTGGTGGGGTCTTCAAACCTGGCGGTGTTGACCACCGCGCCGTAGGTGAAGCAGCGGCGGTGCCCCCGCTGGCGCCAACGGCGCTCAAGGGCCTGGGCGTGGCAGCGCAAAAAACTGGGGGTCACCACCAGGTCGCTGTCGATGAACACGATGACGTCACCGCGGGCCTGGGTGACCCCCCGGTTGCGACCCTCCGCCGGACCACCATGCTCCTGCTGGATCAGCCGCAGATGGGGGAGGTCAGCCCCGTGCTCATGCAGCCAGGACACTGTGGCATCGGTGGAGCCGTCGTCGACCAAGACCACCTCGTAACCGGTGATGGGCGCAGCCAGGTCCTGCTGTTCCAAGGCCTGAAGACACTTCTGCAGGATCGGCAGGCGGTTGTAGGTCGGAATGACGACGCTGAGGAACATCGTGGTCGACTGAGGGATGGGGGTCGTCGCTGGAGGCTCGACAGCAAAAAGGGGATCCCGCAGGATCCCCCGAGCAACGCCACAGGGCGCTGATCAGTCGGCAGCTCCGCCGTTGTTGGCCGTGCCGGTCACACCGTTACCGGCGCCTTCACCACGGCCATCGTTGCGCAGCTTGCGCTTCTTGAACTTGCGCGCGTAGGCGCGGTTGCGTTCCTGCTTTTCTTTCTTGAGATTCCTGCGCTTGGCCATGCGGACGGCGGCTTGGGGGAGAGGCGAGGACTCAGCCTACTCAATCGCGTAAGCACCCTGGCTCAACTGGCCATCCTCCATTTGCACGAGGCGGTCTGCCACATCCAGGATGCGGGGGTCATGGGTGACCATCAACACGCCACAGCCCTGGTCCTTGGCCAGACCCTTCAACAACTCCACCACCTCCCGACCGGTCCGGGAGTCGAGCGAAGCGGTGGGCTCGTCGGCCAAGAGGAGCTGGGGCCTGGCGGCGAGGGCACGGGCGATGGCGACGCGCTGCTTCTGGCCCCCGGACAGATCGTGGGGCAGCTTGCCGAGATGGTCACTGAGCCCCACCGCGCGCAGCCACTCCCGGGAACGGTCACGGCGGGCTCGGTAGCTGAGCCCTTGCAGAAGGTCCGCACCCATTTGCACGTTCTGCTCAGCGGTGAGGCACCGCAGCAGGTTGTGGCCCTGAATGATCATGCCGATCCTGCGGCGCAAGCTCAGGCGGGACGACCGACTGGCATCGCGCAACTCCTGGCCGAACAGCTGCACCGACCCCTCCTGAACCTGGCGAAGGGCACCGATCAAGGTGAGCAGGGTGGTTTTCCCGCAGCCGGATGGGCCCGTGAGCAACACCACCTCCCCTGGATCCACCCGCAGGCTGATGTCCTGCAGCACCTGGCGGCGCATGGAACCGCTGCCGTAGCTGTGCCGCAAACCGGACACCAGAACCATCGGCGCCATCAAAAAATCTCCGCCGGGTCGGCATCGCCGAGCTTGCGCATGGCCAGCACCGCCGAAGCCATGCACATCACCAGAATCATGGTGAACACCGTGAGCGCACGGGTGGTGTTCATCGTCACCGGCAGCTGGGTGGCATTCCGCACCAGCAGGTACAAGCCCTGCCCTGCCGCATAGGCCGGCAGGTAGCCGAAGGTGGCCAGGAGCAACCCCTCCCGGGCCACCACGCCCAACAGCGTTGGCAGGCGATAGCCCATCGCCATCAAGGTGGCGTACTCGGGCAGGTGATCACTCACGTCGGAATAGAGGATCTGATACACGATTACGCAGCCCACCACAAATCCCATGGCCGCCCCCAGGGTGAAGATGAAGCCGATCGAGGTGCTGGTGCGCCAGTAGTTCTGCTCAAAGGCAATGAACCCGTCCTTGGTGAGCACGGTGACGTCATCGGGCAACTGGCGTTGCAGCCGCTCCACCGCGGCCGCGGCATCGGAACCCGGCCGTAGCCGGATCAGCCCCACCTCGATGCTTCCCGGAGGGGTGTTGGGCAGCAGTTTCAGGTAGGTCTCATGGCTAGTGAGCAAGTTGCCGTCGGCACCGAAGGAGGTGCCGAGGCCCACCAGTCCCGCAACCCGAACGCGCTGGCCGCCGATCTCACTCTCGACGGTGCGGCCCTGGCGGAACCACTCGGCCACGGGGCCGAACTCAGGCCTGGAGCGCTCATCAAAGAGAACCCTTCCCCGGTCTTGTAGGAGCTTCGCCTTGGGTTGCAGCGATGGATCGATGAACAGGGGATCACTGGGCTCGAATCCCAGGGTGAGGATGGAGCGGGTGGCACGGTTTTCCGGATTGCGCCAGAGCAGCAGATTCCAGTGCACCGGGGTGATCCCCTCCACGGCGGTATCGGCCATGGCCTGCACCAGCCGCCGACGGGGGAAGCCCGCCATGCTCACCGAGCTGCTGGATCGGGGACTGATCAACACCAGATCGGCGTCAAACAGCCGGTGAATCGTGACGCTGGCATCGAACAGCCCGTCGCGGAACCCCAGCTGCATGAACATCAAAATGCCAGCGAAGGCGATCCCAGCCAGCGCCACCAAGAGCCGCACCGGCTGCCGCGTCAGCAGCAGCCAGGCCAGGGGGATCCGCCGGCCCTGCCAGAGGCGTCCGAGCATCAGCCGCCCGTGCCAGCGACACCGGGGGCAACGGCCCCAAGCCGGGCAATCACCTTCAGGCCGGTGAGATCTTTCACCCGCTGGCTGTCGGCGGGATTCAGGGCCACTCGCACGTCCACCACCCGGGCATCGGCATCACCCGTGGGATCGGTGGACAACACCGAGCGCTGCCGAACCTGGGGACTGATCCGGATCACCTCACCATGAAGGGTGCCCTGGAAGCCACCGTTTTCACTGATCAGGCTCACGGACTGGCCGAGCTGGACCCGGTCGATGTCGCTTTCGTACACCTCCACGACAGCCTGCATCCGCATGCTGGCGCCGAGTTCGAGCACCCCTGCGTCGCCAGGGCGCTCGCCGACACGGGCATGGAGCTTCAGCACCACCCCATCGATCGGGGCCCGGAGCTCGGTGAGCAACAGTTCTGCCTTGATGCGCTCCCGCTCAGCCCAGGCCTCATTGCGTTGACCCTGCAGTTCCAGCAGGGCCGTTTCCCGGGTATCTAGCTCGCCACTGGGGATGGCCCCAGAGCGGCTCAACTGGCGGTAGCGACCGATGTCGCGGGTCTGCACCTGCAGGCGCCTGTCCAGGTTGGAGAGACGGGCGTCGAGCAGGCGCTGCTGGGCCACCAACGTCGGGGCCGTGTCAAAACGGGCCAGCAACTGCCCTCGCCGGACGGCATCGCCCTCCTCCACCAGCAGGCCGGTCAGGCGCGGGCTGCCCCCGATGCCACTGATCGGCGCGGCCAGCCGGCGCACATCCCCAGCGGGTTCCAGGCGGCCGAGAGCCGCCACCGCTTCCGGCTGTCGCGCGGACTGGGAGGCCTGGGGGATCGGCAGGGGCTTCGGACGCTGCTGGCGGCTGAGCGCCAGGCCCAGAACCACGACAAGCACAGCCCCCGTGACCCACCAGACCTTGGGAACGGTCTGCAGGGCGCGGCTCATGGAGCCGGCGGATCGTCGAAGAGCAATTCTTCGATGTACCGGTCGGCCCAAGCGGGGTTGAAGGCCTTCTCCAACACCCGGCGCGTCTTGTCGTTTTGTTTCTGCTGCTTGCAATATCGGAGCTGACCCTGCCAGCGCTCAACCGTAGCCGGATGGTCGGACGCCTGCGCTTCGGCTGTGCCAATCGCCGTGGCGAGCACCGTCAGGAAGCCACCCACCTCATCGAGGAAGGCGGTTTCTTCCTCGGTGCTGGTGGGGCGCACGAAACGCACGAAGGGGGAAAAAATGGAGGCCCAGCCAGGCAGGTCCCGCTGCTGGCTGTAGGCCCCCGAGGGGAGGGCCGCCAAACCGTCGGCGATGGCCTCGGGCAGGGTGCCCCGTACGGGTGAGAGGTCGACGATCGCAGCCGACACCCCAGCCGGGCCGGCGACGATGTCGGCCCCGAACACCGGCAGGTCGTAGCGCGGATCGGGAAACAGGACGCAGTGCAGGATCCGGAGCCCCGCCCCCAGGCGGGCGGTTTCGAGATGGAGCTTGCGCAGGCCGCGGCACTGGTACAGCTCGTTGCGAATGAACAGGGCCTCGCCATCGAGGCTGCCGCTGATGGCTTCCAGGTCCGGGTCCACCGCCAGGGGGGCCAGCTCAGGCAACCCCTGCCAGGCGATGCGGATTCGCTCGGCCAGGGCCTCCACTAGGGGGTGGATGCCGCCGCTGCTGCCCACACCGGGAACCTGGGGCGAAGGGGAGGCGGAACTCACGGCGGGGGGCGCAGCCAGCAGAATGCAGATCCTGCCACGCATCTGAGCTTTGCCCCTGGCCCCTGCCAACTCCCTGCTACCGGGCCTGGCTTCCCCCAGGGATCACCAGCTGGCCAATGGCGCCAGGGTGGTGGCCCTGCCGCTCGCGGAGGCTCCCCTGGTCTGCCTCGATTTCTGGTGTCGGGCGGGCAGCATTTTCGAAGACAACCGGGAAAGCGGCATGGCCCACTTTCTCGAACACATGGTGTTCAAGGGCAGTGAGCAGCTGGGGCCTGGCCAGTTTGATCTCCGCATCGAGGCCATGGGCGGCAACAGCAATGCCGCCACTGGCTTTGACGACGTGCACTACCACGTCTTGATCCCGCCGGAGGCCGCCGGCGACGCTCTGGACCTGCTCCTTGATCTGGTGTTGAGGCCTCGCCTAGAGGCGGACGCTTTTCAGATGGAGCGCCAGGTGGTGCTTGAAGAACTCGCCCAAAGCGAGGATCAGCCCGATGAAATGGCCCTGCAGAAGCTGCTGCAGCTGGGCTGCCCCGGCCATGCCTACGGTGAGCCGATCCTGGGCCGGCGGGAGCTGTTGCAGTCCCAGACCCCGGCGGCCATGGCGGAGTTCCACCAACGGCTGTATGGAGCTAATCGCTGTGTGCTGGCTCTGACGGGCGCCCTGGACCCTGAAGAGCTGATCGAGCGCATCGAAGGCAGCGCCTTGGCTGACCTGCCGGCGGTGGTGGAGCCCCCCCAGCGCCCGCCCCTGGCCGTTTGCGCTGGCGACCATCGGCTGGCGCTGCCCCGTCTGGAGTCGGCCCGCCTGCTGATGCTGTGGGGCCTGCCCCCAGCCGCCGATCTCCACGGCGTCATGGGCGCCGATCTGCTCACCACCGTGCTGGCCGAGGGGCGCCGCAGCCGGCTGGTGGAACGGCTGCGGGAGCAGCTGCGGATCGTGGAGAGCATCGACCTCGATCTGCATGTCATGGAGAGCGGCAGCTTTGCCCTGTTGGAGGCCATTTGCGAACCGGATGAGCTGCCAGCGGTGCGCCAGGCCATCAGCGAGGTTTGGACGGAGTTGATGACCGAGGGCCTGCCCGATGCCGAATGGCGGCGGGCCCAACGGCTGGTGGCCAATGGCTACCGCTTCGGCCTGGAAGCCGCCGGCGGCGTGGCGGGGCTGATTGGCAACAACCATCTCTGGGGACGCTGCCATGGGTTGACCCTGCCGTTGGAGGACATCGACGCCTGGAGCGCCGAGGCGCTCCTGCAGGACGGCTTGCCCCTGCTCGATCCCAGTCGGGCCTGCGTGCTGGAGGCGGTGCCGGCATGAGCGTCACCCCATCCCCGCCTCTGCCCTGGCGGCAGACCAGCCTGCCGGGGGGACTTCCCCTGATCTGGCAGCCGAGGCCCGGTCCGGCGATCGTGGCGAGTCGGCTCTGGATCCGTGGTGGCAGCAGCGAAGACCGGCCCGGTGAACGGGGCGCCGCCCAGCTGCTGGCCGGATTGATGACCCGGGGCTGTGGCACCTATGGAGCGGAAGCCCTGGCCGACCTGGTGGAGGGCCGCGGGGCTGCCCTGCGCTGTGAGGCGAACGAGGACAGCCTGGTGCTCAGTCTCAAATGTGCCAGCAGTGACGCCGCTGACCTGCTGCCCCTGTTGCTGTCGATGGTGCGCGAACCCTGGATCCACAGCGACCAGTTGGATCTCGAGCGCGGCCTGAACCTGCAGAGCCTCCAGCGCCAGCGGGAGGATCCTTTCCAGCTCGCCCACGACCAGCTGCGCAGCCAGCTGTACGGCGAGGGCCCCTACGGCCACGACCCCCTGGGTGTGGAGGAGGAGTTGGCCAGCCTGCAGGCCGGCCCGATCCTGGCGCTGGTGCCGTCCCTTGGAGCCGGGGGCGCCCTGCTGGTGGCCTGCGGGGATGTGGATGACGATCTGGCGGCGCTGTTTCAGGACACGCTCCAGCAGGCCCCCTGGACAACGACGGCTCCGACGTCGGGGGCAGGCCCCGAGGCACCAGCCTGCGCGCCGCGCTTCGCCAGTCTGGAGCAGGAGACGGAGCAGATGGTCTTGATGCTTGGGGCTGCCACCGTTCCCCTCGGCGACCCGGATGGCCTGGCCCTGCGCCTGCTTCAGGCCCACCTCGGCATGGGCATGTCCAGCCGCCTGTTTGTGAGCCTGCGGGAGGAACGCGGCCTGGCTTACGACGTGGGCGTGCACCTCCCCGCCCGCCGCGGCGCGACCCCGTTCATCTGGCACCTCTCCACCTCGGCGGATCGGGCGTCGGAAGCCACCTCGGCCCTACTGGAGGAGTGGCAACGGGTGCTGAACGAGCCGCTCAGCGCTGGGGAGCTCGCCCTGGCCAAGGCCAAATTCCGCGGTCAGGACGCCATGGGCCGGCAGACCTGCGGCCAGATTGCCGACCGCCAAGCCCTGGTGCTGGGCCATGGCCTGGGGTGGTCGTACGTCGCCGACACCCTGCTCCGAGCCGAGCAGCTCAGCGCTGACGACCTCATGGCCGCGGCACGGCGCCAACTGGCAGCACCGGCCCTGAGCCTCTGTGGTCCGCCGATGGCCCTGGAGGCTGGCGAACGGGCCTGGAGCAGCCATCCACTCAGCCGCTGAGCTGGTCAGTGTCGATCAGGAACGTGCCACGGCGGAAGCGCACCGCCAGTTGTTGCCGCGCCTTGATCGCCACCACCTGCCCCAGCTCGTCCGGATCCACCAGATCGGGCGGTCGCAGCATGGGCATGGGATCGGCCGTCTTCAGATAGCGCTGCCGCGCCTTCAAGCGCACCTGATCGCCGAGCGCAAAGGTGGGCGCCTCGGCTGTCTCCGGGCCGATGGGCTGGGTGGAGTGTTCGTCCATAGGCGCAACCTAGCCGCCATGCCAACGGGGAACCGGGTTGGCACGACCCCCCAGAATGGGCTCTAGACACGTTGGAACAGTTGCGGGCCCTAGCCACCTGGAGCGGCGCCATCGCCGGCCTGTTGCTGATTCTGGTGGGCGGACTGATCCAGGCCGCTGCCCCGCTGCCCGCAGCCGGGGGGAGCTGGAGTGTGGCCATCCTGCCGATCACCCTGCAAGTCCCGGCCCTCCTGCTCACCGCCCTGGTGTGTGGACCCCGCAGCGGGATGCTGGCGGCGGTGGCCTATCTGAGCCTGGGGCTGTTCCAACTGCCGGTGTTCCATGGCGGGGGTGGAGCGGCCTATCTGCTGGACCCGGGGTTTGGCTATCTGGCTGGATTTGTTCCCGCCGCCTGGCTCACCGGCAAGCTGGCGCGCCAACCCGGCATGGACGATCTGCTCAGCCTGTTCGGAGCGTCCGTGGTGGGACTCGGCGTGCTGCAACTCTGTGGCATCGCCAACCTGCTGCTGGGCGGCCTGGCCGGCCGATGGGGCCCCAACCTGGGCGTGCTGCTGGTCAGCTACAGCCTGGCTCCCCTGATCCCCCAGCTCTTGCTCTGCTGTGCCGTGGCGGTTGTGGCCCTGCTGCTGCGCCGCTTGCTGCTGGTTGAGCCATGAGACGGCTGCGCGCCCTGGCCTTCAGCTGCGCCGGCCTGGTCGTGATCGGCGACCAGCTCAGCAAGGCCTGGGCCGTCACCCACCTCACCCCCTATGCAGCCACTCCCTGGCTGCCGGGCCTGCTGGCCCTGCAACTCACCCGCAACACCGGAGCGGCCTTCAGCCTGTTCAGCGGCCATCCCGAGTGGCTGGGCCTCGTGAGCCTGGTGGTGGGCCTGGGGGTCGCCTTCTTCATCCAGCGGCAAGGGCCCATGCCCCTGTCCCGCTGGTTGGGGCTGGGATGTCTGTTGGGGGGAGCGATCGGCAATGGCCTGGATCGTTGGCGACTCGGCTACGTGGTCGACTTTCTCGCCCTGGTGCCCGTGTCCTTCCCGGTGTTCAACCTGGCCGACGTGGCCATCAATCTGGCGGTGCTCTGCTTTGCCATCGACCTGTTGGGACGCCATGGTCAACCCCCGGCTTGAAGCGATTCGGCGCCGCTGGCAGCGGTTCAGCCGATCCGGCCAGGCCCAGCTGCGCATCCACCTGCCCGGCCAGCCGTCTCGCCTGCTGGCGCTCCATGACGGTGCCTACAGCATCGGTCGGGATGGCGACTGCCAGATCTGCATCGACCACCAGGCGGTGAGTCGGCGCCACGCCCTGCTGGAGCGGCGTGGCCCCCACTGGCTCTTGACGGATCAACACTCCACCAACGGCCTCTGGTGGCAGGGACGGCGCGTGCAGACCCTGCTCCTCCGGGATGGGGATGCCCTGCGCTTCGGTCCCAGCCAGGAGGCGGGCTTGCCCGAACTCGACTTTCAGGTGCGGCCGATGCCCCAACTGCAGAAGCTGCTGCGGGGGGCCAGCCTGGGCCTGGCGGTGGTGGCGCTCGCCGGCCTTGGGCTGCTCGGGCTCTCCATCCTCCAGGCGCCGATCCGGGGCAGCCTGGCCACGGTGCGTGGCCCGTTGGTGCTCTACGACCGCCAGGGACGCCCCATCAATACCGCCGATGCGCGGGAGCACAGGGAACTCCAGGCTCTGCGCGCCTATCCCGCCGTGTTGATCGATGCGCTGCTGGCCAGCGAAGACAGCCGCTTCTGGTGGCACCCCGGTGTGGATCCGGTTGGCACCGCCCGGGCCCTGGTGACCAACGTGCTGGGGGGTCGGGTGCTGGAGGGCGGCAGCACCCTCACCCAGCAGCTGGCCCGCAGCCTCTACCCCGACCAGGTGGGCCAGGGGGAAACCCTAGGCCGCAAATGGCGGGAGCTGCTGGTGGCGCTCCAGCTGGAGGCCCGCTTCAGCAAGCGGGATCTGCTGCTCAACTACCTCAACCGGGTGTACCTCGGCGTGGGCTGGGGCTTCGAAGATGCCTCCAGGCATTACTTCGGCAAACCGGCCAGCCAGCTGGAGCTGGAGGAGGCCGCACTGCTGGTGGGTCTCCTGCCCTCCCCCAACGGCTACGACCCCTGTTTCGACGCCCAGGCCGCCCTGGAGGCACGCAACGCCGTGCTGGCCAAAATGGGCCAGACGGGCCGCATTTCCGCGGATCGGGCCCGCAGGGGCAGGCGCAGCCCCATCCAGCTCTCCCCCCAGGCTTGCCGCAGCAACCCCGGCCGGAGGGGGGCCCCGTTCTATTCCGACCAGGTGCGCCGGGATCTCGACCAGCTCGTGGGACAGGACGTGGCGGCGGAAGGCAACTTCCTGATCGACACCCATCTCGATCCCCAGCTCCAGGAGCAGGTGGAGCGGCTGTTGCGCCAACGGGTCCAGGCCAGCAAAGGGCTTGGGGTCACCGAGGGGGCGGTGGTGGTGCTGGACACCCGTAGTGGAGGGATTCTGGCCATCGCCGGGGGGCGCGATTACCGCCAGAGCCAGTTCAATCGCGCCACCATGGCGCTGCGCCAGCCGGGCAGCACCTTCAAACTGATTCCCTATCTGGTGGCCCTGGAGAGGGGCCGCCGGCCCGGTGATCCGATCAGCTGTGCCCCCTTGCGTTGGCGGGGTCAGAGTTTCGCCAGCGGGTGTCAGGGGTCCCTGAGTTTGGTCAGTGCCTTTGCCACCAGTAGCAACACCGCTGCCCTACGGCTGGCCCAGCAACTCGGGCTCGACGGGTTGGTGCTGAAGGCCCGGGACCTGGGCATCACCAGCCCCCTGGCGGCCGTGCCCGGCCTGGCGCTCGGCCAGAGCGAACTCACCTTGCTGGAGCTCACGGCGGCCTACGGGGCCATTGCCAACGATGGCACCTGGCACCCGCCCACCACCATCCGCCGCCTGACCGATGGGGAGGCCTGCACGGGTTCCCTGGGGTCCTGTCGCCGCAGCAACCTGGCCCAGCCGGGCCGGCGGGTGACCTCCGTGGACACCGCCCGGGCCATGCAGCAGTTGTTGCGGGCGGTGGTGCAGCGCGGAACAGGCCAGATGGCCAGCGTTGGCGGGCGGGAAGGGGGCAAAACCGGCACCACCAACGACAGCCGAGATCTGCTGTTCATTGGTTACGAACCGCAGCGGCACTGGGTGATCGGCATCTGGCTGGGCAACGACGACAACAGCCCCACCCGGGCCAGCAGCGCCCTTGCCGCCAGCCTCTGGGGCGAGATCATCCGCACAAGCCGGTCGTGATG
This sequence comes from Cyanobium sp. T1B-Tous, assembly GCF_024345475.1. Lineage (GTDB taxonomy): Bacteria > Cyanobacteriota > Cyanobacteriia > PCC-6307 > Cyanobiaceae > Cyanobium_A. The sequence continues at coordinate 82,306 of NZ_JAGQBE010000003.1, forward strand.
GGATCCCCCTCGCCGTGACAGCCGCTCCGTGAACACCCGCACCCGTCTGTGGCTGATCGCCGGGCTGAGCCTGCTGGGGCTGATCGTCGTCGGGTTGGTGCTGCAGGCGATCAACACCCTGTATTTCCAACTGAGCTGGGTGCTGCCGGCCTGGATCGTTCAGCCCATCTTCTTCCTGGTGTTTGCCGGTCTGGTCGTGCTGCTGGTGCAGCTGGCCTGGCCCTGGATCCAGGGCAGCCTCGGCGGCAAAGGGCGGCAGCGGAATGGATCCTCGCCGCCGCCGCCGCCCGGCAATCGCCGTGAGGCCGCCGCCCAGAACCTGGCCGCCATCGACCAGACCCTCGACCGGGTGCGCGATGCGGTGGAGCGTGAAGCCCTGCGCCTCGAGCGCCAGCGCATGGCCGCCGAACTGGAGCGCGGGGATCTGGTGATCGTGCTGTTCGGCACCGGGTCGGCGGGCAAGACCTCCCTGATCCGAGCGCTGCTGCAGGAGCTGGTGGGGGAGGTGGGGGCGGCCATGGGCTCCACCAGCGAAACCCAGCGCTACCGCCTGAGACTGCGGGGCCTGCAGCGCGCGGTGTGGCTGGTGGATACCCCCGGGATCCTCGAGGCCGGAGCTGCCGGTCTGCAGCGCGAGCGCCTCGCCCGCGACCAGGCCGGCAAGGCCGACCTGCTGCTGCTGGTGGTGGATGGGGACCTGCGGGCCACCGAAATGGAGGTGTTTGAAGCCCTCGCGAGCCTCGGTAAACGGCTGATCCTGGTGCTCAACAAATGCGATTTACGCGGCGAACAGGAGGAGTCCCGGCTGCTCGACTTGCTGCGCCAGCGCACCCGCGGTCGGATCGCTGCCGAGGACGTCATTGCCGCCAGTGCCGCCCCCCAGAGTGTGCCCATGCCCGGTGGGCGGCCCCTGCAGCCGCCCGCCGAGGTGCAGGCCCTGTTGCGGCGCATCGCCGCCGTGCTGCATGCCGACGGCGAGGAGCTGATCGCCGACAACCTGCTGCTGCAATGCCGCCAGCTCAGTGAGGCCAGCCGCTCCCTCCTGGCGCGTCAACGGCGCAGCGATGCGGAAGCCATCGTCGATCGCTACATGTGGATCGGGGCCGGTGTGCTCGCGGTCACGCCCCTGCCAGGACTCGACCTGCTGGGTGCGGCCGCGGTCAATGCCCAGATGGTGGTGGAGATCGCCCGCGTCTACGGCATCACCCTCAGTCGCCAGAGCGCCCAGGATCTCGCCCTCTCCGTGGGCCGCACCATGGCCGGGCTCGGTCTGGTGAAGGGCGGGGTGGGGCTGCTGACGGCCGCCCTGAGCCTCAACGTGCCCGCCCTGGTGTTGAGCCGGGCGATTCAGGCGGTGAGCGCTGCCTGGCTCACCCGGGTGGCGGGGCTCAGCTTTGCCACCTACTTCGAGCGCGACCAGGACTGGGGGGATGGGGGCGTGCAGGAGGTGGTGCAACAGCAGTACGACCTCAACCGCCGCGACGGTGCCCTGAGCCGGTTTCTGGAAGCGGCCTTCAGGCGGGTGGTGGAACCACTGCAGGCCAAGCAGCCGAGCCTGCCGCCCCGGCCGGAGCGTCGCTGAGGGCTTCGGGAGGGGGGGGCTGCAGCGGGCCACGGCTGTCGAGCACCACGATCAGGGCGAGATAGAGCACGCCGATCAGGATGGAGATGGCCCCGGTGACGATCGCCACCCAGCGCCCGCGGGGCGATGGGGAGTTGGGGAGGGGCTCGGTCATGGCAGCTGCTCCAGGCTGGCCTGCACCACCGAGGCCAAGGTCTCCAGGTGACAGGTGCGGGTGTGGGGGTTGCCCAGCACGGCCTTGAGGTGATGGCGGCCGGCGTAGTGGGGGCGGGACAGCATCAGCTGCTGTTGCAAGAGCCGCTGACGGGTGCCCTGGCTCCAGGCCTCCGCACCAGCACTGTCCAATCCCGCCGGCGTGAAGGCCAGGAGGTGAAACGCGCCGCTCCGCAGCTGCAGACGGTCGTGGCCGGCCAGCAGGGCATGCAGCTGGCGGCGGCGGGCGATCGCCCCATCGAGAACCGCTTCGATGCCGTTAAGCCCCAGCTGTCGCAGCCCCAGCCAGAGCTTCAGGATCTCAGCCGGCCGGGTGCCCTGCAGGCCGCTCTCCCCACCGTGGCCCCCGCCCCAACTGGGCTCCATGTAGGGAAGGCCCGTATGAAAGGCATCCCCAAGGGCCTGGGGCCTCGCCAACAGCAACAGCGACGACGTCTTGGTGATGCCCAGGAGTTTCTGGGGGTTGATCGTGATCGAGTCGGCCAGTTCGAGGCCAGCCACCCGGGAGCGGTGCGACTCCACCAGACCAAACACGGCCCCGATGGCCCCATCCACATGCAGCCACAGCCCCCGGCGACGGCAGATCTGGGCCATCCCCTCTAAGGGATCCACGGCACCCCGCACGGTGGTGCCGGCCGTGGCGACGACGGCCATCACGGGACGGCCCCGGCGCTCCAGGGCGGCCAGCTCGTCGTCGAGGGCTTGAAGCTCCAGCCGGCCCTCGCCGTCCACCGCGACCAGCCGTAGGGCATCGGCAGGCAAGCCCATCACCGCCAAGGCCTTGGCTAGCGAGACATGGGCATCGGCACTGGCCACGACCACCGCATCACTGGCGGTGGCCAGCCCCCGGTTCCGCCGCGCCGTGACCAGAGCCATCAAATTGGACAAGGTGCCGCCACTGGCCGCCACACCGCCACTGCCCAGGGGGAGCCCGAGGCGTTCCGCCAACCAGGCGGTGAGGCTGCGCTCCAGGCGGGTGAGGCTGGGGGAGAGCTCTTCGGCCAGCAGGTTGTTGTTCAGACCTGCACAGATCAGATCCGCGGCCAGGGAAGCCCCCACCGGGGGAGGATCCAGGTGGGCCAGGGCACCGGGGTGGTTGGGGTTGTAAGCCCCATCCATCACCACCTGCAGATCCGCCAGCAAGGCAGCGGGGGCCAACCCTTGCAGCTGGGGCTCCACCGCCGGCAGCATGCTCAGGCCGGGCAGGGGGGAGCGCTGCACAGCCGTGCCCAGCCACCCGCAGAGCTGGCGGGAGGCCTGCTCCAGAAAATCCTGCAGAACCGGATCCAGCTGCTCCGGGCTGGCAAAGGGCAGGGGCTGGCTCGCCCGCGGGGCAGGTGGCGCGCTTGCCAACGACGAACGATCAGATCGGGCCATTCTCACCTGCGGGGGTGGGCTACAAGGGAAGGGTCGCTACGGGTTTTCGGGCGTTGGAGTTCAGCCCATCCCCTCAACCGGAACCCGGGGTCCGGCCCAACCGCCATGAACAGTGGATGGAGCGGCTGCTCCGCCATGGCGCAAGGGCGGGATCCCGTGGGGAGATCCCTGTGGCTGCAGTGGTTCTCGATGAAGAGGGTCGCTGCATCGGCTGGGGGAGCAACCGACGGGAAGCCGGGTGCGACCCCCTCGGCCATGCCGAAATCGTGGCCCTCAGCCAGGCCGCCCGAGTCAGGGGCGATTGGCGCCTGAATGGCTGCACCCTGGTGGTGAGCCTGGAGCCCTGCCCCATGTGCGCTGGAGCTCTAGTGCAGGCGCGCATGGGCACCGTGGTGTTCGGGGCAGCGGATCCCAAGCGCGGAGCCCTGGGCAGTTGCCTGAACCTCGCCACCGACGCCAGCGCCCACCACCACATGGAGGTGATGGGCGGGGTGCTGGGGGAGACGGCCGGGAACCAGTTAGCGGCCTGGTTCAGACGGCGACGGCTGCAGGGGCGGCGGGGCGAAAAGCCGGCAGCTCGCTTTCAAACAGATTGAGCAGACGGTCCACGTTTTCAGGCTGGCTGTTGTAGCCCATCAGGCCAATCCGCCAGACCTTGCCGGCCAGGGCCCCGAGGCCACCGCCCACCTCGATGCCATGGCTGTTGAGCAGATGCAGGCTGAAGGCCTTGCCATCGACTCCCTCCGGAATCCGCACCGTGGTGAGGGTGGGAAGCCGCAGGTGTTCCGGCGCATGGAGTTCCAGACCCAGGCGCTCCAGGCCAGCCCAGAGGCGCTCTGCATTGCGGCGATGGCGGGCCCAGGCGTCGTCCAGACCCTCCTCGGCCAGCAGGCGCAGGGCTTCGCGCATGCCGAAATTCATGTTCACCGGAGCGGTGTGGTGGTACACCCGATCGCTGCCCCAGTACTGGTTCAGCAGGGTGACATCGAGGTACCAATTGGGCACCTTGCCTTGGCGGGCCATCATTTTTGCCTCGGCCCGGGGTCCCATGGTGAAGGGGCCCAGACCAGGAGGGCAGCTCAGGCCTTTCTGGCTGCAGCTGTAGGCCAGGTCCACCTTCCAGGCATCGAGGTAGAGGGGCACGGCACCAAGGGACGTGACCGTATCGAGCAGCAGCAGGCAGTCGTTCTGTCGGCAGAGGTCCCCGATGCCCTCCATGGGTTGGCAGATGCCGGTGGAGGTTTCGGCATGGACGATCGCCAGGATCTTGGGGCGATGGGTGGCCACGGCCTCCTCCAACTCGGCCAGGCTGAAGGCCTCCCCCCAGGGCTTCTCGATGGTGACGACATTGGCCCGGTAACGGCCAGCCATGTCAGCCAGGCGCAGACCGAAATAGCCCTTCACCGCCACCAGCACGGTGTCGCCGGGCTCGATGGTGTTGGCCAAGGTGGCTTCCATGGCGGCACTGCCGGTGCCGCTCATCGGAATGGTGAGGCGGTTGTCGGTCTGCCAGGCGTAGCGGAGCAGTTCCTGCACCTCCCCCATCAGCTCGACATAGAGGGGATCGAGGTGGCCGATCGGCGTGCGGGCGAGGGCCTGGAGCACGGTGGGATGGGCATTGGAAGGCCCTGGACCCAGCAGCAGGCGGTCAGGGGTGGCGATCGGACCCAGCGTGCGGCGATGGGCTGAATTGACGGGGGGCAGCACGGGGAGAGAAGCCAAAGCCTGGAGGGACATTCAATCGGTTGGAGCCTAAGCAGCAGCCAGATGGTCTTATCGGGCGCGCACGTTGGTGGCGCCAAGCCCGCGGCAGAGGTGCTCGAAGGGCACCCGCACCACGGCGGTGGCGGTCACGCCGGCATCCAGCAGCATTTCGCACACCACATCGGCCAGCAGGGCAATGCTGCGCACCGTGGGGCCGGTGGGCACACCGAGGCTCTTGTAGGTGTCGTCGAGCCCGTTCAGGACCCGCTCATTAAGAATGCTGGCGTCGTCAGCAATGAGCGCATAGCTGGCATAGCGCAGGAAGTAATCCATGTCCCGCAGGCACGCGGAGAGGCGCCGGGTGGTGTAGGCGTTGCCGCCGGGCAAGATCAATTCGGGATCGGCGAGCCACAGGCGCTGGGCGGCCTCGCGCACGATGGCCGCCGCCTCGCGATTGATCAGCTCCACCGCCGCCAGGCGCACTTCAGCTTCCGAGTAGTAGGCGGAGATCCGGTCGATGGCATCCCGGTCCAGATAGCGGCCCAGTTGGTCGTAACGGCCAATCAGACCGGTGATGGCATCGCGCATGGCGGAATTGAATCGACGCACCTGCAGCGGAAGCTAGCACTCACATTCGGCCAGATCCCAGGCCAGGGGGGCGTTTTGGGCAAAGTGACAGAAACGGTTACGCAAGCAGCACCCGCCGATTGGTAGCAAGCGCTACATAGTGGGGCCCCGGCGATCCGTACCGTCCCGCCACGCCGCATTCCGGCCGGCACCCACCCCTCTGTTCGTCATGGCCAAAACAGCCCAGGACGTCCTCCGTCAGATCCAAGACGAAGGCATTGAGCTGATCGACCTCAAGTTCGTTGATCTCCATGGCAAGTGGCAGCACCTCACCGTCTGCAACGACCTGATCGACGAAGCCGCCTTCACCGATGGGGTGGCCTTTGACGGCTCCTCAATCCGGGGCTGGAAGGCCATTAACGAATCGGACATGGCGATGGTGCCGGATCCGAACACAGCCTGGATCGATCCGTTTTACAGCCACAAAACCCTCAGCCTGATCTGCTCGATCCAGGAGCCCCGCAGCGGCCAGCCCTACGCCCGCTGCCCCCGTGCCCTGGCCCAGAAGGCCCTCAACTATCTCGGCACCACCGGCATCGCCGACACCGCCTACTTCGGCCCCGAGCCTGAGTTTTTCATCTTTGACGATGTGCGCTACACCTCCGGGAGCGGCAGCAGCTTCTACAGCGTCGACTCGATCGAGGCCCCCTGGAACACCGCCCGCCTCGAGGAGGGCGGCAACCTGGCCTACAAGATCCAGCTGAAGGAGGGCTACTTCCCGGTCTCGCCGAACGACACGCTGCAGGACATGCGCAGCGAGATGCTGCTCACCATGGGCAGCCTGGGGGTGCCGATCGAAAAGCAGCACCACGAAGTCGCCACGGCCCAGCACGAGCTGGGAATCAAGTTCGCCGAGCTGATCAGCGCGGCCGACAACGTGATGATCTACAAGTACGTGGTGCGCAACATTGCCAAGAAATACGGCAAGACGGCCACGTTCATGCCCAAGCCCGTGTTTGCCGACAACGGCAGTGGCATGCACGTGCACCAGAGCCTCTGGAAGGGTGGCAACCCCCTGTTCTTTGGCGAAGGCACCTACGCCAACCTCTCGCAGACGGCCCGCTGGTACATCGGCGGCCTGCTCAAGCACGCCCCCAGCTTCCTGGCCTTCACCAACCCCACCACCAACAGCTACAAGCGCCTGGTGCCGGGCTTTGAGGCTCCCGTGAACCTGGTGTACTCCCAGGGGAACCGCTCCGCCGCCGTGCGCATCCCCCTCACCGGCCCCAGCCCCAAGGCCAAGCGTCTGGAGTTCCGCTCCGGCGACGCCCTGTCCAATCCCTATCTTGGCTTTGCCGCCATGCTCATGGCCGGCATCGATGGCATCAAGAATCAGATCGACCCGGGCGATGGCACCGACGTCGACCTGTTTGAGCTCTCGGCCGAGGAGTTGGCCAAGATTTCCACGGTGCCCGCCTCCCTCAACGGCGCCCTGGAAGCCCTCGATGCCGACAAGGACTACCTGCTGGCCGGTGGCGTCTTCACCGAAGACTTCATCAACAACTGGATCGCCCTCAAGTACGAGGAAGTGCAGCAGCTGCGCCAGCGGCCCCACCCCCACGAGTACGTGATGTACTACGACGCCTGACCCAAACCCCTTGTCAGTAGACAAATACTGAGAAGTCCCCAAGAATGGTCCCCAAGATCATCCACAAGATTGGACGGAACCATGGGCAGGGATAAACCAACCAAAGTCGAAGGGACCCCTCGTGGCCTTGGCCTTTACCGGCGCCAAGGACGTGAGGGGTTTTTCTTCATCAAGAATTGGGCCCACCTCGCCAAGGAGCACCCTGGCGCCTTTGAACGCAACGGGCAGTACGACGAATGGATCAGAAGGCCCGACGGCAGCCTTGTGGGGTCACTTGCAGAGGCCAAGGCGTATTGCCAGCGTCGGACAGGTGAGCTACTGGAGCGGAAGCATGCCCTGCGACGCCCGCACACCGTTTACAGCGGTGAGGATCTCCAGGCGATTGGGCATGCGCTCGCGGACCTGTGGATCAGGGGATATCAACGCGGTCAGAACCTTCAAAATTTAAATCTAGAGCATTGGAGCCTGTTAAACAGGGAGATTGGGAATGCAAATACAACTAGGAAAAGAAACTCGAAGGCGATTGCCTTCGTCAAAGTGGATGGAGAAGAAGTTGCACCTGGGCCGCTTGTCTTCTGCACCATAGAAAGCGTTATCGAGGAAGAGCTGAAGATTCAAAGACTTTGCTTGGATCAGGGTTATAACCCAGACGAGCTGGGTCTTAAGGCTATTTTCACCGTTTTTCGACAGCGAGTAAATGAGCATATAGCCAAGGCTGGTGCTGCAAAAAAAGACGGCGTTGTCGCACCACCGCCGCCGTCAATCCAGAAACGAGGAACAAATTGGGATAACCTGCTCGAAGCCAAGAAAAAGGATGGGCTAGCACCAGGAACTGTCAAGGGGATCAGTAGCGCAATTGAACGTCTACGCAATTGGCTGTCAAAGGCGTACAGAGTTCAACTTCCGAGCGGGCTAGATCCAGACCTGGCCAAAGAGTACCGTGATTTCTTGTTCAGCCAATCTGGACTAAGAAGGACAACCGCAAGTAAGGAGTTGAGATATGTACAGAGTGTATTCAACTCTGCCATGAAACAAGCACTACTAGATTCGAATCCATTTCACAATCTACCTAGGGATCGATCAGCATCTATTCGTACAAAAATGGATCGCGCTAGAGGCCTCGAGGACGACGGGTGCATCGACCAGGCGACAGCACAACAGATTTGCTCTGTGATGCGCAAAAATAAACAAGGCAAAGCTGATCCAAGTTTTGACGCCTTCTTCATCCAGGCGATGACAGGGTGCAGAATTCAGGAGGTTGCCGGGCTTAGGAGATGTGATTTTATAGAGAAAGTATTTGCGGAAAAGAATTATAAAT